>JBHJOF010000304.1:0-14957 GCA_050330055.1 Kiloniellales bacterium
CTTCGTGCGTCGAGCGCCTCGACCTCGACCGGGTGATAGAGGCTCTCGATTTCCTCGGGCGCGAAACCGGCGTCGAGTCGCACCACCAGCGACAGCGGGTTGGCCGGCCCCTCGTCGGGATGGCGCACCGGGCCGAAGCGGTCGCGGCCTCGCTCCGGCGCGGCCGGCGCTTCTGCCCCGGGCGAGGCGATCGGCTGCACGCCCCTAGGCCCATTGAGGAGCGGCTGCGGCGCGCGCACGCCCGGCACCTGCGGCAGCGGCGTGTAGCGCGGTGCCACCACCATAGGAAAGCGCAGGCTGTAGCTTCCGTCGGCGAAGGCGGTCTTGTCCTGGTACTGGATCTCCACCACGATCTCGTCGCCCGGCCCGACGTTGGCGACAGAGGTGACGAAGACGTTCGGCCGCTCGCTGTCGAGCAGGCTGGCCCGCTGGCCCTGCGCGGCCGCCGCCTCGTAGACCCGGCGAGCCTCGGCCCGTTCCATGATCCGGCCCTCGATGCGCCGCTCGCCGACCGTCATGACCAGGCGGTCGACCGCGGAGCGCTCCGGTAGCGGGAAGACGTAGATGCCCTCGAGCCAGACCGGCGAGGGATTTTGGAAGCGCTGGCGCAGGGTGACGCGGGCGATCTCGCCGCTGACGTCGATCTGCACGTCGCTGCTCTGCAGCGGCGCCTCGAAGAGGGCGCCCTCGCGGCCGCTGTCGAAGTACAGGCCGGCGATCGGCGGCTCGCTGGGATGGGCGCCCGGTGACAGGGGCGCGCCGCGCACCGGTCGGATCGCCTCGGGCAGCAGCAGTGCCAGAATGAGCAGCACCAGTAGACCGAACCCCAGCGTGGTGACCAGGGCGACCAGGGAGCCGCGCGCCATCTCGCGGCTTCGGTGGGGAAGGAAGTTCGGCCGCGGTGTCGCAGTCGGTGACTTGCTGATCATGGAAACCCCCGTTTTGCACGTTTGCGCGGTCCTCGCGTCGGGACCGCGTCCAGTGCAGCGCCGGCTGGCGGCGGCAAGGGCGCGGAAAAGGGGCATTTCCGTGATGCTTTGCGGCGGGATCGGGGCGCGCCCAGGGAGTGGCTGGGCGTTGCCAGCCCGCCGGGGCTCGACTACCGTGCGCCGAAGGCCGGCAAGTCCGCGCGGCCAGACCACCCCCTCAGGGAGCCAAGACGCCCGTGTCCATGATCGCCGAGCGCCTGTCGCGCATCAAACCCTCGCCGACCATCGCCGTCTCGACCAAGGCGCGCGAGCTGAAGGCGGCCGGCCGCGACGTGATCGGCCTGGGCGCCGGCGAGCCGGACTTCGACACGCCGGACAACATCAAGGAGGCGGCGATCGCCGCAATTCGCAAGGGCGAGACCAAGTACACGGCGGTCGACGGAACGCCCCAGCTCAAGGCGGCGATCAGCGAGAAGTTCCGCCGCGAGAACGGGCTCGACTACACGCCGGAGCAGATCACCGTCGGCACAGGCGGCAAGCAGGTGCTCTACAACGCGCTAGTGGCGACGCTGAACCCCGGCGACGAGGTCATCATCCCGGCGCCCTTCTGGGTCTCCTATCCCGACATGGTGCTGCTGGCCGAGGGCGAGCCGGCCGCCGTGCCCTGCTCGCAGAACAACCACTTCAAGCTGCTGCCCGAGGACTTGGAAGCGGCGATTACGCCCAAGACCAAGTGGATCATCCTCAACAGCCCCTCGAACCCGACCGGCTCGGCCTACAGCCGGGCCGAGATGAAGGCGCTGACCGACGTGCTGCTGCGCCATCCGCAGGTCTGGGTCATGACCGACGACATGTACGAGCACCTGGTCTACGACGGCTTTCAGTTCGTCACCCCGGCGCAGGTCGAGCCGGCGCTGAAGGAGCGCACCCTGACGGTGAACGGCGTCTCCAAGGCCTATTGCATGACCGGCTGGCGCATCGGCTATGCCGGCGGTCCGGCCGCGCTGATCAAGGCCATGGCCAGGGTGCAGTCGTAGAGCACATCCAACCCCTCGTCGATCAGCCAGGCGGCGGCGGTCGAGGCGCTCTCCGGCCCGCAGGACTTCATCGCCGAGCACAACGAGGTCTTCAAGCAGCGCTGCGACCTGGTGGTCGACATGCTCAACACTTGTCCCGGTCTCAGCTGCCACCGGCCGGAGGGCGCCTTTTACGTCTATCCCTCATGCGCCGGCGCGATCGGCAAGAAGACGCCCGACGGCAAGACCATCCAGTCGGACGGCGACTTCGTCACCTACCTGCTGGAGGCCGAGGGCGTGGCCGCGGTGCAGGGCGAGGCCTTCGGCCTGTCGCCCTACTTCCGCATCTCCTACGCTACCGCGACCGAAGACCTGGAAGAGGCCTGCAAGCGCATCAAGCGCGCCTGCGAGGCGCTGCAGTAGGCGACGCCGCGAGAGACTCATGAAGATCTGCATTATCGGGGCTGGCGGGGTCGGCGGCTATTTCGGCGCGCGCCTGGCGGCCGACGGCAACGACGTCACCTTCGTCGCGCGCGGCGCGCATCGCGCCGCCATGGAGGCCAAGGGGCTGCGCGTGCGCTCGCCGCTCGGCGATATCCACATCGAAAAGCCCAAGGTCTTGGACGACCCGCTCGAAATCGGCCTCTGCGACGTCGTGCTGCTCTGCGTCAAGCTGTGGGACACCGAGCCGGCAATTGAGCTGGCGCGGCGATTGCTGGCGCACGACACGGGCGTCATCTCGCTGCAGAACGGCGTCGCCGCCGAGGAGCTCCTGGCCGGCGCCCTCGGGCCGCAGCACGTCATGGGCGGCGTGGCGCAGATCTCGGCCCACATCGCCGAGCCCGGCGTGATCCTGCACGTCGGCCGCCTGGCCCGCATCGTCGTCGGCGAGCTGGACGGCGCGCCGTCGTGGCGCCAGGACGGCCTGCTCGCCGCCTGCGAGTCGGCCGGCGCCATCGAGGCGCGGGCCTCGTCCAACATCAAGGTCGACATCTGGCGCAAGTTCGTGCTGCTGGCGCCCATGGCCGGGGCCTGCAGCCTGCACCGCGCGCCGCTCGGCACCGTGCTGGCCGACCCGGCGCGCCGCCGTCAGCTCGAGGCCCTGGTGGCCGAGGCGGCAGCGGTCGGCCGCGCCAAGGGCGTGGCGCTGGCGCCCGACACCGAGGACAAGACCCTGGCGATGATCGCCGGCCTGCCGGCCGAGATGAAGCCCTCCATGCTGCTCGACCTCGAGGCTGGCCGCCGCCTGGAGCTCGACTGGCTGACCGGCGCCGTCGTCCGCCTCGGCCGCGAGCTCGGCGTCGCCACGCCGGAAAGTGCCGCGGTCTACGCGGCGCTGGAGCCCTATGCGTTGGGTGGTGCGAAGGAAATAAGGGGACAGTATACTTAATTCGCGACCTGCGCCGTAGGCATGGCTGAGGGCGCCATCTGGCCATCCAATGGGATCGAATTAAGTATACTGTCCCCTTATCTCCCTATTTCCCTCAATGGGATCGAATTAAGTATACTGTCCCCTTATTTGGTGTCCCCTTCTTTGGTGCACGCAGCCCCTGACATGCTCCCAAAGAAAATGGCCCCGGCGCATGCGGCCCGGGGCCAGGTGTGAGCAGGGAGACGGTCGTCTAGATCTCGTTCTTGCCCAGCTTGTCGGCTATGTAGTCGGCCTGGCGGATCGCCAGGGTGACGATGGTCAGGGTCGGGTTCTCGGCCGCGCCGGTGGTGAACTGGCTGCCGTCCGAGATGAAGAGATTGGCCACGTCGTGCGCCTGCCCGAAGGCGTTGCAGACGCCGTCCTCGGGCTTGGCCGACTGGCGGCAGGTGCCGAGGTTGTGGGTCGAGGGATAGGGCGGCGTCTCGAAGCTGCGCAACGCGCCGGCCGCCTCGTAGACCGCCGCGCCCTGCTTGTAGGCGTGGTTGCGCATGGCCAGGTCGTTGGCGTGGTCGTCGAAGTGCACGTTGGGCACCGGCAGGCCGTACTGGTCCTTCTCTTCCGGGTGCAGGGTGATGGCGTTCGACTCCTGCGGCATGTCCTCGCCGACCAGCCACATGCCGGCCATGTTCTCGTAGAGGTCCATGGCGCTGGCGAAGTCGCTGCCCCAGGCTCCGGGATCGAGGAAGGCGGCCATGAAGGGCAGGCCGAGCGACAGGGACTCCATCTCGTAGCCGCCGACGAAGCCGCGCGCCGGATCGTTGCCCGACTCGTCGGTGATGATGCCGGCCATGGTGGTGCCGCGGAACATGTTCACCGGCTTGTCAAACACGGCGTAGACCGAGCCGGTCATGTGCCGCATGTAGTTCCTGCCGACCTGGCCGGAGGCGTTGGCCAGGCCGTCCGGGAACTTGGCCGAGGCCGAGTTGAGCAGCAGGCGCGGCGTCTCGATCGAGTTGCCGGCGACGCAGACGGCGCGCGCCTTCTGGAGCTGCTGGTTGCCGTCCTTGTCGGCGTAGAGCACGCCGGTCACCTTGCCGCTGTCGTCGTGCTGGATCTGCAGCGCCTGCGACTGCGGCCTGAGGTCGAGCTTGCCGGTCTCCTCCGCCCTGGGGATCTCGGTGTAGAGCGTCGACCACTTGGCGCCCGACTTGCAGCCCTGGAAGCAGAAGCCGATCTGCAGGCAGTGCGAGCGGCCGTCGCGCGGCTGGCTGTTGATCGCCATGCGCCCGGTGTGCACGCCCTTGTAGCCGAGCCGCTTGGCGCCTGCGTACATGACCTTGAAGTTGTTGTTGCCGGGCAGGCCGGGGATGCCGTGGGTGCGGGTCACGCCCAGCTTGTCCTCGGCCTTGTCGTAATAGGGCTCGAGGTCCTGCAGGTTGAGCGGCCAGTCCAGCAGGTTGGCCCCGGCGATGTCGCCGTAGTGCGTCTTGACCTTGAACTCGTGCTCCTGAAAGCGCAGCGAGGCGCCGGCCCAATGCGTTGTCGAGCCGCCGACCGTCTTGCAGATCCAGGCCGGCAGGCCGGCGAAGTCCTTGGCGACCCGCCAGCTGCCCGAAGTGGTGCGCTTGTCGAGCCAGGACAGCTGGCCGAAGGAATTCCACTCGTCGTTGACGAAGTCCTCGATCGAGTGGCGGGCGCCGGCCTCCAGCAGCACCACCGGGATGCCCTTCTGGCACAGCTCGTTGGCGAGCGTGCCGCCGCCGGCTCCGGAGCCGATGACGACGACGACCGAATCGTCGCTGAGATCGTAAGCCATGGTGCGCGCCTCCCCTAGCCGCTGAACTTGGCCGGGCTGGCCTCGAGGTCGGGCCGCGCCAGCCAGTTCAGGTCGTCGAAGCCGCGGTCGATATAGCCGCCGAAGTCGTAGGACGCGCCCTCGTAGCCGAAGTGGCGCCAGACCAGGGGATTGTTGTAGAGCGCCACCACCGTGGTGCCGCGCACCTTCTGGAAGAAGGCGCTGTCCTGCCGCTCCTTCAGCACCGCGAGCTGGTTGCCCTCGGAGAGGTCGAGCCACTTGATGCCGCGCGCCTGATCAAGATCGGCGACGCCGCTCTTGAGCAGTCCCGCGGTCTCGGCGTTGTCCTTGGACTCGGCGTCGAGCGCGCCGACCACGCCGGCGTAGTACATGTCGGAGAGGGTCTTGTGCGGATAGAGGCGCCGGGTCATGACCACCAGGGTCTGGCCCTCGTGCTCGCCCAGGGTGCCGAGCTGCAGCGCCCAGGCGCCGTCCGGTGCCATCAGCACCGCACCCGATGCGACCGCCGCCGCACCGGCCGCCGCCAGCCCGCTGGTGTGCAGGAACTGGCGGCGATTCATGCCGCTTCTACTCATGGGACGTTTCCTCCTGATACGAATTCTTTTCGTTGTTGTGCGAGCCGGCGTGCCGGCCCGCAGATGCGCCCGGCGGGCGCTATTGATAGCGGCCGTGCCGCTCCAGTACCTCGATCTTGTAGCCGTCCGGGTCCTGCACGAAGAAGAAGCGCGCCATCAACTCGCCGTCGCGGTGGAACTCCTTGATGTCGTTGGGCGCGAGGCCGAGTGTCTGAAAGCGCGCGTGCTCGGCCTTGAGGTCGTCGACGCAGACCGCAACGTGGCCGTAGCCGTCGCCGTGCGTGTAGGGTTCGGTGCGGTCCCGGTTCAGCGTCAGCTCGATCTCGAAGTCGTTCTCGTCGTTGCGCAGATAGACCAGCGCGAAGCTGTCGAAATCGAAGCGGTTTGCGACCTTCAGACCGAAGGCCTTGCCGTAGAAGTCGATCGATCTATCCAGGTCGAGCACCCGGATCATACTGTGGATGGCCTTCGCCATCGGCACCTCCAGCGCGGCTTTTCTCGGGACAGGAGGAAAGGCTACCCCGATGCCGCGCCTGGATGGTGGTAGTGGGCTACTACGTTGCCGGTTCCTTCCGATCACTGCCGCGCCCGGGCCCCGCATCCCGGCACAATAACGCCGGTCTTGCGTTCGCCATCGAGTATACGTATATTACACGTATAAAGCCGTGGAGCAAAGCCTTGCGACGCAAGCTGACGATCACCGTTGAAGAACAGGTCTACGAAGGGCTGCATCGCCGGATCGGCCGGCGCAACATCAGCCGTTTCCTGAACGACCTGGCCCGCCCGCATGTCTTGCCCGAGGCGATGGAGGAGGGCTCTCGCGCGATGGCCCCCGGCGGGTTGCGGGAGACGGATGCGGCCGAATGGGCTGAAGGTCTCATCGGCGACGTTAGGGAAGCTGCCAAGCGCCTGATCGATGACCTCCCCGAGGAGGCCTCGTGGGACGACATTCTGTACGAGCTCTATGTAAAGCAGAAGATCGAGGCCGGCTTGAAGGCGGGTGAAGAGGGACGCGTGGTTCCGCACGAAGACGTAAGGCGACGCCTGCTTGGCAATGCGGATTGACTGGTCCGCCACTGCAGTGGCGGATTTGCAAAGTCTTCGCGACTACATAGCTCAAGATTCGCCCTATTTCGCCCGGCGGTTCACCGAAAGGATCATTGCGGCAGTTGCGAAGCTGAAAGACTTCCCGAAGATTGGCCGCAATGTACCAGAAGCGCGCCGAAACGGCGTCCGCGAGCTGATCTTCCAGGGCTATCGAATCGTCTATCTCATCGAACCCGAGCGCATCCTGATCCTGACCATAGTCCACGGCAGTCGCGATCTCATGCGACGCGCACGAAAGCCGTGGGAGGTGGACTGACCGTCTTGCCGTCCTGCATCCTTGAAGCGCGGCGTAGCGGCGCCAGGCTTCGTTGTGATCACTCCGCCGCCGTCGCGGCCAGCTCGCGTCGGGCCTCGGCCATGACGTGGTCGGTGCTGCGCAGGTATTGGATCGAGGCGGAGCGCAGCAGCGAGGCGAAGTTGGGCACCTGGCCGTGCAGCTCCAGCACCTCGTCGTAGAGGGTCGAGAGGAAGCGCGGCGTGGTCATGCCCTGGGCCTCGGCAATCTGATCGATGATCTCCCAGAAGGCCGCTTCCAGGCGGATCGAGGTGGCGTGGCCGGCCAGGCGCACCGACCGGGTGATGCAAGCGTAGTTTGACGGGTCCTGTCCGGCAAAGATTCGACACATGACGATCTCTCCCTCTAGCCTGCCCGCGGGTCTGGCCTGTTCTTGTTATGGCCATTTGCTGGCCTGTTGCGGCGAGAAGACCGGCTCGGGCCGGCCTGCCGCCTCCCGCTGCGGCCATCATAACAGAAAAAGCGCGCCGTCGAGGTGTTTGACCCTATCCTTGGCACGCTGTCCTGTGCGGTCAATCGGGCCAATCGCTTAGCGCCGCTCCGGCGCCGGTCTGCGCATTAACCCTAACGGATTCGGGCATTTGCCCCGGGTTTTTCAGTTGCCAGGGGCCGGGATTCTTTGAAACCATGAAGCAACTCATGAGGCGGCAGGGGCGATCGCGGGGTCGACTGGGGCCGGGGCGCGACGAAGCCTAGTCCAGGATTCACAGGGAGGAAGGCATGACAGCCAAGGCGGTATCCAAACCTCGTTGCGCGGTGCTTGTCGGGCCCTACACCAGCGGCAAGACGACGCTGCTGGAAGCGTTGCTCTGCATGGCCGGCGCTACCGCGCGCAAGGGCTCGGTCGACGAGGGCAACAGCGTCGGCGACGGCTCGCCCGAGGCGCGGGCCCGCAAAATGAGCGTCGAGCCCAATGTCGCCCATGCCGACTACCTGGGCGAACGCTGGTCGTTCATCGACTGCCCCGGCTCGGTCGAGCTCAGCCAGGACAGCCGCAATGCCTTGATGGCCGCGGACATAGGCATCGTGGTCGCCGAGCCGGAGCCCGAACGGGCGCTGACCCTGGCGCCGATCCTCAAGTTCTTCGAGACCTACCACATCCCGCATCTTCTCTTCGTGAACAAGATGGATAAGGCCAACGTGCGGGTGAAGGAGCTGCTGGAAGCCTTACAAGGGGTCTCGCCGCGGCCACTGGTGCTGCGCCAGGTGCCGATCCGCGACGGCGAGACCCTGACCGGCTTTGTCGACCTGATCAGCGAGCGGGCCTATCGCTACAACGAGAACACGGCCTCCGAGCTGATCGAAATGCCCGAGTCGGTGCGCGAGCGCGAGGGCGAGGCACGTCAGGAGCTGCTGGAATCGCTGGCCGACTTCGACGACGGCCTGCTGGAGCAGCTGCTCGAGGACAAGAGCCCGGCGACCGAAGAGGTCTACGGCTACCTGACCAAGGAACTGCAGCAGGATCTGATCGTGCCCGTGCTGCTCGGCTCGGCCAGCCACGGCAACGGCATCACCCGGCTGTGGAAGACGCTGCGCCATGACGCGCCGGAGCCGGCGCTGGGCGCCGAGCGGCTCGGCATCCCGCGCGACGGCGAGTTCGTCGCCACCGTGGTCAAAACCTACCATCAGGCGCACATGGGCAAGCTCAGCCTGGCCCGCGTCTGGCACGGCCGGATCGCCGAAGGCATGTCCATCGGCGGTGAGCGGCCCGCCGGCCTCTACCGCCTGATGGGGCACGAGACCCAGAAGATCAGCGCCGCGGAGGAAGGCGACCTGGTCGCGCTGCAGCGCCTGGAAGAGGTCAAGACCGGCGACCTGCTGACGCAGGCCGGACAGGTCACCGATTCGGGCATGCTTTGGCCGGAGGTCAAGTCGCCGGTCTTCGCGCTCGCCGTCGAGCCGCAGAACCGCCAGGATGAAGTGAAGCTGACCGCCAGCCTGGCCAAGCTCTGCGAGGAAGACCCCTCGCTCTCGGTCGAGCACAACGCCAGCACCCATCAGATGCTGCTCTGGGGCCAGGGCGAGATTCAGCTCAAGCTCGCGGTCGAGCGCCTGAAGAGCAAGTTCAACGTGGCGGTCAACACGGCGCCGCCGCAGACCGCCTACAAGGAAACCATCCGCAAGTCGATCAAGCAGCATTCGCGCTTCAAGCGCCAGACCGGCGGCCACGGCCAGTTCGGCGACGTGCGGGTGGAGATCGCGCCGCTGCCGCGCGGCAAGGGCTTCGAGTTCACCGACAGCATCGTCGGCGGCGCCATCCCCAAGAACTACATCCCTGCGGTCGAGCACGGCGTGAAGGAGTATCTCGACCGCGGCCCGCTCGGTTTCCCCGTGGTCGACGTCGCGGTCAAGCTGTTCGACGGCCAGTACCACACGGTCGACAGCTCCGACCAGGCCTTCAAGACGGCCGGCCGGCTGGCCATGTCGGAGGGCCTGCCGCAGTGCGAGCCGGTGCTGCTCGAGCCGATCTTCGAGGTCACGCTGTCGGTGCCCTCCGACGCAACCGCCAAGGTGCACGGGCTGGTCAGCGGCCGGCGCGGCCAGATCCTCGGCTTCGAGCCCAAGCAGGGCTGGGACGGCTGGGACGAGCTCAGGTGCTACATGCCGGAATCCGAGCTGCACGACCTGGCGGTCGAGCTGCGCTCGCTCACCCTGGGTGTCGGCAGCTTCTCCTTCCGCTTCGACCACCTGCAGGAGCTGACCGGCAAGCTGGCCGAGAAGGTGATCACAGCGCGTCAGGCCGCCGAGTAGACTGGACTGATCGCGTTACTGGCGGGCCTATAGGATTTCCCGCATCTCGCGCGGCGATCTCGCAAGTCATTTAGACACCACTGTCGTCCCGGGGCTTGTTCCCGGGACCCAATGGCGTTAGCGCATGAACGGATAGGGCAATGATGGGTCCCGGCAACAAGTGCCGGGACGACAGTCTTGGCTGTGGTAAGGGCGAGCCCATGGTACGCGAGATGAATGAATGCTGTAAATTGGCGGAGAGTGGGGACGACAGCTAGTCGCTGTTCGCCGTCGCGCCGCTGCGCTGGCCGAGCAGGGTCGTCTCCAGGTGGCGTAGCAGCGCCTCGCTCGGCTTGCCGTCCTTGGGCAAGCGGTGCTTTTGCTGATAGTCGAAGATCGCGAGACGCGTGCGCGAGCCCATCCTGCCGTTCAGCGTGATCGGGGTCGGCTTGTCGTAGCCCAGCCGGTTGAGCCGGTCCTGGATCAGGAACACCAGGCTTTCGTCCGCCGACTCCGTTTCCTCGCTATCGTCGGCCACCGTCGGAGCCGGCGGTGCCTCGGGCGTGGCAGCGGCATCGCCGGTCTCCGGAATACGCGCCTGCTGCGGCGCTGCCGCGGGGCCCGGCGCCGGTTCCAGCTCGGCCGGCCCCATTTCGGCGTCGCCTTGGGCATCGGGCAGCGTCTCGTCGCTCTCGGCCTCGAGGCTGTCGCTGGCCGCCGGGGCAACCTGCTCCTCAAGCTCGGCCAGCGCAGTGGCGGTGATGCCGGTCGCGCCGGTCGTGTCCCATGAGGGTGCGGCGGTCTCGGCCGCCGCAGTCTCCGTGCCCGCTTCTACCGTCGCTTCCATCTGGACCGTCGGCTCGTTGGCGGCGACCTGTACCGGCTCCTCCGCCGTGACGACCGTTGGCGTCGGCGGCACTTGGGCAGACAAAGCTTCTGCCGATTGTGTGGCCGCGGCTTGAGTCGTCGCCGTCTGTGCGGGCAGCGGGACGGCTGGCGCGGTGGAACCGGGCGACAGCACTTGGTTGCCCATCTGCTGTCCGTCGGCCGGCTGCGCCGCGTTTGCCGCGGCCGGGCCGCGGGGTTGGGTCGCCTCCGCCTGGATGCGGTCAAGCAACTCGAACGAGGGCACGCCGTCGCGCTCCAGGCCATGCGCGAACTGATAGGCTTCAATCGCTGCCTTCGTGGGTACGTCCAGCACGCCGCTCGTCTGCAGCGAGCCGGCTTCGCCATAGCCCAGCCTCGCCAAGCGGTCCTGGATCAGCCAGATGAGGCTTTCCTCGACCGACATCTCGACCGTTTCGAGCGCGGCCCCCCGGCCTTCCCTGCTGTCGCTGTCGCCGATTGCCGGGGCAGCGGCCCGTCCGGTGCCGCCGCTGGTAGCCAGATCCTTCGGCATGGCCTGCGCGCCGCTGCCGTCCAGGGTCGCGGCAGGCTCGTCGGGGATCGCTGCGACGAAGACGCCGACCGGCTGGCTGTCTGCTGTCGGGGCCGGGCGCTCGGTGGCGTCCGCTATGACCGCCGTATCGGCCGTGCTGGTCTGGGTCGGGGCGGGGCCGATATCACGAGGCGCTGCCGGCGCCGGCGCGGCCTCGGCGATCGGCGTCGTGCTTTCGTCCAGCAGTTGCTCCTCGCCGATGATCAGGGCATGCGGCCGCCAGCAGGCATCGTCCTGCAGATCGCCGCAGCGCTGCTCGATCTCGACGCTGTAGGCGGAGCGCTGTTCCTGGCCGGCCTCCTCCAGGGTGATGTACCCCTGCACCTGCCACAGCCCGGGCTCGGCTTCGGCAATCCGCCGTATTTCAACGGTTCGGGCGGCCTGCGAGGGCGCGGTCGTCTGGATCAGCAGGCGGTTGGCCGTGGCCACCAGGCGCGCATCGCGCTCCTGCGCACGCTCCTTGAAATAAAGATCGACGCCCAGTGCCAGGAGGGGGATCAGACCAAGGAGGAGCAGAAAGAGTCTCACGGCAGAACTGGCTCCATAGGACGGGATTGCCGGGCCGCCGTCGCGCCCCTTGGGCGCTCCGGCCGTGCCACGGGGTGCCACATGGCTGCAGTCTGGCCCTCCGATGCGGCCATCATAGCCGGGGCGCGCCAAGCCATCCACATCACACGGCGATTGCTGGCACAAAAATGCCCCACTGTGGCCACAATGCTCCGGCCCGTGGAAGGATTTCGGCGCAGCCTGTGGACAACTTTCCGGATGCCGCGCTGCGGTCGCATTTGGCGGACCCGGCAGCTGTGCTAATCACCCGGCTGAGGTGCCACTGCGGCACGGGTCGGTGGTGTGAGGAGTCCGCGATGCCGAAGATCAGGACGGTGCCAGGCGCCCGGCGGGGCAGTCGGGCGGTTGGCTGCGGCCGCGTGGGGCGCGGGCAGTGACACCGGAGGCCGCGGCGCAGGCCGCCGGGCTGCTTCTGGCGGCGCGCCGGGACTGCCGCCCGCTCGCGCGGCTGCCCGACGACTGCCGGCCCGCCAGCCTGGCCGAGGGCTACGCCATCCAGGAGGCCGTGGTGGCGCAATGCGGCACGCCGGCCGTCGGCTTCAAGATCGGCGCCACCAGCGAGAAGGCGCAGCGCTTCCTCGACATCGACACGCCCTTCTCCGGCTGCATCCTGGCTGCCGGCCTGCAGGACAGCCCGGCCAGCCTGTCGGCCGGCCGCTTCAACTTCTGCCTGATCGAACCCGAGTTCTCCTTCCGCATGGCCAGCCCCTTGGCGCCGCGCGGGCAGTCCTACGACGAGGCCGCGGTGGCGGCGGCAGTCGGCAGCCTGCACCCAGCCGTCGAGGTGGTGAGCTCGGCCTACGGCGCGGCCTGGTCCAAGGCCGGCGGTCCCGCCCTGGTGGCCGACAATGGGGTGCATGGCGCCTTCGTGCTCGGGCCGGCCTGCAGCGACTGGCGCGCCCTCGACCTGGGGCACCATCGGGTCACTCTGAGTCACAACGGACGCCAGGCCGGCGAGGGGGTGGGCGGCAATGCGCTGGGCGGGCCCTTGACCGCGCTGACCTGGCTGGTCAACCAGCAGCGGGCCCTGGGCCGCGCCCTGGACGCCGGGCAGCTCGTCACGACCGGCGTGGTGACCGATTTCATCATCGCCGCGGCCGGCGACGAGATCGTCGCCGACTACGGCGAGCTCGGCCGGGTCGAGCTTCGCCTGACGCCCTAGCCGGGTCCGGTGAGGGATCGGACGAGCCTTGTGCGGCCGTCCGGCAGTACCCATATGCACAGGATTGGAATTATTCTAAATTAAGCCTCTTTGGGCCTGAAATACAAGGAAGGAGAAAGGTGACCATGAAGATCGATACCGGCATCCCGCAAGCCGACCGCAAGGCCATCGCCGAGGGCCTGTCGCGGCTGCTGGCGGACAGCTACACGCTCTATTTGAAGACCCACAATTTCCACTGGAACGTGACCGGCCCCATGTTCCAGACCCTGCACACCATGTTCGAGCAGGAGTACACGGAGCTGGCCACCGCGGTCGACGAGGTCGCCGAGCGCATCCGTGCCCTCGGGCATCCGGCGCCGGGCAGCTACAAGGCCTATGCCAAGCTGAGCTCGATCGAGGAGGCCGACGGCGTGCCGGCCGCCGAGGAGATGGTGAAGCAGCTCGTCGCCGGCCACGAGGCGGTGGCCAAGACCGCGCGCTCGGTCTTTCCGGCGGCCGAGAAGGGCAACGACGAGGTGACCGCCGACCTCTTGACCCAGCGCATGCAGGTGCACGAGAAGACCGCCTGGATGCTGCGCAGCCTGCTCGATTGACGCCCTCCTTCCTATTGTCCCGCAAACGGTGACAAGCGCGGCCAAGTCTGGCTCCATAGCCGCAGTGTACGCGGCAACGGACGGAGGCAGCGCTTGCCACGGGGCGGCAGCAGGACAGAGGCCAGGGCAGAGGCAAAGGGCGGGGCGATCCTGATCGTCGAGGACGATCGCAACATCGCGGCGCTGGTCAAACGCTACCTGGAGGCGGCCGGCTTCGAGACCATGGTCGCCCACGACGGCCGCAAGGGCCTGGAGCTGGCCCAGCGCTGCGCCCCGCAGCTGGTCATCCTCGACGTCATGCTGCCCGGAATCGACGGCTGGGACATCTGCCGCGCGTTGCGCCGCGATTCCGAGGTTCCCATCCTGATGCTGACCGCGCGCGAGGAAGAGACCGACCGCATCGTCGGCTTCTCGCTCGGCGCGGACGACTACGTGGTCAAGCCCTTCAGCCCGCGCGAGCTGGTCGAGCGGGTCAAGGCCATCCTGCGGCGCGCCGGCGGCGCCGCCCATTCTGCCGCCCTTGCCGCCCAAGGCGCACGCGACGAAGTGCTGCGGCACGGCGCCCTGCTGCTCGACCCGGACCGCTTCAAGCTGCTGCGCGACGGCGTCGCCGTGCCGCTTACGCCGACCGAGTTCAAGCTGCTGCGGGCGCTGATGCGGCGCCCGGGACGGGTCTTCACGCGCGACGAGCTCCTGGCGCAGCTCTATCCACACGGCGAGAGCGTGATCGACCGGGTGATCGACGTGCACATCGGCAAGCTGCGCCACAAGATCGAGGCCGACCCGGCCAACCCGCGCTACATCTACACGGTGCACGGCGTCGGCTACCGCTTCGCCGAGGCCGACGAGGCCTGAAGGGGGCAAGCGTGCGCGGAAACCTGCTGTGGAAGCTGCTGGCGATCAACATCCCGATCATCGGCATCATCATGCTGGTGGTCTGGATTGCGATCGACGTTCTGGCGGCCGACTACTTCACCATGCTGATGAAGCGCTACAACACCGAGCCGGCCGAGACGCACCAGATGTTCATCGACTCGGTGCACCACTATCTGATCCAGGCCAGCGTGATCGCAATCGTCGTCGCGGTGGCGCTGAGCTTCCTCTTGACCCGCTGGGTGCTGCGACCGCTGTCCGACATGGCCGAGGTGACCCGCCGGCTGGCGGCCGGCGACTACGCCGCGCGGGTCAGCGTCACCTCCAAGGACGAGATCGGCGAGCTCGGCGTCGCCTTCAACCTCATGGCCGACAGCCTCGAGCGGGTCGACCGTCAGCGCAAGACCATGGTCGCCAACATCGCCCACGAGCTGCGCACGCCGCTGACCAACGTGCGCGGCTACCTGGAGGGCCTGGCCGACGA
>JBHJOF010000305.1:0-2361 GCA_050330055.1 Kiloniellales bacterium
TGGCGGCGCACGAGGTCTGCGCCCGTCCCGATCCGGTCGAGGACCAGCCCCTGCCGCCGCGCCTGAGCGAGCTGATGCGCCTCAGCCTCGGCCTCTACGAACGCGTCGCCCGGCTCGACGCCATGATGGACCGCTGAGCGGCGTCCAGTATTCCCCTCGAATGGCGGAGTTCTTGGCGTTCCTCATCCTTCGACAGGCTCAGGATGAGGCTTCGACAGGCTGAATGAGACCGTGGCGACATACGCCCACCTCACCCTGAGCCTGTCGAAGGGTGAGGAGACCAGTCCGCCGAGAAGTACGCTGGCGAATGCCGAGCCGACGCTCAGTCCTTCTTCAGACCGAGGCCCTGGAAGCGCTTGTTGAACTTGGCGAGCTGGCCGCCGGTGTCGATCAGGCGGTGCACCCCCGTCCAGGCTGGATGGGTCTTGGGATCGATGTCCAGGCGCAGCGTGTCGCCGGCCTTGCCGTAGGTCGAGCGGGTCTTGTACTCGGTGCCGTCGGTCATCACCACGGTGATCTCGTGGTAATCCGGGTGGATGCCCTTTTTCATCGCTCTGCTCCTTGGGGTCGGCGGCGGGGTCATATAGCCGAGGCAGTCCCGCCTTGCAAGACCCTGGGGAACGCCTCCCCGGCCGGGTCTTGTGGTCGCTCCGGGCCCGGGCAGGTCGGTTGTCGCGGGCCCGGCCATGCGCTAGGGATAGCCCGATGCGCCAGAGATGCAGGACCAGAGCAAAGCGATGACGCGCGCGCCGGCGCAGGAAGACCTGATCAGCCGCAGCGAGCGGCCGACCAGCCGCGATTTCGGCCAGCTCGCCTATCTCTGGCACTTCGTGCGGCCCTACCGGCTGCAGGTGGCGGCCGCCCTGGTGGCGCTCACGATTGCCGCCGGCACCGTGCTGGCGCTCGGCTTCGGCCTGCGCCTGCTGGTCGACGAGGGATTCGCCAGCGGCAACGCGGCGCTGCTCGACCAGGCGGTGCTGGCACTGCTCGCCGTCGTGCTGGTCCTGGCCGCAGCCAGCTATTGCCGTTTCTACCTGGTCTCCTGGATCGGCGAGCGGGTCGTGGCCGATATCCGCCGCACCGTGTTCGACCACGTCATCACCCTCTCGCCCGCCTACTACGAGGTGACCCGCACGGGCGAGCTGATGTCGCGCCTGACCACAGACACGACGCTGCTGCAGATGGTGGTCGGCACCTCGGCCTCGATCGCCCTGCGCAATTCCCTTCTCCTGGTCGGCGGCGCCGTGCTGCTGGTCATCACTTCGCCCAAGCTGACCGGCCTGGTGGCGCTGGTGGTGCCGCTGGTGCTGCTGCCGATCCTGATCTACGGCCGGCGGGTACGGCGGCTCAGCCGGGCGAGCCAGGACCGCGTCGCCGATCTCGGCGCCTACGTCGACGAGAGCCTGGCGGCGATCCGCACCGTCCAGGCCTTCGGCCACGAGGCGATCGACCGGCGCCGCTTCGCCGAGCGCGTCGAGGCTGCCTTTGGCGTCGCCGTCGAGCGGGTGCGGGCGCGGGCCATGCTGACCGCCATGGTGATCGTGCTGGCCTTCGGCGCGGTCGGCACGGTGCTCTGGATCGGCGGCCACGACGTGCTGGCCGGGCGCATCTCGGCCGGCGAGCTCTCGGCCTTCGTGTTCTATGCAGTGGTAGTCGCTGGCGCGATCGGCGCGATCAGCGAGGTGATGGGCGACCTGCAGCGCGCGGCCGGCGCCACCGAGCGGCTGATCGAGCTGCTGCGCACCGAGCCGGAGATCGCCGCACCGGCCCAGCCGGTCGCCCTGCCGGCGCCGGCGCGCGGCGGCATCAGCTTCGAGAAGGTGGAGTTTCACTATCCCTCGCGGCCGGAGCGCGCGGCGCTGCACGGCCTGTCGCTCGGGGTGGCGCCCGGCGAGCGGGTCGCCATCGTCGGGCCCTCGGGCGCCGGCAAGACCACCCTGTTCCAGCTGCTGCTGCGCTTCTACGACCCGCAGCAGGGCCGCATCACCTTTGACGGCGTCGACCTGCGCCGCCTCGATCCGGCCGACTTGCGCGCCCGCATCGGCCTGGTGTCGCAGGAGCCGGCGATCTTCTCCGCCAACGCCTGGGAGAACATCCGCTACGGCCGGCCCGACGCCAGCGACGACGAAGTGCGCCAGGCCGCCGAGGCGGCCGCCGCCGCCGGCTTCCTGGAGCGTCTGCCGCAGGGCTACGACAGCTTTCTCGGCGAGCGCGGCGTGCGGCTCTCCGGCGGCCAGCGCCAGCGCATCGCGATCGCCCGCGCCATCCTGCGCAATCCGGCCCTGCTGCTGCTCGACGAGGCGACCAGCGCGCTCGACGCCGAGAGCGAGCGGGCGGTGCAGCAGGCCCTGGAGCACCTGA
>JBHJOF010000306.1:0-4281 GCA_050330055.1 Kiloniellales bacterium
CGGTCGAGTCCAACGCCTCGACCATCGCCGAGATCCTGACCGAGCTGGAGACGACCACGACCTCCGAGCGGGCGGGACGCGCCATGGATCACGAGCGCGAGGACGCCTTCGAGCGGCTCCGCGCCAGCGGCTATATGTAAGGACTCCAGTGCCATGAAACCTGAATCGGCTCGCGGCCTGACGCGCGACCTGCTGAAGATCGTCGTGGTCGGCCATGTCGACCACGGCAAGTCGACCCTGGTCGGCCGTCTGCTCTACGACACCGACTCCCTGCCGCCCGGCAAGGTCGAGGAGCTGACCGCCATCTCGGCGCGCCGCGGCATGGCGATCGAGTGGTCCTTCCTGCTCGACGCCTTTCAGGCCGAGCGCGACCAGGCGGTGACCATCGACACCACCCAGATCTGGTTCAAGACCGCCAAGCGCGACTACGTCATCATCGACGCGCCGGGCCACCGCGAGTTCCTGAAGAACATGGTGAGCGGCGCGGCCGCCGCCGACGCGGCGGTGCTGGTGATCGACGCCGCCGAGGGCGTGCGCGAGCAGTCGCGCAGTCACGGCTATCTGCTGCACCTGCTGGGTGTGCGCCAGGTTGCCGTCCTGATCAACAAGATGGACCTGGTGGGCTACAACGCCGAGCGCTTCAACGCGGTCGCCCACGAGGTCACCCACTACCTCGAGGAGATCGGCGTGCAGCCGGCGGTGATCGTGCCGATCTCGGCGCGCCAGGGCGACAACATCGCCACACCCTCGGAGATGATGCCCTGGTACGAGGGCCCCAGCCTGCTGCGGGCGCTCGACGGATTCCACTCGGTGACGCGGCCGATCGACCTGCCCCTTCGCTTTCCGGTGCAGGACATCTACAAGTTTGACGACAGGCGGATCATCGCCGGGCGCATCGAATCGGGCGTCCTCAGGGTCGGCGACGAGCTGCTGTTCTCGCCCTCCAACAAGGTCGCGCGGGTGCGCTCGATCGAGACCTGGAACGCCCCGGTACCGCCGGTGCAGGCCCAGGCCGGCGAATCGGTCGCCGTCACGCTGGACGAGCAGATCTTCATCGAGCGCGGCGAGGTCGCCAGCCACCGCGAGACGGCGCCGCTCCTGACCACGGTGTTCCGCGCCACGCTGTTCTGGCTCGGCCACGAGCCGCTCCAGGTCGAGCGCGAGTACAAGCTGAAGCTCGCCACCCGCGACGCCAAGGTGCGGGTGCAGGCGATCGACTGCGTGGTCGACACCAACAATCTGTCGCGCCATCCGAGCGACCGGGTCGAGCGCAACGCGGTCGCCGAGGTCGTGCTGCGCAGCCGCGAAGTGCTGGCGCTCGACGAGTACAGCCGGGTGCCGCGCACCGGCCGCTGCGTGCTGGTCGACGGCTACGACACCGTGGCCGGCGGCATCATCTCGATGGAGGGCTATCCCGACCAGCGTCAGGCGCTGACCATCAAGTCGACCAACATCACCAGCGTCGAGCACCGCATCGGCGCCGACCGCCGCTTCGACCGCAACGGCCACCGCGGCGGCGTGCTCTGGTTCACCGGCCTGTCCGGCGCCGGCAAGTCGACGCTGGCCATGGAGGTCGAGCAGCAGCTCTTCAACCGCGGCTACCACGTCTACGTGCTCGACGGCGACAACGTCCGGCACGGGCTGAACGCAAACCTCGGCTTCAACCCGGAAGACCGCGCCGAGAACATCCGCCGCGTGGGCGAAGCGGCGGCGCTCTTCGCCGACGCCGGCTTCATCTGCATCACCTCGTTCATCTCGCCCTACCGGGCGGACCGCGAGCGGGCGCGGGCGGCAGCTGGCGGCTCGTTTCACGAGATCTACATCCAGGCGGATCTGGCGACCTGCGAGGGGCGTGATCCCAAGGGCCTGTACCGCAAGGCGCGGGCTGGCGAGATTGCGGAGTTCACCGGCATCTCGGCACCCTACGAGCCGCCCATGACAGCGGAGCTCTCGGTCGATACCGCGGCGCAGCCGATCGAGGACTGCGTCAGCACGATCATCGACTACATCACGCGCAACTTCGCCCTGGATTCGCGCCACAAAACCTAGTGGCGCCGTGGACGAGGGGCCGGCAGATCGCTGCCCCCGCGTCCTGACCGCCTGCGTTGCTCCAGGCGGCAGATCGGTCGAGTCGGTCGGCGCGCGGGCTGCGTCCTAGCCCGCCTTATGCCGATGGGCCTGATGCCTTCGACGGGCCCTGAGCACGTCCCCTCCCCAAATGGTCTGTGTCGAGCGCCGATTCGCTGTGACAATTTTCGGGCCGCCCCCGAAATTTCCCGAGTCGCATCCGAATCTTAAGTCCGTTAACGCTTGCTTAGGAAAAGGGCCGTAGGTAGTCTGAAAAGACTGAAGAACAAGCGGCCAAAAGCGGCAACCGGAGAGCCGGAAACCCCGGCAGACTAAGGTGCCCTGAAAGGACGGTTCTGGGGGGGGCGATCTCAAGCCGGTAACGGTCGGCAAGCGAGCGGCGCGTGGGGGCGTGGCTTTAAGAGTCTGTTTGCGTTGGCCGCAGTAGGGTGATGCGACGGTCCCATTAGGAAGGTTGTGGGGGGGGAAGACGCGCGATATGGAGCGACTGCGGACTGATCTGAAGCGGTTCTTGGACCGGGTTTTCATCGAGCGGGAACTCTTCTTAAGAGCTAACGACAAGGTCCGCTTTCTGCGCCTGTCGACGCGGCTCCAGAAAAGTGTCGTCTGCGGCCTCTTCGTTCTCACCGGTTGGCTGCTCTACAGCAGCGCGGGCCTGGTCCTTCAGCGCGACCGGATCGCCGACCGGAACACCACCATTCAGCAGCAGAAACTGGCCTACCTGGAACTGCTGACCGAGGTCGGCGAGTACCATGAGCAGTTCGCCCGCCTGACACAGAACCTCGAGACCAACCAGGGCTATCTGCTGTCCCTGCTGGAGAACGGCCAGGCCACCGACAATGACGGCGTGCCTGTGCTCGACCACCTGGCCGATTCACAGACCGAGCGGGCCCAGCTCGCCCTCACCCGTGAGGGTCTGCGCGCCAAGCTCGAGGCCTTCGAAGGCGAGCTCGGCGTGATTGCCGATCGCAACGAGACCCTGCAGGCCCAGGTTGCCGAGCTGCGCTCTCGCCTGAGCACCTTCGAGGTCGCCGAGCTGGACATCCAGGCCGCTCGCGAGCGCCTCGGCGCCCGGCTGCGCGAGATGGAAACCTCGCTCGCCAAGGCGACCAAAACCGGCGAGCTGCTGCGCAGCGAGCTGGACGTAGCGAACAGCGAGCTGGCCGATTCGCGCGAGACCCGTGCGCAGCTCGAGGCCGAGAACGCCAAGCTGGAGCAGCGCATCGCGGCGCTCGACCAGCAGCTCTTCGCGGCGCAAGACGAGGGCAGCCGCCTCAACAGCAAGGTGGTGGAGCTGAGGCAGATCCTCAGCGATACGGACAAGCGCCGCAACGCGCTGGAGCGCGAACGCGTGGAGCTCCTGGCGCAGGCCGCCGAGTTCGAGGAGCAGGTCGAGCAGGCTGGCCTCCGCGAGGAGCGGCTCGGTGCGCGCATCGCCAGCCTGGAAGGCAGCCTGGCCGAGGCCTCGGCCCGCGGCGAGAGCCTGGAGCGGGTCCGCACCGAGCTTAACGGCCGGATCGTGGACTTCGAACGGCAAGTCGCCGATGCGGCCGCGACGCGCGCTGAGCTGGAGCGGCGCATCGCCAGCCTGGACGGCCAGCTGGCGGACAGCCGCAAGCAGACCGCGCGGCTGGAGCAGGAGCGCAGCGAGCGCGAGACGCATGTCGCCCAGCTGGAGGAGAAGCTCGGCGGGGCCGACGGCGAGAAGGCGGTGCTGGAAGAGCGCATCGGCGAGCTCGAGGTTTCTCTCGCGGAATCCGAGGAGCGCGGCGAGCGGGCCGCGCGCGAGCGCAACTTCTACGAGGCACGGGTGACCGGACTGGAGAAGCAGCTCGACGACATGCGGGAAATCCAGGAGGGCATCGTCAAGCGCCTGACCTCGCAGACGCTCAGCAGCCTGGACGCCATGGAGAAGACCGTGGCCATGACCGGGATCGACGTCAACTCCCTGCTGAGCAGCGTAGCTATCGATGAGGACCGGCTAGGCCAGGGCGGTCCCTTCGTGCCCGGCGACTTCATCAGCGAGACCGACCCGACCTATGCGCTGCAGGCTTCGGTCGCCCTGCTCGACCTGCAAATGGACCGCTGGGAAGCGCTGCAGAAGGTGGTGCGCCAGTTGCCCCTGGTGGCGCCGCTCGATACCTATCGCGTGACCAGCGGCTACGGCGTGCGGGTCGACCCGATCAATGGCCG
>JBHJOF010000307.1:0-5643 GCA_050330055.1 Kiloniellales bacterium
CGAGGTCGCCTATCGCCCGGCCGACCGCGACGACCTGCTCGCGTTTCTGCTGGGCAAGCCGGCCGACGTGCCGCTGACCGTGATCGGCGTCGGCTCGAACCTGCTGGTGCGCGACGGCGGCGTGCCCGGCGTGGTGCTGCGCCTGGGCGGCGCCTTCGCCGAGATCGGCGTCGAGGGCAATGAGCTGGTCTGCGGCGCCGCGGCGCTCGACCGCAACGTGGCGCTGGCCGCCAAGCTGGAAGGCCTGGCCGGCCTGGAGTTCCTCTCCGGCATTCCCGGCACGATCGGCGGCGCGCTGCGCATGAACGCCGGCTGCTACGGCCGCGAGATCAAGGATGTCCTGATTGCCGCCGAGGCCGTCGAGCTGGACGGCACGCTGCACGCGCTGGCGCCCGAGGACCTCCGCCTGACCTACCGCCACTCCGAGCTGCCCGAGGACTGGATCGTGCTGTCGGCGCGCCTGCGCGGCCGGCCGGACCAGCCCGAGGCGATCGCCCGGCGCATGTCCGAAGTGCAGAAGTCGCGCTGCGACAGCCAGCCGATCCGCAGCCGCACCGGCGGCTCGACCTTCAAGAACCCGCCGCCCGAGACATCGGGCGGCCTGAAGGCCTGGCAGCTCATCGACCAGGCCGGCTGCCGCGGCCTGCGGCGCGGCGGTGCCATGGTCTCGGAGCAGCATTGCAACTTCTTGATCAACACCGGCAACGCCACGGCCAGCGACCTGGAGCTGCTCGGCGAGGAGGTGCGCAAGCGCGTCAAGGATACGAGCGGCGTCACCCTGGAGTGGGAGATCAAGCGTATCGGCCTGTCGAACGGCCAGGGCCCTAACGACTTCACCGGAAACCATTTCGCCGGAGGCGCCGCATGACGAAGTCGGTCGCGGTCCTGATGGGCGGTTTCTCGGCCGAGCGAGAGGTCTCGCTGGTCAGCGGCAAGGCCTGTGTCAAGGCGCTGCGCGAGGCCGGCTACGGCGTCAGCGAGATCGACGTCGGCCGCGACCTGGACGCCCTGCTGAAGGCGCTGACGCCGCGGCCCGACGCGATCTTCAACGCGCTGCACGGCCGCTGGGGCGAGGACGGCTGCATCCAGGGCATCCTGGAGTACCTGGCGATTCCCTACACCCATTCCGGTGTGCTGGCCTCGGCGCTGGCCATGGACAAGCCGATCGCCAAGCAGGTCTTCGCCGCCGCCGGGCTGCGCTGCCCCGAGGGCATCGTGGCCGGCCGCGCCGCCGTCCTGGGCGGCGACGTGCTGCCGCGGCCCTACGTCGTGAAGCCCTTCAACGAGGGCTCCAGCGTCGGCGTGCACATCGTGCAGCCGGGCGACAACGAGTCCCCGTTCGGCAACGAGCCCTGGCGCTTCGGCGAGACCGTGCTGGTCGAGCGCTACGTCCCCGGGCGCGAGCTGACCGTCGGCGTGATGGGCGACCGGTCGCTGACGGTGACCGAGATCCGCCCCAAGCAGGGCTTCTACGACTATGCCGCCAAGTACACCGAGGATCGCGCCGTGCACGACGTGCCGGCGCGCATTCCGGGCAAGGTCTACGACCAGGCCCTGGCGATGGCCAAGGCTGCGCACGACGCGCTCGGCTGCCGCGGCGTGAGCCGCGCCGATTTCCGCTACGACGACACCGGCGGCGAGCCGGGCGAGCTCTATCTGCTCGAGGTCAACACCCAGCCGGGCATGACGCCGCTCAGCCTGGTGCCGGAGCAGGCCGCGTACGTCGGCCTTTCCTTCACGGAGCTCTGTTCCTGGATGGTGGAGCACGCAGCATGCGACGGCTGAACCCCGAGGCCCGTCCCAAGGCGGCCAGCAAAAGCAAGGCGCCGAAGCGCCGGGCGCGGCGCCGCGTCAACTGGCAGCTGCTGTGGCGCCTGCGCCATGCGCTGGCCGCCGTGCTGCTGATCGCCACCGTCGGCGGCCTGTGGACCAGCGGCTGGATCGGGCGCCAGGCCGAGCGGGCGATGGACTGGGCCTACTGGCAGACCGCCGAGGCGGGCCTTGCCGTCGACGACGTGCTGGTCGAGGGCCGACAGCGCACCGAGGCCGGCTCGATACTGGCCGCCCTGCAGCTCGAGCGCGGCCTGCCGATCCTCGCCTTCGACCCCTACGCGGCCCGCGAGCGCCTCGAGGCCCTGCCCTGGGTCGAGCACGCCGAGGTCGAGCGCCATCTGCCCGGCTACGTCTTCGTCCGCCTGACCGAGCGCCAGCCGCTGGCGCTCTGGCAGTTCGACCGCAAGCTCTCGGTGATCGACCGCAGCGGCCAGGTGATCAAGGGCGCCGCGGCCGATCGCTTTGCCGAGCTGCCGCTCGTGGTCGGCAGCGATGCGCCGGCGCACGCTGCCGAGCTGCTGCGCCTGCTCGACAGCGAGCCCGACCTGAAGCGCCGTGTGACCGCCGCGGTGCGCTACGGCGGGCGCCGCTGGGACCTGCAGATGGAAGGCGGCATCGAAGTGCGTTTGCCGGAGGCCGGCGCCGAGCAGGCCTGGGCCCAGCTCGCCCGCGTCGAGCGCGAGCAGAGCGTGCTGCGCAACAACGTCCTGGTCATCGACCTGCGCCTGCCGGACCGCCTGATCGTGCGGACCAACGACGGCAAGGGCGAGAGCACCTGAGCGCGCGATGCGGGGCACGACGGAGAGGGAGTTGAAGGACCGACCGTGAAGACCGGACTCGCCAAGGCGAAGAACGGACTGATCGCCGCCCTCGACGTGGGCAGCAGCAAGGTCTGCTGCTTCATCGCCCGCGCCGACGATGCCCGGACCAGTGACGGGGGCCGGCCGCGCGTCGTCGGCATCGGCCAGCAGGCGAGCCACGGCGTGAAGGCCGGCGCGGTGGTCGACATGGAGGCCACCGAGGCCGCGATCCTGCACGCCGTGCACGCCGCCGAGCAGATGGCCGACGAGACCATCGACCGTGTCTACGTCAATCTCTCGGGCGGCTACCCGGAGTCCAGCTCCGTCGCCGTCGAGGTCTCGATCGCCGGCCACGAGGTCGGCGAGGGCGACCTGCGCCGCGCCGTCGAGCAGACCCACGCCCTGGACAGCGTCAACGGTCAGACGCCGAACGGCCGCCACTTGATCCACGCCATCCCGACCGCCTACAGCATCGACGGCAATCGCGGCGTGCGCGACCCGCGCGGCCTCTGCGGCGAACGCCTGGCGTTGCGCATGCACTTCGTCACTGCCGACGCCGGAGCGGTACGCAACTTGATCAACTGCATCGCGCGCTGCCACCTCGACGTCGCCGGCCTGGTGGTCTCGCCCTATGCCTCCGGCCTCGCCTGCCTGGCCGAGGACGAGCGCGAGCTCGGCGTCACCGTGATCGACATGGGCGGCGGCACCACCACCATCGCCGTCTTCCTGGAAGGCAAGGTGATCTACACCGACGTGGTGCCGATCGGCGGCATCCACGTTACCAACGACATCGCCCGCGGCCTGACCACCCCGGTGAGCCACGCCGAGCGCCTGAAGGCGCTCTACGGCCACGCCACCGCGGTCACTGCCGACGAGCGCGAGACCATCGACGTGCCGCAGATCGGCGAGGAGGACGGCGAGACGCAGCAGGTGCCGCGGGCCCAGCTCGTGGGCATCATCCGGCCGCGCGTCGAGGAGACCTTCGAGCTTGCCCGTGCGCGGCTCGAGGCCAGCGGCTTCGACAAGATCGCCGGGCGCCGCGTGGTGCTGACCGGCGGGGCCAGCCAGCTCACCGGCGTGCGCGAGCTGGCGGGCCAGGTCCTCGACAAGCAGGTGCGGCTCGGCCGCCCGACCGGAGTCCTCGGCCTGGCCGAGTCGACCGCCGGACCGGCCTACGCGACTTGCGCCGGAATCCTGACTTACGCCGCGGCGGCGGGATCGCTGCCGGCGCGGCGAACGCAACCGGAAAGCGTGAAGCCGGGCGACTTCCTGGGTCGCCTCAGCTTCTGGTTCCGGGAGCACTTTTGAATGGAGAAGACCGGACGCCCCGGCCGTATCGGGGCAATTGGCCGGCGTGTCCGGCGGCTTTAGCCAGAAGCGAGCAGTGTGGAGGCTAGTATGACGTTGAACCTGAACCTTCCGAAAGTGGAGCACCTTTCGGCCCGCATAACCGTGATCGGCGTCGGCGGCGCCGGCGGCAACGCGATCAACAACATGATCCAGTCGAACCTGGAGGGCGTGGAGTTCCTGGTGGCCAACACCGACGCCCAGGCGCTCGCGCAGTCGCTCTGCGAGCGGCACATCCAGCTCGGCTGCAACATCACCCAGGGGCTGGGCGCCGGCTCGCGACCCGACGTCGGCCGCGCCGCCGCCGAGGAAGCGCTCGACGAGATCATGGCCGAGCTGGAAGGCACCAACATGATCTTCATCACCGCCGGCCTGGGCGGCGGCACCGGCACCGGCGCCGCGCCGGTCATCGCCCGCGCGGCGCGCGATGCCGGCATCCTGACCGTCGGCGTGGTGACCAAGCCCTTCCACTTCGAGGGCGTGCACCGCATGCGCATGGCCGAGAGCGGCCTCAGCGAGCTGCAGGAGTACGTCGACACGCTGATCATCATTCCAAACCAGAACCTGTTCCGCGTCGCCAACGAGAAGACCACCTTCGCCGACGCCTTCAAGATGGCCGACGACGTGCTCTATTCGGGCGTGCGCGGGGTCACCGACCTGATGGTCATGCCCGGCCTGGTCAACCTGGACTTCAACGACATCCGCTCGGTCATGACCGAGATGGGCAAGGCCATGATGGGCACCGGCGAAGCCAGCGGCGAAGGCCGGGCGATCGAGGCGGCCGAAGCGGCGATCTCCAACCCGCTGCTCGACGACGTCTCGATGAAGGGCGCGCGCGGCGTGCTGATCAACATCTCGGGCAGCCAGGACCTGACGCTGTTCGAGGTCGACGCGGCCGCCAACCGCATCCGCGAGGAGGTCGACGCCGAGGCCAACATCATCTTCGGCTCGACCTTCGACACCAGCCTGGACGGCATGATCCGGGTCTCCGTGGTGGCCACCGGCATCGACGCCGATGCTGCCGCCATGCCGCGCCCGGTCACCCTCAGCCTGGTCTCGAGCCGCGCCCGGCCGGTCCTGCAGACCGAGGCGGACGAGGAAGAGCCGCTGGTCCTGGACAGCGAGGCGCCCGAGGAGATCCCGGACGAGGTCGTGGCCGAGGCGGCGCAGAGCCAGCCGCAGGCGGCCGCCGAGCCGGCGCGCTTCGACGAGGACCCGATGCAGGCCCCCGCCGGGCGCGCCATGGCAGCCGGCGACGAGCACGGCACGGTCCGGGCCCAATCGGGACAGGGGGCGGAAGAGCAGAGCGACGGCGAGGCCCCGCAGGCGCGCGAGCTGCGCGGCGCCTTCATCGCTCCGCCGCCACTGCGCCCGGCAGCGACGCCGCGGGCGGAAAGCCGGCGCGAGGCCGAGCCCTTCGCAGCGGCGGCCTTGGCCAATGCCAGCCGCGACCGCGGCCAGTCGGCCGAGCCCGAGGCCCTGCGTCCGAGGAAGCCGCGCGGCATCTTCGCCCGCATGACCGGGGCGGCAGCCGCCCGCGCGGTCAGCCTGGCCGAGAGCATGACCGAGCCGGTCATGGGGCACGCCGAGCCGCTGACGGACTCGCGCCCTGAGCGCCGGGCCGAGTCGCGGGCCGAAGCAAGGCCCGAGCCGGCCATGACGC
>JBHJOF010000308.1:0-16223 GCA_050330055.1 Kiloniellales bacterium
ACCAACAACGACAGCGGCTATGGCGCGGCGCTCGACCTGGCGGCGGCCAACGTCAAGATCGCCGCCGTGGTCGACCTGCGCGGCGTGCCGGACGGGCCGCTGACCGACCGGGTCGAGGCAGCGGACATCAAGGTGCTGTCCGGCTATGCCGTCATCGGCACCGAGGGCGCCAGGCGGGTCAAGTCGGTGCGCGTGGCGCCGCTCAGCGAGGCGGGCGACCGCGTGTTCGGCGGCGGCGAGACGATCGATTGCGACCTGGTCGCCATGGCGGGCGGCTGGAACCCGACCGTGCATCTCTTCTCGCAGTCCAAGGGCAGCCTGCGCTGGGACGCCGAGCTCGGCTGCTTCCTGCCCGACAAGCCGGCCCAGGCGACCCGCGTGGCGGGATCGGCGAACGGCGCCTTCGGCCTGGCGGGCTGCCTGGCGGAAGGCTTCGCCGCCGGTGAGGCCGCGGCTGGCGACACAGGACATAAGGCCAAGGGCCGCAAGAAGGCGCTGCCGGCGGCAGAGGACATCGGCTTCCTGCCGGCGCGCTGGCTCTGGCTGGTGCCGTCCGACAAGCCGCTGGGTCAGGGTGGCAAGCGCTTTCACGATTTCCAGAACGACGTCACCGCGGCCGACCTGACGCTGGCGCTGCGCGAGGGCTATCGCTCGATCGAGCACGTCAAGCGCTACACCACCACCGGCATGGGCACCGACCAGGGCAAGACCGGCAACGTCAACGCCATCGGCATCGTCGCCCAGGAGCTCGACCTCGAGCTGCCGAAGGTCGGCGTCACCACCTTCCGCCCGCCCTACACGCCGGTCACCTTCGGCGTTTTCGCCGGGCGCGACGTGGACGAGCTGCTCGATCCGGTGCGCAAGACGCCGATGCACGCCTGGCACGAGAGCAACGGCGCCGCCTTCGAGGACGTCGGCCAGTGGAAGCGGCCCTTGTACTACCCGCGCGAGGGCGAGGGCCTGCACGCCGCGGTCGCGCGCGAGGTCAAGGCCTGCCGCGACTCGCTCGGCATCCTCGATGCCTCGACCCTGGGCAAGATCGACATCCAGGGGCCCGATACGGCCGAGTTCCTGAACCGCGTCTACACCAACGCCTGGTCCAAGCTGGAGGTCGGCCGCTGCCGCTACGGCCTGATGCTGGGCGAGGACGGCATGGTGCGCGACGACGGCGTGACCACGCGCCTCGGCGAGCACCACTTCCTCATGACCACCACGACCGGCAACGCCGCCGCCGTGCTGGCCCACCTCGAGGAGTGGCTGCAGACCGAGTGGCCCGAGCTCAAGGTCTACTGCACCTCGGTCACCGAGCAGTTCGCCACCATGACCATCTCGGGCCCGAACGCGCGGCGCCTGCTGGCCGAGCTGAGCGATCTCGAGCTGTCGTCGAACGCCTTCCCGCACATGAGCGTGGCGCACGGCCAGGTCGCCGGCGTGCCGGCACGGGTCTTCCGCATCTCCTTCACCGGAGAGCTCTCCTACGAGATCAACGTGCCGGCGAGCTACGGCCTAGCGGTCTGGCAGGCGATCATGACCGCGGGCGAGAAGTACAACATCACGCCCTATGGCACCGAGGCCATGCACGTGCTGCGCGCCGAGAAGGGCTACATCATCGTCGGGCAGGAGACCGACGGCTCGACCACGCCGCTCGACCTCGGCATGGACTGGATCGTCTCCAAGAAGAAGGACTTCATCGGCCGCCGCTCGCTCAGCCGTTCCGACATGGCGAAGCCCGACCGCAAGCAGCTCGTCGGCCTCCTGACCGACGACCCGCAGGAGGTGCTGCCCGAGGGCGCGCAGCTGGTCGAGCGCGTGCTGTCCAATCCGCCGATGCCGATGGTCGGACACGTCACCTCGAGCTACATGAGCCCGAACGCCGGGCGCTCGATCGCGCTGGCGCTGGTCAAGGGCGGTCACGCCAAGAAGGGCGAGACGCTCTACGCGCCGCTCGGCGACAAGACCATCACCTGTACCGTCGCCGATACGGTGTTCTTCGATCCCGAGGGAGAGCGGCTGCGTGACTGAGACCTATCTGCAGCAGAGCCCACTCGCCCACCTGGGCCTGCTCGCCCGCGTGCAGGACGGCCGCGGCGAGGCCGGCGTCACGCTCGCCGAGCGCCGCTTCCAGGGCATCGTCGACCTGCGCGGCGATGCAAGCGATCCGGCCTTCATGGCCGCCGTCGAAAGCATGCTCGGGTTCGTCTTGCCGACCACGGCCTGCACGGCGGCAGGCGAGGGCACCAGCGGCGCGCTCTGGATCGGGCCCAACGAGTGGTGGGTCATCATGCCCCCTGATGACCAAAGTGGTGATGGCCCGGCCAGCGCCGAGCGGCTCCGCCAGGCCCTGGCCGGCCAGCACGCCGCCGTCACGGATATCAGCGACAGCCGCGCCTGCATCCGCGTCTCCGGCCCACGCGCCCGCGACCTGCTGGCCAAGGGGTGCCCGCTCGACTTGCATCCGCGCGTTTTTGGCCCGGGACGCTGCGCCGGCAGCCTGCTGGCCAAGGCCGTCGTGGTGCTGCACCAGACCAGCGGCGCCGCCGGGGACGAGGGGGCAGACGATCCGACCTTCGATATCTACGTCGCACGCAGCTTCGCCGAGTACCTCTGGCACTGGCTGGAGGACGCGGCCCGCGAGTATGGCCTGGCCGTGGTCGAGGCCTGAAGCGGCATGTGCCTCGGCCGTCGGCGCAAGGCCGCGACCTGGGCGCTATTCCCTGTAGGCGCCGACGCCGTCGCCGAGGAACTGATTGTTGGCTTCGCGGATGCGGGCGGCCTCCTCGTCGTAGAGGAAGGGCAGGGTGGCGTAGCGCAGGCCGCGCGTGACCGGCGTGGCCTCGTGCAGCAGCGAGCAGGAAAATACGATCGCCGCGCCCGTGGGCGGCTTGTAGCGGCGCGTGCCGTACTCGGGAAACCAGAGCTCGCCGCCGTCGTAGTCCTCGGCATTGAGGTTGATGGTCACCGCAAAGCGCCGGTGGGCGGTGCCGGCCGTGGTGTTGTCGCGGTGCGCCCGGAAAAAGCCGCCGTCCTCACCACCGTAGCAGGCGACGATGTAGCGCTCGATGCGCGTGACCTTGAACTGGAAGGCCTTCTGGATCTCGGGCAGGAGACGGAGCCGGATGGCGTCGCGCAGCGCCGCCCTCAGGCTTTCGTCCTCGATCACGACATCGGCGCGGCGCTTGAAGCTGGGGTCGAGCTTGCCGACGGTCTTGCCGCCCTCGGTGCGCATGAATCCGGAGACCTGCGGCTCGCCCTGCCGATAGACCTCGATCAGGGCGCGGCAGAGCTCGGGTAACAGAACGCGGGGCGTGAGCAGCACCGGCGCCCAGAGCTGGCCGACCTGGCCGGCGTGGTCGTCCGGTCGGGGCAAGGCGCGCAGCGTGGCGACAAAGGCTTGTGCCTGATCCAGGGTTCCCGAGGCGAGGACGCGCAGCATGGGATCGAGGATGAACCATAGCGGCCTGTAGCTCAGCTTCCCCGAAGTCTCGTCGCTGCTGAGCAGGCCATAGCTGGCCGCTATGCGTCCCTCGGCATCGTGGAATATGCGCTGCGGCGGAAAGGCGCGCTGGGTCAGCTCGTCGTTCAGGTCGGCCTCGTCGAGCGAGACGCCGAAGCTGACGTAGCGCGCATCGTCCCGCGCGAGGCGAGAAGCGACGAGCGCCTCGAGGAAGCGCCGCGCAGCGGGCTCGCTGCCGCGGCCGAAGAAGCTCAATGCGACGAAACGCCCGCCCAGGCTGGAGAAGGCGAACTGAGGATTGATTAGCGTGCGGCCTTCGAACCACGGCGCCGGCTCGCCCCAGCCGATAGGCCTCGCAGATATCTTCATCGTCGGCACCCTTCCTGCCAATGCCGCGCCGGGGCGCGGGCGCGATTCTCCCAAGTTTGTTACCCAAAGCTCGGGGAAACGGCAATGCATGCAGGGGCCACGAGGCGCGGGGCTCGCCAGTCCGCGCTTCTTGTGCGGCCCCTCGGGCTCGAATCGGGGATATTGTCACAACCCATCGACCGCCAAGAGTGAGCAGACCTTGGCGGCCGGCGGGCTGGCTGGCCGTTCGGGAGCTGCCAGTGCCTAGGACCCGCCTCGGAGGCCTGCCTCGATACCGGCACAAGATTGCCGCAATCCTCTGTTTGACTGCCGCTGGACGCCCGGGTGGACGGGCGGCGGCGCGTCGCCGCTCCCGGCAATCGGGCCTGGCGGCAGGCGCAGGACAGCCTGGCCGGCCCGTGGTACATTGGTGTTCGGAAGGGTCTGGGAGACAGAAAGCAATGCGCATGGCGGCCGCCTTGGCGGCAGTGATGGCCGTCGGGCTGAGTTTGGCCGGCGGCAAGGTGTCGGACGCCGACGAGCGGCGCATGACCAGCCTGGAGATCCAAGAGGCGCTGTCCGGCAACTCGGTCGAAGGCATGTGGGGCAACACGCCCTTCCGCACCTACTTCCAGCCCGACGGAGTCATGCTCTACAAGCCGCGCGGCGGACCGCTGGAGACCGGCAAGTGGCGCACAGACGAGAAGGACGATCTCTACTGCTCCTGGACCGCACGCCTCGGCTGGCGCTGCTACGAGCTCTACCGCGACGGCCGCACCATCCTCTGGAGCGTGCCCGGCGGCGGCGAGCGCTACGTCTCGGAGATCCAGCGCGGCCGCCAGTTCTGAACGGCTAATACCAGCGGTGCTTGTTCTTGACCCGTCATCCCGTGCGCACCGCAGCACGCAGTGATGCGGTGCAGACACGGGATCTGGCGCTATCGAAGCTCTCCATCTGGAAGGTCCCGGATCAGCGAAGCAGCACTGCGTGCTGCATCGCATCCGGGATGACGAGCCAGAATTAGTGGCCGTTGGTATAAGCCTCTAACCGAGATTTCTCCTCACCCTTCGACAAGCTCAGGGTGAGGTGCTTTGCTTTTCCGAGCAAAGCACGTCCTCATGCTGAGCCTGTCGAAGCATGAGGCCAACGAGGATTCAGCGAGAGGCATAGATCACGCAAAGGCGTCGGGCATCGAGTCCTTGCGTTCGCGGATGAAGGCCTGCAGGGCCTCGTCGATGGCGGGATCGAGGGCCGGCGGCTCGTAGTCGGCCAGCATCCTTTTCCAGAGTTTGTTGGCGCGCTGATAGGTGTCGAGCGCGCCCTCCGCCTCCCACTGCTCGAAGGAATTGTTGTCGGCGATCGAAGAGCGGTAGAAGGCGGTCTCGAAGTTGGCCTGGGTGTGGGCGCAGCCGAGGAAATGGCTGCCGGGGCCGACCTCGCGGATCGCGTCCATGGCCTGGCCGTTCTCGGAGAGATCGTAGCCCTGGGCCATGGTCTGCATCATGCCGAGCTGGTCGGCGTCCATGACGAACTTCTCGTAGGACGACACCAGGCCGCCCTCGAGCCAGCCGGCCGCGTGCAGTACGAAGTTGACACCGCCCAAAAGCGTCGGGATCAGCGTGTTGACGCTCTCGTAGGCGGCCTGGCCGTCCGGGATCTTGGCGGCGCAGAGCGAGCCGCCGGAGCGGAACGGCAGGCCGAGGCGCCGCGCCAGCTGGCCCATGCCGTAGAGCACCAGTGCCGGCTCGGGCGTGCCGAAGGTGGGCGCGCCCGACTGCATGGAGATCGAGCTGGCGAAGGAGCCGAGCACCACTGGCGCGCCCGGCCGCACGATCTGGGCGAAGGCAATGCCCGCCATGGCCTCGGCCAGGGTCTGGGTCATGACGCCGGCCGCCGTAACCGGCGCCATGGCCCCGGCGAGGATGAAGGGCGTGACGATGGTCGCCTGGTTGTGCCGTGCATAGACCTTGAGCGCGCCCAGCATGGTGGCGTCGAAGGTCATCGGCGAGTTGGCGTTGATCAGGCTGATCATGACCGTGTTGTTCTCGACGAAGTCGTCGCCGAACACGATCTTGGCCATGGCCACCGAGTCCTCGGCCCGCTCGGGCGCGGTGACCGAGCCCATGAAGGGCAGGTCGGAATAGCGCAGGTGGCTGTAGACCATGTCGAGGTGGCGCTTGTTCACCGGGACGTCGACCGGCTCGCAGACCGTGACGCCCGAGTGGTGCACCGCCGGCGCCATGTAGGCCAGCTTCAGGAAGTTGCGGAAGTCCTCGATGGTGGCGTAGCGCCGTCCGCCCTCGATGTCGCGCACGAAGGGCGGGCCGTAGACCGGCGCGAAGACCGCGTTGGTGCCGCCGATCTCGACCGAGCGTTCCGGGTTGCGCGCGTGCTGGATGAAGCGGCCGGGCGCGGTCTCGATCAGCTTGCGGCAGAGGCCGCGCGGAAAGCGCACCCGCTCGCCCTTGACGTCGGCGCCGGCAGCCTTCCAGAGCTCGAGCGCCTCGGGGTCGTCGCGGAACTCGATGCCGACCTCTTCCAGCACGGTCTCGGCATTGTGCTCGATCAGCTCCAGGGCCTCGGCACTGAGCGGCTCGTAGAGCGGGATGGCGCGCGTCACGTAAGGGTTCTGCTTGACGCCGCCGGCGCTGCGCCGCGCCCGGCGCGCCTCGGCGCCGCCGGACCCACGCCGCCCGCGCCGCTCGTCCCTTGCCGCCTCGCTCATGGCTAACCGTCCTCCCAGGACACTGCCCCAGAACACCACAGAGCCCTGTTTTCACAGGCCGGCCGGATGCCCTCTGTCGAGGGCGCGACCGCGACCCGTGCGTTTGCGGCGCCCGGCAGGGGGACCACTCAGGGGACTGTCCCCGATATGCGGTGGCCCGGGGACAGGCCCCTTCGGGTACAGTCCCCTCCACCGCGCGCAGCCTCCGCGGTCGCGATTTTCCCCGCCGCACCACGAAGATAGCCCGATCCAACGGTTTGGCGAATTGGCCGCGGCCTGTGCCCTCCAAGGTAGGACTTAGTTAAAGCTTGCCCTGGAGAATGGACCTAAGCCGTTAGCCTTAGCGAATGATTAGGCGGGGCGTACCTGGCCTATCGGGGCATGCCACGGGAGCAGCCGATGGCAAAGACCGCTACAGCCGAGCGTCGAGCCAGCCGGCCTGCACTCTGGCTGGCGCTGCTGCGTGAACAGGTCACGTCCTTGTTGCGCTGCCAGCTCTGCTGGCGCGTGACGGTGTTCGTCTTCCTCAGCATCCTGGCGATCGAAGCGGCCATTCTGGTGCCCTCCTACGCCAAGCGCCAGGAGGAGCTGTTGACCGCGCTGGAAGGGCAGGGCCTGGCCGTCCTGCGGTCGTCAATCCATTGGCAGAGTCGTGCCGGCCAGCGCATCCCCCGCTTCGACGAGGGCGAGCTGCAGATGCTGCCGCCGATCACCGGGCTCACCCTGCGGAGCGCCTCCGGCGCGGTCATCGCCTCCTATGGCGACGCCGGGACGCCCGCGATCGGCCGCCATCAGGTGACCTGGGGGCCGGACGTCGTGGGCGCGCCGGTGACCGTCGTGGCCAAGCTCGACAGCAGCGGCGTCGCCCTCGAGCTGGCGCGCTTCGTATGGCGCATCGCCGGACTGACCCTGATCATATCGCTCTTCGTCTGCGGCGCCACCATGGCGGTGCTGATCGTCACCGTGCTGAAGCCGGTTTTGGCGCTGCGCGAGCGCATGGTCGCAGCGCAGCGAGATCCCAAGCACGCCGACCGCTACGCCAGCACGCAGCAGATCGGCTACGAGTTCGGCGAGATGGCGGAGGCTTTCAACGCGCTCGTGCGCAACCTGGCCAGCCAGTACCGCATCGACCTGCACGAGCGGGAGCAGCGCTTCCAGGACTTCGCCCGCTCGGCATCGGACTGGTACTGGGAGATGGACGAAAACCTGCGCTTCTCCTACTTCTCCAGCCGCTACACCGACGTGACGGGCGTGCCCAATGAGATGCTGCTCGGCAAGACCCGCGAGGAAACCGGCATACCCGGCGTCGACCCGGAGGCCTGGCGCACGCACCTGGCCGACCTGGCGGCGCACCGGCCGTTCCGCGGCTTCGTCCACCCGCGCACCAAGCCCTCCGGCCAGGTGGTCTGGCTTTCGATCAACGGCCAGCCGCACTTCGATTCAGAGGGCAACTTCAAGGGCTATCGCGGCACCGGCTCGGACATCACGCGCCTGAAGCAGGTGGAAGCGGACCTGCGCATATCGAGGGACAAGGCCGAGGTCGCCAACAAGGCGAAGTCCGACTTTCTGGCTAACATGAGCCACGAGATCCGCACGCCCATGACCGCGGTCATCGGCATGGCCGAGCTGCTGCACTCCAGCCCGCTCAACGAGGATCAGCGCGACAAGGTGGAAACCATCATTGCCTCGGGCGAGGCGCTGCTCGGCATCATCAACGGTGTGCTCGACCTGTCGCGGCTCGAAGCCGGCAAGCTGGAAATCGAACCGCGCCCGCTCGACTTGCGCGGGCTGATGCACGGCATCGAGAGCCTCTTCGCCGAGCGCGCCAGGAGCAAGGGCCTGTCCCTCCATATGGATCTGATGTCTGACCTGCCCGCCATAGTCCTGGCCGACGGCGGGCGCATCCGGCAGATCCTGCTCAACCTGATCGAGAACGCGCTCAAGTTCACCGAGCGCGGCGAGGTCAGGGTTCGCTTGGACCAGCGGCGCCTGAACGGCGCCGGCATCGAGCTGCGCTTCGAGGTTGAGGACAGCGGCATCGGTATCCCCGCTTCGCAGCTCGAACGCCTGTTCGAGAAGTTCGAGCAGCAGGACAGCTCGACCAGCCGGCTATACGGCGGCTCGGGCCTGGGCCTGGCGATCTCCAAGCAGCTCGTCGAGCTGATGGACGGCACCATCGGCACGCAAAGCCAGAGCGGTCGGGGCAGCCGCTTCTGGTTCACCCTGCCGGTACGCGAACTCGGCTGCGCCGCGGCCTCGGGCGAGGCGCTGGCCTGGCCGGACGATGGCGCCTTCGTGGTGGCCGAGCGCACGCTCGGGATCCTGCTGGCGGAAGACAACCAGGTGAACCAGAAGCTGATCACCACCACCCTGGAGCGGCTCGGCCACGAGGTCACGCTGGCGGGCAACGGCCGCGAGGCGATCGAGGCGGCACGCACCGAGCCCTACGACCTCATCCTGATGGACATCCGCATGCCGGTGGTCGACGGACTCGATGCGACGCGGGGCATTCGCAACGCGCCGGGGCCGAACCGGGAGACCCCGATCGTCGCGATCACCGCCGATGCCATGACCGAGAACGAGGCACAGTACCGCGCTGCCGGCATGAACGGCATGGCCACCAAGCCGATCCGGCTACGCCAGCTCGTCGCCGCCATCGACGGCGCTTTGCCCGAGCCGGCGCACGCCCTGCGCAGGCCCGACGATGACGCTGCCGAGGCCGCGCCCGGCGCGCTGCCTGCGCCGGCCGGCCACGGCGATGTGGCCTGCGACATCCCGGCCGCCGAAGAGTCCGACGTCGAGACCGCCCTCGGCGGCATAATGGCGCAGCTCGACGAGCTCAAGGTCGGCCGCGGCTAGGGCGGCGGCACCGTTCGCGTCGCGCTGCGCAGGCTAAGCCCTAGAGCATGATCCGATCCGATTGAATCGGATCATGCTCTATAACTTCTTGATTGGTCGCATTTTCGGACGGCGAACCGGCTTCCACTTCGCCTGAAAATGCTCTAGTCGGCGTCGGTTGATCGCAGTCCGTAGAGCGTTACGGCTCCGGTTACGTCGCCCGCCTGCAACAGGCCGCTGCCCTCGTCGTATTGATAGCCCATCAGCGCGCCCGTCGGACCAGGATGATCAAGGCCAATAGCATGGCCGATCTCGTGCGCTGCGACGTGCCTGATCTCATAGGTGTCGTTGCTCCCATCCGGTCGGCTTTCCCAGCGCATCAGCGGATTGAAGCAGATCGTCGCGCGCGTCAGCGTCGCCACAGTGGTTTCGGCGTGCGGCTCATGCCAGACGTTGGTGAAGGCGATGCCCGTCGGCTCGCCCTGGGCGCCGATCAGGATATCGGCCGCGTCCTCGTCGCTGACGTAGGTGAAGGTCAAGCCGGCAACCTCTTCCCACAGTCCGAAGGCGTCTTGAAACAGGTCTGAGGACTCGCCCGGCGCAACGCCTGCGGTCTTTAGAATGCCGGCCAGCGGCTCCAGGACGCGGCAGTTGATCGCGTCCGGGAAGACATGCCGGCGCTCGGCAAAGCTCCAGGTCAGAGCCGCGCCCTCTCCCAGTACCGGCTCGCCCCATTTGACCGTGTGGCCGTCGAGGCGAAGCAATCGAAAGTCGGCGGCTTGGCTGGGCATGGCCAGCATCACCGCCAAGAGCGGGCCCGCAAGTCGGCGCCAAACCATGGCTCCCCCTGGGCGTCACGCGGACGCCCGATTTCATCTCCACACGGTCTTGGCCAGGAACGCTTAAGACTTCCCCCGGCACCGGGCATTGTCGCGAAATCATGAACGACTGCAACGTCCGATTTCTGCAACGACTGCACGATCCTCGATATGTGGCGAAATCTCCACAATATGGCGGAAGGGTGGTCGATTCGATGTTGCAGGCGGAAGGGGAACCATTCGAAGTGCGGTCCGTTTTTCTCGTCGAATGCTCAACAGGTCGAATGCTCAACAGGGAGCAATAGCGAGAGGAGGAACGAGCATGCACAAGGTAAAGCTACTGAGCACAGCGGCGGCCGCGGCGCTGCTGTTCGGCATAGCCGGTGCCACGGCCGCGACGAATGGTCCGCTGCCAGGCAATGTCCAGTTGGCGCAGACTTCGCAGTCGCCTGAACCGGGTGCCCAAACCGGTGGCGCGTCGGATACCGGTCCGCAGAGCGACGTGACCGAGCCTGAGCCCCAGGTCAGCCCGGACGTCAGCAGCGACAGCGAGCCCGGCACCGAAGGTTCCACCATGGGGCAGACCGGCGACACGACGCCGATGTCCGAGCAGGAGCTTGCCACGCGAGCCGACGAGATCATCGGCCAGCAGGTGGTGAACCAGCAGGGCGAGGAAATCGGCGAGATCAACGATCTGGTCGTCGATGAGAACAACCAGCCCTACGCCGTCATCGGCATCGGCGGCTTTCTCGGCATCGGCGAGCGCAACGTGGCCGTCCCGGTGTCGAACCTCGAGTTTGGCGCCGACCAGGTCGTCTACAACGGCTTCAGCACCGCCGAGGAGTTCGAGACTATGCCCGAGTACCAGGAGGGTACCTGGCGCAGCCTGCAGCAGTAGATCGCGGCTGGCCCACCGAAGCCGCGAAGCGAGGGTAGCGGGGGCCAGGTAGCCTCCCGTTGCCCTCCGACCCTCGCGGCCCCGCGCCCCTTCTTCAAATGCGTCTTCGAAGACGGGGCGGAAGCCCCACCCCGATCCAGCAACGGCCGGTCGGCCTTCGCTCCCGAGATCGCATTACTCCATGTCGCGATTCCGGGGGCCGGTGTCGCTTCCGGTCTCGCCGCGGCCTTGGCCTTTCGCCAAGGTGCCGCCTGGACTTGGGGAAAATGCGAAGAAATCCGCGGAAACCGGGGCCCCACGCTCAAGGGGCCCCACCCTCATGAGGGTGCCGCGGCGCGAGGGAGACGGGCAGTACAAATGGCTGAGTTTCCGCAAAAGGCGAAAGTCGTCATCGTTGGCCTAGGTGGGATCGTGGGCGCCTCGGTGGTCCACCACCTGATAGAGCGGGGCTGGGACGACATCGTTGGCATCGACAAATCGGCGATCCCGACGGACATCGGTTCGACCTCGCATGCATCCGATTTCTGTTACACGACCAGCCATGATTTCCTCTCGTGTTGGACCACTCTCTACTCCATCGACTTCTACGAAAGGATGGGGCACTACGCCAAGGTCGGCGGGCTCGAAATCGCGCGGGTCGGCGATGATGCCCGCATGGACGAGATCAAGCGCAAGGTCGCTTCCGGAAAGGCCTTCGGGACCCGCGCGCGGCTTGTGACTCCGGCCGAGATCAAGGAAAAGTTTCCGCTGCTCGAGGAAGACATGGTGCAGGGGGGCCTGTGGGATCCCGATGCGGGACTTGTCGTGCCCCGCTCCCAGGTCGTCGCCGGCATACTGGTCGAGAACGCGGAAAAGACCGGCAAGCTGAAGGCCTTCGCCAACACGCCCGCCACCGGCCTGATCGTTGAGAAGGGGCGCATCAAGGGTGTCGAAACCCCGCGCGGCAAGATCCTGGCCGACAGGGTTATCGTCTGCGCCGGGCTCTGGGGGCGTCTCGTCGCCGGCATGGCCGGTGAGGACCTGCCAATCATGCCAGTCGATCATCCGCTGCTGTGGTTCGGCCCCTACGAGGAGTTTGCGGGAACCGGTAGGGACATTGGCTGGCCGCTGCTCCGCGATCAGGGCAACTCCGCCTACATGCGTGACACGGGCGACCCCAAGACCACCGAGGGCGGCATGATCGAGTGGGGTTACTACGAGGAACAGCAGCCGCGTCTCTGCCACCCGCGGGACCTCCTGGACAAGACCGAAGCGCGCCTCTCTCCCTCGCAGCGTGACCTGGACATCGAGCAGGTGATGGAACCGCTCGAGCGCGCGATGGAGTTGACGCCGATTCTTGCGGAACTGGGGTACGACGAAAAACGCTCCTTCAATGGCCTTCTCCAGGTGACGACGGATGGCGGTCCTTCCATCGGCGAAAGCCAGAAGGTCCGCGGTCTTTGGTATGCCGTTGCGATCTGGGTCAAGGACGGCCCCGGCATGGCCAAGCTGCTGGTTGACTGGATGACGGATGGACGCACGGAGATCGATCATCACGCGATCGACTATGCGCGCTTCTATCCCTTCCAAACCAAGGAAGATTTCATCCATGCCCGCTGCACCGAAACCGCGATGAAAATCTACAATCCGGCCGTCCATCCGCGAGAGCCGTTTGCGGGTGGCAGAGGTCTGCGCCGGAGTCCGTTCTACGAGCGTGAGAAGGAGCTTGGCGGCTATTTCATGGAGCTCGGCGGGTGGGAACGCGCCCACGGCTATGCCAGCAACGAAGGCTTGCTGGAGAAGTATGCCGATCAGGTGCCGGTCCGCGAAAATGAATGGGACAATCGCCATTTCTGGCGCGTCTCGAACGCCGAGCACCTTGAAATGAGCGCCAACGTCGGCATGGTCAATCTTTCTCACTTTGCCATCTATGACGTCACCGGCCCGGACCACGTGAAGTTCATGGAATACCTCTGCGTCGCCAAGGTTGGTGGAGACAATCAGGTCGGCAAGGGCATCTATACCCACTTCCTCGACGAAAAAGGCATGGTCAAGGCCGATTTCACCGTGTTCCGCATGGAAGACCGTTTTCGCTTCGTCGATGGAGCGGATGCCGGAAACCGCGACTTCGTCTACATGAAGCGCATGGCGGAGGATTTGGGCTACGACGTCGAGATCACCGACGTGTCGACCGACTTCACCACCATCGGCCTTTGGGGGCCGAATGCCAGGGCCACACTCCAAAAAGCAGTGGAAGACCCGGAAAGCCTCACCCATGAGAACTTCCCCTTCGCGTCGATCAAGCAGATCAGCGTCGCGGGCAAGGATGTCGCGGCTTTCCGCATTTCCTATGTCGGCGAGCAGGGCTGGGAACTGCATATGAAATACGACGACGGCCTTGCCGTTTGGGATGCGCTGCGCGCGCTGGACGTCATGCCCTTCGGCGTCGAGACCTATGCCAACTCGCGCAGGATGGAAAAGAGCCTGCGTCTCCAGAATGCGGACCTCCTGACCGAGTACAATCTTCTGGAGGCCGATCTCGCGCGCCCCAAGGTCAAGGACGCTGATTTTGTTGGCAAGGCCGCCTATCTCGCGCAACGAGCCCGGGACCATCAGCCGGCCATGCTCTGCACCCTGGTGATGACCGACAACAGGGATTCGAGAGGTGTGGCCCGCTATCCTGTCGGCATTCTGCCGATCATGGATCGTGAAACAGGCAAGACCCTGGTCGATTCCGAGGGTCGCCGCTCGTTCACCACGTCCATCGCCTACGGCCCGGCGATCGGCAAGAACATCGCTCTTGGCTATCTGCCGCACGAGCACGCCGTCAAAGGCAATACGTTTCAGGTGGAGTATTTCGGCGAAACCTACCCGGTTCAGGTGGCAGGCGTTGGCTACGAACCGCTCTATGACCCGGAAAACCTGAAACCGCGGACATAAGGCGACGGTCATTACCGAGTTTGCCGAAGTGGGCGAGGCCTGCGAGGTGCGCGTGCTCGAGCGGCCCGGCCCGCATCATCGCCGACAGCCGCTACGAGCCGGAGAGCAAGGCGCTCAGGTACTAGAGCCGCCTACCAAAGTAAACGAATGCGATGCTTTAATCGCTGTAAAATTATGCAACTAGTATAAAATTCAAGAACTCACGCGAGCATGTAGGATTTGTATACTGAATAATTGTAGAAACCGCAATGCGACTAAATCGCAAGTTTTTGAATCTTGCGGGTGATGGTTTGGAACTGTTGCACTTCATCGCTGCGGGAATACTTGTATGCTGATTGCCGAAGGCTTTCAACTTGCGCGATGCTATACTGTTCAACATGCCATTTATCTAAATGCTCTGACGGTGGGAAGTGAAGCGACTCTCCATACTTTTGAAATTTCGCGGTCTCACTCCTGCCATACACATGGATGTGCATATGCTGAATTTCCGGATGGCGTAGTAACCAGTTTCCGTTCTCCTGATAATTAAACCAATTGACTTCAAGTATATCTCTCAGGAGTCTGGATGCAAATATTGTAAGCCAACTCACTTCCATTAGTTCACTTGCATTTAACCCGGAACGATCACGCACATGTCGAATTGGACAAACTATTAAATGGCCCCCATCAGCGGGGCTGACATGTTGCTTTGAAGGTATAGCGATAAATGCCAGGAGCGAGCGATAAAGTACACTCTCAGATTCATTACAACAAATCTCACATTCGATTGGCTTCACTTGGATTTTATCCCTCCCATCAATCACTAAATTCACATACTGTCCAGCATAGTCTTATAGTTCTGCGATTACGACATCATCTATACGGGTAGCCATTTCATCCCACAGCATCCCGAAGTGTGCCGCAATTTTCTGACCAAATACAATGTCTGTCGTGGATGTCACCATATACGGGGACTTTGCGCCCGTACTGGTCAGCAAATAAGGACTCCATACAACACCGTCGTCTGAGATGATTGCTCCGATCGAAAGAGCTACATCTGTAATTGCAAGCTTAAGATGTTTTTGTTTGTCCTCGGGAAGACCACCGCACTTGAGATGCCATAGCGTATTCAGAGTGCTTAGGGCCGATGTTTTCGGTCCGGAACCTGGAGGATACAGTTCGGATGGCCGGAACTTCATCGCGAAAGATCGCGGATCATTCATGAGAATTCGAACATCGACCTCTCGCATAGCAGCCGCCCTAATTCCCTCGATCATTGCCTCTGTCCCGAAGTATGGCAAACTTATGCCCAACGCCCAAAAGCGGTGTTTGGACTTTTGCACCAAGTCCAAGTAGTTGACCTCCAATCGGGTCGCCCCTACCCCCCTTGGCCCGCCGGCTTGCAAGCCACTCTTAAGTTTTTGGCCGTTTGCTTTCTCTCTCCCGAGAAAGACACCTAGACTCCCAAGTATTATGGAAGAGAGAAGTATAAGTGAGAACCACGACCATTTTCCGAATGTAAATTGAGGGAGAATTTGCCACCCTCCAAGCTGCTCGACGACGAGAAATAGGAATCCCGCGATCGAGGCAAAGAAGGCACAAAATCTCACAATTGTATTATTCATAGTTTCACTGTCACCAATGTAGTAACATCAATTACTTGATTCGCGTCAAGGAGCATAATGGTTTTATCGGATGTTTCCAACCCACGATACGCCACTCGGAACTGGTCTGGGTAATTAGACAAAAATTGATCACCACTGCAAGCTCGCAGACATATCTCATTATCCTCACAGTTGACAAACTCTCCGTCGAGCGCCCACCTTAGTCCCAGCCCATGAGGGCACACCAACAGCTTTGCCAACGTAGATGTATAGAAATCTCTGCCGTTATTTTTGAAAACTTCAGAAATAGACAATCCTGGGCGGATAAGTTTAGTCGGTGCTTCCGTGTCACTTCCAAGAATAAGTCTATATTTTCCTGTTACCGTACAGCCTAGATGTAGAAAATTGGCACCGACTCCTTGATGGGTCTCATTGTGAAGAACTTCCAGCGTTGAGCCTATCAGGCTTTCGGCAATGTCTAATCGTGATGATTTTGATATTGTTTCTGCATATTGAAACTCACTAAGAGGCTGTCTTGAAACTCGGCTTTGGGGTGGATGGCCGGGTTCAAATGTGATTCCAAACGGTTGTCAAAGCCTGTTTGGAGGGCCTCATGTGGACGCCGACCACCCGGCGGCAA
>JBHJOF010000309.1:0-7416 GCA_050330055.1 Kiloniellales bacterium
CGCGCGCCAGGGCCGGCATGAGCCGGCGCAGGCGCACCCGGGCGTGCGTCAGGTCGCGATTGCTCGGGTCCTCGATCCAGTCGATGCCGCGCGCCGCGAGCGTCGCCTCGAGGGCGGCCTTGGGCTGGCCCAGCAAGGGCCGCAGGAGACGGACCCGCGGCGTCTCGCTGACCGCCGCCATGGCCGCCAGGCCGTCGAGACCGCTGCCGCGGCCGAGGCGCAGCAGCAGGGTCTCGGCCTGGTCCTCGCGGTGATGGCCAAGCGCCAGGAACAGCACGCCCTTACGCGCGCACCAGTCCTCGAGCAGGGCGTAGCGCGCGTCGCGCGCCGCATTCTGCAGGCCGCCGCGCGGCCGCGCGTCGCGCCGCCGCAAGTCGCCGCGCCATTTCAGAGTGCGATGCGCCAGGCCGAGCGGGCGCAGGATAGCCGCCACCTGCCGCGCCTCGGCCGCCGCTTCGGGCCGCAGGCCGTGATCGACCGTGAGCGCGGTGACGCCGCCGCCCTTGGCCGCCGCCCAGTCGTGCAGCAGAAGCGCCAGCGCCAGGCTGTCGGCGCCGCCGGAGACGGCCACGGCGAGCTTCGGCGCCGGGCCGAAGGGGGCCAGCGGCGCCATCAGTGCCGCGAAGTCCGTGGCGGAGAGCGGCCCCCGTGGCGCCCTGGGCACAGCCCTCGCCCCGCGGTCAGGCGCGGCGGCGCCTGCCAAGGCTCCCGCTAGCGGGCGATCACTGGCAGGAGAGGCGCTGCTGCTCGCTGTTGGCCTGCTGGTGGATGGTTGCCGGCGCATCGGGATAGCGCTTCTTCAGCTCCGCCAAGGTGCCGCAGGCATCGGCCGTCTGGCCGAGCGCGGCCAGCGACTTGCCGAGCTTCAGCAGGTTGTCGGGCGCCTTGGAGCTTTGCGGGAACTTCTGGAAGCCTTCGGCGAAGGTGACCGCCGCGTCGCGGAACTGACCGCGCACGTAGTAGGTCTCGCCGAGCCAGTACTGGGCGTTGCCGGCCAGCGAATCATCGGGATAGCGCTCGAGGAACGAGGTCAGCGCTTGCTCGGCCGCCGGATAGTTGGCCTGACTCAAGAGCGCGAAGGCCTGGTCGTAGTGCTCCTTGGCGGTGCCGGCGGTCAGCGCCGCGGTCTGTTGCGCGGGCGCCGCCTGCGCCGGAGCCGGCTGGCCGCTCGCCGCCGCGCCGCCCTGCTGCTGGGCTTGCTGGCGCATCGCCTCGAGGTCACTGGCGGGCACGGCGCCCAGCACCTTGGGACCGCTGTCGAAGGTCGAGCCGGTGGCGGAGCCGGCCGCCTGGCCGCCCTGCGCCGGCTGGCCGCTCTGCGGCGCGCCGCCCAAGGGCTGTTGCGCGCCGGGTTGCATGCTCAACTGCTGCTCCGCCGCCGCGGGCCCACCGGGCGCGCCCTGCTCCAGGCGCTGCAGCCGCTGGTCGACGTCGGCCACCAGCGTGTCGAGGCGCTGGCCCACCTTGTTGATCTGGAACGAGACCTCCTCGATGCGGCCGGTCAGGCGGCGCATCTCGTCCTCTAGCTGATTCATGCGCAACTCCAGCCGCGCCAACAGCGGACGGCCGGACTCGTCTAACGCCTCTGTCGCCGCCGCGCCGGCGGGCGAGCCGCTGCCATAGACGTGGCGCTGCAGGGTGATCAGTTCCTGCTGCATCCGGTTGAGACGGTCGACCAGGGCCTGGTCCTGCGCCCGGGCGGCCGGGACCGCCATGCCGCTGGCCAACAGGACGGCGAGCAGGCCGGTCAGCAGCGCAGCCGACCGGAGAGCGCGCGGGACCGTGGCGCCGGAGCGGCCTGCGCAGCGCGCGGCGCGCCAGGAAAGGGAAAGGGATTTCGCCGCTGTCATCGCTCGATCTCCGCTTACTGTGCCCCCCACCGCCTTCGGGGGTGCCTTCGGGGCGCTTTGCTGCTGCCTCGGGGGCTGCCTCGCGAGTGCCAGACCGACAGGCTGCCGGCCGCGCCGCAGGCCCCTGAGACGGCGCACGACCTATGGAACGCAGCTCGGTCCATTTGGCTCCCCTGGATGTCGCTGGACGGCCTCGGGAATCCCATGGACGCTCCATGGATGCCGGGGGTTCTTGGCAGAACTATGACGCGGGCGACATCCGGCCGCAAATGGCAAGAGGCGCGCCGGCGGCGAGCCGGCGCGCTAGGCGTCCGTCTAGACTCCGCTGGACGAGGGCGGCGGATCCGTCGCCGCCCACCGAACGGCGTCAGGCGCCTCGCCGTCAGTTGACGACGAAGACCCCGCGGCGGTTCTGCGCCCAGGCCTCTTGGTTCGAGCCCAGCACTGCCGGTCGTTCCTTGCCGTAGCTTATGGTGCTGAGACGGTTCGGATCGACGCCCAAGGCGATCAGGTAGTCGCGCACCGAGTTCGCGCGGCGCTCGCCGAGCGCCAGGTTGTACTCGCGCGTGCCCCGCTCATCGCAATGCCCCTCGACGCTCAGGGTTACCGCCGGATAAGTCTTTAGCCAGGTGGCGAGAGCTTCGACCGTAGCCTGCCCCTCGGGCTTCAAGTCGCTTCGGTCGTAATCGAAGAACACCCGATCGCCGACGTTGACCAGCAGGTGCTCCTGCGAGCCCTCGACGGGCCCCGGTAGCGCCTGGCTGGTGGTCGCGGTGCCGGTCGTAGAGCCGGTCCCGGAAGTCATCGCCGATTCGTCTGTATCGGAGGCGCAGGCAGCCAGCAGCAGGGCTGCTGCGAACACGGTGACAATCTGGAAGCGCATGTCTTGTCCTTCTGTGAATCCCCGGGATGTCGTCGCCAACACTCTCGACTAGTCGCCGGCAAATAGAGGCCAGTAATACCGCTCGAAACCCCCGACTTCTGACCCACTACCTCGGAGATTGGCGCAATATAAAGGCCGATTCTTAGGGAATCAAGGGGGACCAGGCCGGATCAGAAGCATCGATCGGCGTCACCAGCTCACGCTCGTTGAAGCCGGTCAGATCGATCGTATAGACCTTGCTCGTCACCTGGCCGCGCGAATCGGCCGGATTCTGCCGGAAGAAGGCAAGTACCCGTCCGTTCGGCGCCCAGGTCGGGCTTTCCACCAGGAAGCCCTTGGCCAGCATGCGTTCGCCGCTGCCGTCCGGCCGCATTATCCCGATATAGAACTCGCCGCCGGAAATTCGTGTGAAGGCGATCAAATCGCCGCGCGGCGACCACACGGGAGTCGCATAGCGCCCCTGGTTGAAGCTGATCCGGTGCACGTTGCTGCCGTCGGCGTTCATGACGTAGAGCTGCTGCGTGCCGCCCCGGTCGGAGTTGAACACGACCTGGCTGCCGTCCGGCGAGAAGGAGGGCGAGGTGTCGATCGCCGGGTGATTGGTCAGGCGCTGAACCCTCCGGGTCCTGAGGTCCATGGTGTAAATCTCGGAGTTGCCCCCGCTGGCGGCGCTCATGACCACCTGGTTGCCGTCGGGCGAGAAGCGCGGCGCGAAGGTCATGCCCGGGAAGTCGCCCAGCACCTCCTGCTGACCTGTGGATAAGTTGAAGAGATAGACCCGCGGCACGTTACCGACATAAGAGAGGTAGGTGATCTCCTGCGAGGTCGGCGAGAAGCGCGGCGTCAGCACCAGCTCGTTGCCGTCGGTCAGGAAGCGGTGGTTCTCGCCGTCCTGGTCCATGATCGCCAGGCGCTTGACGCGGCGGTTCTGCGGCCCGCTCTCGGCGACATAGACGATGCGCGTGTCGAAGTAGCCTTCCTCGCCCGTCAGGCGCTTATAGATCACGTCGGCGATGATGTGCGCCACGCGGCGCCAGTTGCTCGGCACCGTGAAGTAGGCGAGCCCGGTCATCTGCTGCTCGGCGAAGACGTCCCACAGCCGGAACTCGACCCGCAGGCGTCCGTCCGGCTGCATCTCGACGCCGCCCTGGATCAGTGCCTGAGCATTGATCAGGCGCCAGTCGCCGAAGCGCGGGCCGCTGCGCAGGCTGGCCGCGTCCTGGATGAAAGCGCCCCTGTCGATCGGGCGAAACAGGCCCGAGCGCTCGAGGTCGGCGGCCACCACCGAAGAGATGTCCCGTCCGGTTCTGGCCTCCTCCTCGGTCGGGCCATAGAAGTCTGTCACGGCGACCGGCAAAGGCTCGACGAAGCCCTGGGTGATGTCGACCGTGAGCTGGGCGCTGAGCGGCCCGGCGCTCATCACGATTGCGGCGCAGGCGAGGGCGGCGCATCGCAGCAGCGCGGTCATCTTCAGCCTCATGATTAGCCTACCTCTTTGGCTCTGGTTCGCTTGCCGGTTCGTGCATCGCGGCGGGCCAATGTGTAGCAATGATTGACCCGTCGGCCCAGGGGCATCCTATGGGGGGCATCCTTAGAGACATCCTCGTCGGCATTCACCGGCTTATCCACCAAACATCTGGCGCGGATTGAAGTTCAAGGTCATGTCGCGCCAGACCTCGAACTTGTTGAGCGGGAGCTCGAACGGGCTGCAGCGGTATACCGCGCGGCGCGCGTTCTCGGCCGCACTGCGGAAGTAGCCGTCCACCAGCAGGCGCGGCTGATCGACGATCTGCACGTCGCGCACCGTGCCGTCCGGGTTGAGCGTGACCCGGATCGAGACCACCAGGTCCTCGGCCTCGCGGGCACCGGGCTCGAGTCGCCAGCAGGCGGACATCTGCCGCTGGATCAGGCGCACCATCTCGTTCACCTCGATGGCGCTGGGCTGGCGCTGCGAGGCCGGCGTGTCGGTCTCGGTCGTCGCGGCCTGCTGCTGCGGTGCCGGCTCGGACTTCAGCTTCTCGACGTTGCGCAGGATCGAGGTGAGCTGGTCCGGTTCCTCCTTCCGCTTCTCCGGCGTCGGCGCGGCCATCTTGATCTCGGGCTTCTTGCGCGGCGTCGGCGGCGGCACCTCGCTCTTCGGCTCAGGCTCGGGCTGCGTCTGCGGCTGTGGCTCGGGTTCGGGCTCGGGTTCCGGCTCGGGCTCAGGTTCGGGCTCAGGTTCGGGCTCCGGCTCGGGTTCCGGCTCGGGAGCCGGTTCCGGCCCGGGCTCGGGAGCGGGCGTCGGCTCGGGCTCGGGCGCAGGCTCGGGCGTCGGCGGCTGCACGGCGGCAAGCTGCGGCTCCGGCTTGGGCGCAGGCGGCGGCAGCTCGATCTTCTCGGGCTGTGGTTCCGGCTCCGGTTCGGGTTCCGGGACGGGCGTAGGGGCGACCGCTTCCTCGGTCTCCACGGTGAGAACCTCGACCGGAATCGGCGGCGAGACCTGCGGCGGCGACACGAAGGACGGCAGCCCGAACACCAGGATCAGGACAACGACGACGTGCAGCAGAGCCGAAAGGGAAGCGCCCAAAGGCATAGGATTCAGCCGCTCGTATCCTTGTCCGTGGGAACCGTCGGCGCCGGAGGAGCGGCCGACGGGTCACTGGGGCGCGGCAGCTCCGCGATCAGCGCTACGCGGGTGAAGCCGGCGCTGTTGACCCGGCCCATGACCTCCATGATTCGCCCGTAGTTGACCGTGCGATCGCCGCGCACGTAGATCCGGGTGTCCGGCTTGTTCTCGGTGATGGCGACCAGGCGCGGGACCACGTTCTCGATCTCGACCTCGGTGTCCTGGATATAGACGACGCCCAGGGCGTTGACCGAGATGACCAGCGGCTCCTCCGGCTGGCTGAGCGCCTGGGCCTGGGTTTTCGGCAGGTCGATCGGCACGCCCACGGTCAAGAGCGGCGCCGTGACCATGAAGACGATCAGCAGCACCAGCATCACGTCCACGAAGGGCGTGACGTTGATCTCGCTCATCGGCCGGTAGCGGCTGTGCCGCCGGCGGCCCCGGCCGGTACTGCCGGTGAAGAACTCGGCGGCCATGGCTAGGACTGCTCTTCGAGCTGGCGCGACAGGATCGCCGTGAACTCGCCGGCGAAGGCCTCGAGCCGGCCGGTGTAGCGCCCGATGTCAGTCGAGATCTTGTTGAAGGCGATGACCGCCGGGATCGCCGCCACCAGGCCCAGCGCCGTGGCGAAGAGCGCTTCGGCGATGCCCGGCGCCACCACGGCAAGCGTGGTGTTCTTCGCCGCGGCGATCGAGGTGAAGGAGTTCATGATGCCCCAGACCGTGCCGAACAGGCCGATGAAGGGTGCGGCCGAGCCGACCGAGGCGAGGAAGATCATCTGCCGCTCCAGGCGCTGCATCTCGCGTCCAAGCGTGATGTCCATGACCCGCTCGATGCGCTGCTGCAGCCCCAGCATGGAGCGGCCTTTGCCGCCGCCGCGGCTGGTAGAGCGGCGCCATTCGCGCATCGCCGAGACGAAGAGCGCCGACATGGGATCGGGTGGCCGCTTGTCGACGCGGTCGTAGAGGTCATCGAGCGAGCCGCCGGACCAGAACGCGTCCTCGAACTGGTCGGCGCGGCCCTTCAGGAGACGCAGCTTGATCACCTTTTCAAAGATGATCGTCCAGCTCCAGAACGAGGCCGCCAGCAGGATCACGATGACGATCTTGACGATGATGTCGGCCTGCAGAAAGAGGCCCCAAATGGTCATGTCATAGGGGGCCGAATCCACCATCGTGAGGGTATCGACGAGTTGGTTTTCCATCGCTTATGACCTCTATTCGCCTTTCCAAAAAAAGCGCTCCAGGCTGCCGCGCAGTCCTGCCGGCAGGCGCACCGGCCGGCCGTCGCGGCCGACGCAGGCGACCCGCACCGCAAGACGCACCAGCTCCTCGCCGTCGCGCCGGATCCTCTGCTCCGCCCGCAAGGTAGCGCCGCGCTGCTCGACCAGGCGCGAGCGCACCTCCAGGAGATCGTCGAGCCGCGCCGGCGCGCGGTAGTCGATCTGGCAGTCGCGCACCGCAAAGGCGACGCCGCCCTCGCGCGCCAGCGTCGATTGCGCGATACCGACCGCGCGCAGCATCTCGGTGCGCGCCCGCTCGGCGAAGCGCAGGTAGTTGGCGTGGTAGACGATGCCAGCGGCGTCAGTGTCCTCGTAGTATACACGGATCGGCAGGACGTGCTCGTCGCCCTCGATGCGCCCCTCTGCGACGCCCACCTGCGCGATGCTCATCGACCGCCGTCTCCGCGGGGATCGGGCGCATTCTCGAGCTCATCCTCGTCCAGACCCTCGAGCAGCGGCAGCGCGGCCAACGCCGCCGGCGCCTCCAGGCCGAGGTAGCGATAGCCGGCCCCGGTCAAGATGCGGCCGCGCGGCGTGCGCTGCAACAGGCCCTGCTGAATCAAAAAAGGCTCTATCACCTCTTCCAGCACGTCGCGCTGCTCGGAGAGCGCGGCGCCCAGGGTGTCGGCGCCGACCGGCCCGCCGCCATAGTTCTCGGCCAGGCAGGCGAGATAGCGCCGGTCCATGGCGTCGAGCCCGCGCTCGTCGACCTCGAGGCGGCGCAGCGCGGCGTCGGCCGCCGCGGCGTCGACCGGCGCGGTGCCGTCGACCGCGGTGAAGTCGCGCACCCGGCGCA
>JBHJOF010000310.1:0-18102 GCA_050330055.1 Kiloniellales bacterium
CGGCTGCACCCCGGGCGCGTTCGACCAGCTCATCCGCGCTGTAGACGTGGTCATCATCGTTGAAGCGCGGTTCGTGGTCGCGGCGCAGCCGCGCCTCAACCGCTGCCGGCAGCTTCCGCGTCACCAGCACAATCGCCTTGTCGCCCATGGCCACCTCCCCCTGCGGGTCGGACCTCGCGCCCTCTTCTAGCAGATCGTCGCTATTGCAGTGCAAGCCTGCGGCTAGAGAAAGGTCCCCCCGCCGCCAAACCGATGACAATCAGCCGGCTCGCCACGCGCCCCCGTCGCGGCCCCGCGTGCCTCAGCCTTCGAGGACGAAGGTCACCTCGATGGTGGAGCGGTACTCGGTGATCTTGCCGCCCTCGACCTTGGCCTTCTGCGCGACCACCTCGAGCCCGGTGATGCCGCGCAGCGTGCCGGACGCCCGGCTCAGTCCCTCGTTGACCGCGTCTTGAAAGCTCTTCGGCGAGGACGCCGTGATCTTGGTTACCCGTGCGACGGCCATTTCGGTCCTCCCTTCTCCTTGTGCGCCTCAGCGGACTGTCCGCTGACGGCCGTGGGGGCTGCTGCCGAAGCGGGGCATTGGCTGCGCGACGGCGCTCGCTCCCCGATGTGCCATGCTAACGCGCCTGCAATGCCCAGGTCCAATCGACCAGCTCGAGGACGCCTGCTCAGGGGCCGGCCGCTGCCAGGTTGGCATAGACGATCCAGCCACCGACAGCGGCGGTCGCGAGGCCGATGGAGGCCTGCAGGCCACGGTGGGCCCAGGTGAGGACGCGGGCCGAGTAGCTGAGCGGCACCGCGATTACGGCCGAGAGCGCCGCCATTCCGACGATCGAGCCGAGGCCGAAGACCGAGATGTAGAGCAGCGCCGTCACCGGCGACTGCACCGAGGCCAGCGCCAGGATCAGGAGCGCCGCCGAGCCGGCCAGTCCGTGCATCATGCCGATCGCAAGGGTGCGCAGGGGCAGTCTCTCAGGGTGCTCGTGGTGGTGGCGAGAGTGGTCGTGCGGCGCCGTCTCGCCTGCGTGTGAGTGGGCGTGCAGATGGACCACGCCGTCGGCGTGCCGGTGCCGGTGGAAGTGGATGCGCTCGCGCCACAGGCGGCGCAGCACATCGAGACCGAGCAACACGAGGAGCACCCCGACCCCGATCTCGAGCAGCACCACCAGGCGCTCCGGCACGGCACTGCCGAGCAGCAGCACCACGGCGCCGACGCCGAGCAGGGTCAGCGTGTGGCCCAGGCCCCAGACAGCGCCGTGGCGCACCACGCTGCCGACCGTGCGCGCCCGCGCCGCCAGGCTGGCGACCGCCGCCACATGATCCGCCTCCAGCGCATGCTGCATCCCGACCAGAAAACCCAAAAGCAGGACCGAGATCATTGCCCCCCCAATCGGCCGGCACAAGCGGAGGCGCAGTCTACGCGCGCGCTGCTCCTTTGAACCAGCGGATTCATCGCGTTCGGCGCAAGGATCGTCCCCTCTGGGTAAATCGTTCCATCAACTGGCGGCGGCGCCGATGGGGCGGGGCAGACATAGAATGGCCATAGCCGTAACCGCAGAGGGGACTTGAAGGCGCGGCCCGCTAGTGCTTTCTTGAGCCCGTTCGAGCACGCGCCGGGAACGCGTCCACGTTTGGCCGCTAGCCTGTTGCGCCGCGCAGGCTCGGGCCAGGAGCGAAGGCGCCGGGAGCGGCCACGCAAGACCAAGCCATCGACGCCGCCAGGCTGGAGCGCTCTACCCTGGCGGTTGTTATCGTTAGAGAAATGCCGCGGAGAGAACAGATGATGAAGCTTAAGGTACTGACCCTGTCCCTGCTTGCCCTCTTCGCGCTGGGCAGCGGCGTTGCCCAGGCCGAAGGCGACCCGGCGAAGGGTGAAAGGGCCTTCAACAAGTGCAAGGCCTGCCATGCCCTCGAGGCCGGCAAAAACAAGATCGGCCCCAGCCTGCACGGCCTGATGGGTCGCAACGCCGGCACGGTCGAAGGCTTCAAGTACTCCGACGCCATGATGAACTCCGGCCTGACCTGGGACGAGGAAACGCTCGACCAGTATCTGGCCGACCCGAAAGGCTTCATACCGGGCAACAAGATGGTCTTCGTCGGTTTGAAGAAGGAAGGCGAGCGCGAGGATGTGATCGCCTACCTAAAGGAAGCGACTCAGTAGAGAGTATCCGTCTACGCACGCCACGGGCCCGTTCATCGCTGCGATGAGCGGGCCCATTGTCATGGCCCCCTCGCCGGATTTGTCCGGCTAATACCAGCTATCGCAATAGCGTGAGTCGGGCCCCATCCTTCGACCTGCCTTCGCCGAAGCGAAGCCCAATGGCGCCATGGGGCTTCGCGCAGGCAGGCAGGCTCAGGATAAGGCCCTCATGCTGAGCTTGTCGAAGTATGAGGGCCGGTGCCACGCAACTCCCATTTGTGACTCCCGGTACTAGTGACCCTGCCCGGCGGCGTGGCTGCGCCGGTTGATGTCGTCGTGCCGGGCCTGGATCTCGGGCGGCCAGGTGCTCTTGATGTAGCTGAGAACGGCGCGAATCTCCGCGTCGCTCAGCACGCCCTCGTAGGCCGGCATGTCGCTTTCGTAACCGCCGCCGACCAGGTCTGCCGGTCCGAACTTGGTCAGTAGAAAAAGTTGATCGTCGGGATGGTGCCAGGTATGGCCGCTGGCGTCATGCGGCGGCGCCGGCAGGCGACCGCTCGGCAGGCGCTGCTGCCAGTTCGGCTGCCCCTGCAGCTCGGTACCGTGGCAGCTCGCGCAGTGCTCGGCATAGAGGGCCTCGCCAAGGGCGACGACCTCGGGGTCGCTGGGCGTAAGCCCTGACCGGGGCACGGCCGCCTGGTAGTACTGATAGCCGACGAAGCCCGCGACGGCGAGCAGCACAACGGCGCCAGCGAGTGCGCCGAGCTTTCCGACGGACCCTTGCATCAATGCAGCGAGACGGGGTCACCCGCCAAGTCGTCGAGGATCGGGCAATCGGGACGCGAGTCGCCGTGGCAGCTCTCAATCAGCGCCGCCAATGCCGCGCGCATGCCCCGCAGCTCGGCCAGCTTGCGGTCGATGTCGGCCAGCCGCGATTGCGCCAGCCGCTTCACGTCGGCGCTGGCGCGGGACTCGTCCTCATAGAGCGACAGCAGGCTGCGGCACTCGTCGACGGTGAAGCCCAGGCCGCGGGCACGCTGGACGAAACAGAGCTTGTGCACGTGGCGCTCGCTGTAGTCGCGGTAGCCGTTGGCCCGGCGGTCGGCCACCACCAGGCCGATGTCCTCGTAGTAGCGAATGGTCTTGGGCGGCAGGCCCGAGCGTTCCGCCGCTTCACCGATGTTCATGGTGATACTCCGAGCTTTTGGTGGCGCAGCCTGAGCGCGTTGCCGATCACCGAGACCGAGCTGAGGCTCATGGCGGCGGCCGCGATCATCGGGCTCAGCAGCAGCCCGAAGACAGGATAGAGCACGCCGGCCGCGATCGGTACCCCCAGGGCATTGTAGACGAAGGCGAAGAAGAGGTTCTGCTTGATGTTGCGCAGGGTCGCGCTGGCCAGCGCGCGGGCTCGCACCAGGGCGGTGAGGTCGCCCTTCATCAGGGTGATGCCGGCGCTCTCCACCGCGACATCGGCGCCGGCGCCCATGGCGAGGCCGACATCCGCCTGGGCCAGCGCCGGCGCGTCGTTGATGCCGTCGCCGGCCATGGCGACCCGCGCGCCGCTCTGCTGCAGGCGCGCCACCAGCTCGGCTTTGCCGGCCGGCAGCACCTCGGCCAGGATCTCGTCGATGCCGAGTTCGCGGGCCACCGCCTCGGCCGTGGCCAGGCTGTCGCCGGTTGCCATGACCACGCGCAGGCCGGAGCGGTGCAGCGCTGCGATGGCGTCGGGCGTCGACTCGCGGATCGGATCGCGCACCGCCAGAAGGCCGGCCACCCTGCCCTCGATTGCGAGCTGCATCACCGTGTTGCCCTCGGCGCGCAGGGCTTCGGCTTTGTCGTCCAGCCCGGCCGTCCCGGCGCCGAGCTCGGCGATGAGACGCTGGTTGCCGAGAGCGATGTCCTGGTCCTCGACCCGGCCCTTCACGCCCTTGCCGGTCAGGCTGTCAAAATCGCTCGCCTTACCCAGGGTGAGCCCGCGTTCGCGCGCGGCGGCCACGATCGCCTCGGCCAGCGGATGCTCGCTCGCCGCCTCCAGGCTGGCCGCCAGGCGCAGCACCTCGTTCTCGTTCCACCCGTCTGCAGGCACCACGGTGGTGAGGCGCGGCTTGCCTTCGGTAAGCGTTCCCGTCTTGTCGACCACCACCGTGTCGACCTTGGAGAGGCGCTCCAGGGCCTCGGCGTTCTTGATCAGCACGCCCAGCGAGGCGCCGCGGCCGGTCGCGACCATGATCGACATGGGCGTGGCGAGACCGAGCGCGCAGGGGCAGGCGATGATCAGCACGCTGACGGCGGCGATCAGCGCGTAGGCGAAGGCCGGCGGCGGCCCGGCCAGTCCCCAGACGACAAAGGCGACGATAGCGACGGCGATCACCGCCGGAACGAAGTAGCTCGCCACTGTGTCGGCCAGACTCTGGATCGGCGCGCGGCTGCGCTGCGCCTCCGCCACCATCCTGATCACCTGGGCCAGCACGGTCTGGTCGCCGGTGCGCTCGACTTCGAAGACGAACGTGCCGGAGCCGTTCAGAGTGCCGCCGGTGACCGTCGCGCCCGGCGTCTTCTCGACCGGAATCGGCTCGCCGGTCAGCATGGATTCGTCGACCGCACTGCGCCCCTCGGTGACCGTGCCGTCGAGGGCTATCTTGTCGCCAGGGCGCACGCGGACGCGGTCACCGACCGCGATGCGGTCGAGCGGCACCTCCTCCTCGCTGCCGTCGGCGGTAATGCGCCGCGCCGTCTTGGGCGCCAGATCGAGCAGCGCGCGGATCGCGCCGCTGGTGCGCTCGCGCGCCTTGAGCTCCAGCACCTGGCCGAGCAGCACCAGCGCAATGATGACGGCCGCCGCCTCGAAGTAAAGGCCGACCTGGCCGCGCTCGTCGCGAAAACCGGCCGGAAAGATGCCCGGCAGCACCGTCGCGACCAGGCTGTAGGCGTAGGCCGCCCCGGTGCCGACGGCGATCAGGGTGAACATGTTGAGATGGCCGGTGACGACCGACCGCCAGCCGCGCTCAAAGAAGGGGGCGCCGGCCCAGACCACGGCCGGCGTGGCCAGCAGGAGCTGCAGCCAGGGGTTCCAGGCGCCGGACAACAGCGGCGCAATCGCCGGGACCATCTCGCCCATGGTCATGACCAGCAGCGGCAACGTGAAGACCGCGGCGACCCAGAAGCGCCGGCTCATGTCCACCAGCTCGGGATTGGGCTCATCGCCAGTCGGGATGCCCTGGGGCTCCAGCGCCATGCCGCAGATCGGGCAGCTTCCCGGCCCCTCCTGCACGATCTCCGGGTGCATGGGGCAGGTATAAAGGGTGCCGGCCGGCGCCGGCGCCTGCGGCTTCCTATGCTTGCCGTCCAGAAAGTGCTGCGGATCGCGGGCGAACCTGTCGCGGCAGCCGGCGCAGCAGAACCAGTAAATCGTCCCGGAATGCTCGTAGCTGTGCTTGGCGGTCGCCGGATCGACGCTCATGCCGCATACGGGGTCTTTGGCCAGGACATCGGCCCGCTCGACCGACGTCGCCGATGCCTGATGATGGCAGCTGCCGTCCTCAGTGCCGGCCCGGCTCTCAGCGTGCCGATGGTGAACGTGCTTCTGCATGGCTCCCGAGCTGTGCCCCAGTAATGCCCCGGGCGGCCACGCTTCGGCGGCCCGCACTTAACATAGGACCTGCCATGTAAGCTTTCCAGTCACTGGAAGGTCAAGCCGCGCGGTGGGCGCGCCCGTCGATCGCCCCGTCACTCCTTCCGGTCGCCGCCGATCCAGCCCTTGCGCCAGAAGTACGTCAGCAGCCCGATGGCGACCGCGGCCATCAGCCCAAGCGCGAAGGGATAGCCCAGGGTCCATTCCAGCTCCGGCATGTTCCAGGGCGAGACCTCGGTGTCGAAGTTCATGCCATAGAGGCTGGCGATGAAGCCCAGGGGGATGAAGATGGTGGCGATGATCGTCAGCACCTTCATGATCTCGTTCATCCGCGCGCTAATGCTGGACAGGTGAACGTCGACCAATCCCGACGCGATCTCGCGGAAGGTCTCCACCAGGTCCATGAGCTGGATGGTGTGGTCGTAGCAGTCGCGCAGGTAGATGCGCGTCTGGTCGCTGATCAAGGGCGAGGAATCGCGGATCAGGCTGTTGATCATCTCGCGCTGCGGCCAGATCGAGCGACGCAGCGCCAGAAGGTCGCGCTTCATGGCGTGGATGGCGGCGGTCTGGCGATGATCGGTACTCTCGATGACGGCGTCCTCGAGGTCCTCGAGCGCTTCGCCATAGCGCTCGAGCACCGGGAAATAGTTGTCGATCACGGCGTCCAGCAGCGCATAGGCCAGGTAGTCGGCCTTGGCGCCGCGGATCTGGCCCCTTTGGCCGCGCAGCCGCTCGCGCACCAGGTTGAAGGGGTCGCCGGGATGCTCCTGGAAGGTCAGCAGGAAGCCCTCGCCCAGAAACAGCGAGACCTGCTCGGTGACGGGCCCTTGCCCCGCTTCTGATGCTTCGTCGCCCCGCAGCATGCGGGTGACGATGAAGATGTGATCGCCGTATTCCTCGACCTTCGGCCGCTGATGCACGTTGACCACGTCCTCCAGGGCCAGGCGATGCAGGCCGAAGAGCTCGCCCAGGCGGCGGATCAGCTCGATGTCCGCCAGACCCTCGACATTGACCCAGAGCACGTTGCGCCGGCCGATCCAGCCGCGTAGCTCGGCGGCATCGCGGCACTGCTGCTCTTCCACCGACTCGCCGTCATAGGCCATGACCTGCACCTTGGGCGCGCTGGCCGAGGGATCGGGCACCAGCGTACCGGGCGAGGCACCGGGCGGCGTACGGCGGTGCCGTCGGCGGCGCCTGGAAGCCCCGGCCGGGTCCGCCTTGAGGTTGCGCTTCGACATGGCTTTGCCCTCCTTGCCGGCGGGCGCCTGCGGCTACTCCATGTACCAGCCGTGGCTGACCACGATCGACTGGCCGGTGAGCGCATTGCTGCCGAAGCCGGCGAACAGCAGCGCCACTGCCGCCACGTCCTCCACGGTGGTGAACTCGCCATCGACGGTGTGCTTGAGCATGACGTTCTTGACCACCTCTTCCTCGCTGATGCCAAGCTCCTTGGCCTGCTCCGGGATCTGCTTCTGCGCCAGCGGGGTCAGGACGAAGCCGGGGCAGACGACATTGGCCCTGACTCCGTGCTTGGCGCCTTCCTTGGCTACCACGCGGGCGAGCCCGAGCAGACCGTGCTTTGCGGTCACGTAGGGCGCCTTCAGCACCGAGGCCTCCTTGGAATGCACCGAGCCCATGTAGATGACGCTGCCGCCGCGCCCCGAGCCGTACATGTGCGGCAAACAGGCCTTGGTGGTCAGGAACGCGCCGTCCAGGTGGATCGCCAGCATCTTCTTCCAGTCAGCGAAGGGGAACTCCTCGACCGGATAGACGATCTGGATGCCGGCGTTGCTGACCAGCACGTCGACGCCGCCGAAGGCCTCGGCCACCGCGGCCACGCCGTCGTTCACCTGCGCCTCGCTGGTCACGTCCATTGCCACCGGGAACGCGGTGCCGCCCGCGGTCTCGATCTCCTTGGCCGCGGCCTCGGCCGCCTCCGCCTTGAGATCGGCGATCGCCACCTTGGCCCCTTCCCGTGCGAAGGCCGCGGCGATCGCCTTGCCAATGCCGCTGGCCGCGCCGGTGACGATGGCGACCTTGCCGTCGAGCTGCTTGGACATGCTGTCGCTTCCTCAATGCTGGCAATCGAGGCCGGCGGCCACGCCCTGCGGGCCCGTTGACCAGCCGATTGCGTCGTTGGCTCCGGTGGCGCGACGATATCCGAGCCGACTGGTGAGGCACAAGTGAGCCCTCCGCCGCGCCTGTCGCGCCCTTGGAGGTTCGCCGCTGGACCGCTTGGCGTCGTCGGGGCAGACTGACGCTCTGTCCGCACCCTAGCATCGGACACAAAAGGAGGCGCCAAGGTGCTTGCCAGGCTGTGCCTGAACCTGAGATGCGGTCTGCTGGTTCTGCTGATACTGCTGCTGCCTGCAGCCGGGCCGGCGCTCGCGGCGTGCAACGACGGGCCCGCGCCGGGCGTCAACTGGAGCGGTTGCGACAAGCAGAAGCTGATTGTCAAGGGCCGCAATCTCGAAGGCGCGCGCTTCGAGGCCGCCGACCTGACTGCCAGCACCTTCTCTGAATCAAACCTGGCGCGCGCCATCCTGGTGCGCGCCAACCTGACCCGGGCGAGCTTTCGCGCCGCCAACCTGGAGGGCGCTGATCTGGGCAAGGCCTTCGGCAGCCGAACCCGTTTCTCCAACGCCAGGATGGCCGGCGCCAATCTGGCCAAGTCCGAGCTGCTGCGCGCCGATCTCACCGGTACCGATCTCACCGGCGCCGACATCAGCAAGGCGGAGCTGTCGCGCGCCGAGCTGACCGGCGCCAGGCTCGACGGCGTGAGCTTCGTCCACGCCAACATCTCGCGCGCCAATCTCGCGGGCGCCAGCCTGGCCGGCGTCGATCTGGCGGGCGCTTATATGTACCTGACGCGGATCGAGGGCGCGGACTTGACGCAGGCCCGCAACCTAACCACGGATCAGCTCGAAATCGCCTGCGGCGACGAGACGACCAAGCTGCCGGAGGGACTATCCGCGTCGCCCGACTGGCCCTGCCCGCCGGAGGAGTAGGGGGGATTCACCCTCACCCTCCCATCGCTGACGCGATGGGCCCCTCCCTCTCCCCTCGAGGGAGAGGGATTCTTGTAGCGCGCCGGTCTTTCCCCTCTCCCTCGAGGGGAGAGGGAGGGGCCCGCGCGACCGAAGGGCGCGTGGGAGGGTGAGGGTGATTTGAAGAGTCCTACTAAGCGTCCTCGGCCGTCAAACGCGCGGGGAAGCCGGGCGCGCGCAGTTCTTCGCCAAGCGCGTCCTCCAGCAGCTTGACCACCTTGGGCGACCAGGCGTCGCCGCCGTAGTGCTGGCGCGCCTCGATGAAGAGCTGCTCGGTCACGCCGGCCAGCTTCAGGGGCACGCCGAAGTCGCGGCCCATTTGTGTCGCGAAGCCGATGTCCTTGCAGGCCAGGTCCATCGTGAAGCCGATGTCGTAGCTGCCGTTCAGGATCACCTGGCTCTCGGTCTCGTGCACGAAGGAGTTGCCGGAGCTGGCGCGGATCGCCTCGAAGGCCTGGCGCAGATCGAGCCCGCCGCGCTTGGCAAGCATCAGTGCCTCACCGGCCGCCACGAGATGGATGAAGGCGAGCATGTTGGTGATGACCTTGATGATCGAGGCCTGGCCCAGCGCGCCCATGTGGAAGACCCGGCCGCCCATCGCCTCGAAGGCTGGCAGGTGGCGCTTGTAGGCCGCCTCGCCGCCGCCGACCAGCACCGTGATCTCGCCGGCCGCGGCGCGGTGCACGCCGCCGGTGACCGGCGCCTCCAGCACGGCGACGCCGCGCGCCTCGGCGATTGCGGCCAGGCGCCGCAGCTCGTGCAGGTCGGTGGTGCTCATCTCGATCCAGGCGCCGCCGCGCGGAATCGCTTCGAGCGCGCCCTGCGCCCCCGTCATGACGGCCGTCGAGGCGGCCGGCGACGGCAGGCAGGTGATCAGGCTGCCGCTCGCCTCGGCCGCCGCGCGCGGGCTCTCGGCCCAGGCGGCGCCGGCCTCGAGCAGAGCCGCAGCCGCGTCGCGTTTCAGATCATGCACCGTCACCTCGAAGCCGCCGCGAAGCAGGCTGGCGGCCAGGTGGGCGCCCAGGTTGCCCATGCCGATGAAGCCGTAATGCATGGCCCCTGCCCTTCCGCCGGTTACAATGGGTTTTGGCCCATCTCCAGGTGCAGCGCCGTGCCCTCGTAGGGATGGGCGAGTGCCACCTCCTCGTTCAGCTCGACGCCGAGGCCGGGCGCGTCCGGCGGGATGACGTAGCCCTCCTCCCAGCGGATCGGCTGTTTCAAGATCTCGGCGTGGAAGCCGCCCCAGGTCTGGATCGATTCGAGGATCAGGAAGTTGGGCGAGCAGGCGCTGATCTGAATGTTGGCGGCGCCTTCGATCGGTCCGCAGTAGAGGTGCGGCGCGATTTGCGCGTAGTGCGCCTCGGCCATACCGGCGATCTTCTTGGCCTCCAGCAGACCGCCGACGCGGCCGAGCGCCATCTGCAGGATCGAAGCGGCACCGGTCTCCAGCACGCGGGCGAACTCGTACTTGGTGGCGAGGCGCTCGCCGGTCGCGATCGGGATCGTGGTCTGGCGCGCCACCTTGGCCATCTCCTCCGGCATCTCGGGCGGCGTCGGCTCCTCGAACCACAGCGGGTCGTAGGGCTCCAGGCGCTTGGCCAGGCGAATGGCGCCGGAGGCGGTGAACTGGCCGTGCGTGCCGAACAGCAGGTCGGCCTTGCTGCCGACCGCCTCGCGCAGCTTGCGCACGAAGGTCTCGGACAGCTCGAGCCGTTCCAGCGACGGTTGCCTCGGATCGAAGGCCGTGTAGGGGCCTGCCGGATCGAACTTTACCGCGGTGAAGCCCTGCGCCACGCACTCGGCGGCACGCTGAGCCGAGAGATCGGGATCGGCATAAAGGCCCTCGTCTTCGCCGCGCGCGAAATCGGGATAGAGATAGGTGTAGCTGCGCAGGCGCTCGTGCACCTTGCCGCCGAGCAGCTCGTAGACCGGCTTGTCGACCGCCTTGCCGACGATGTCCCAGCAGGCCATCTCGATGCCGCTCAAGACGCTGACCAGCGTCAGATCGGGACGCAGCGTGTAGCCGGAGCCATAGGCGCGGCGCCAGAGGCGCTCGATGTGAAAGGGATCGGCCCCGATCACGTGGCGCTCGCAGAGGTCCTCGACCATGCGCGCCACGACGTGCGGCCCGAAGGTGGCGGCATAGACCTCGCCGACGCCCTCGACGCCGCAAGCCGTGGTCAGCTTCAGGAAGATGAAATAGCGGCCGCCGAAATGCGGCGGCGGATTGCCGACCACGAAAGTCTTGACCGAGGCTATCTTCACGAGGCTTCCCCCTCTTCGCGCTTACAGCTTGGCAGTCATGCTCTTGGTTCTGCAGTAGGCGCGCAAGCCTTCCAGGCCCTTTTCCCGTCCAAAACCCGACATCTTGGTGCCCCCGAAGCGACGGGAAGGGCTAGAAGACGATCACGTTGCGCAGCGCCTCGCCGCGGTTGACCGCGGCCATGGCCTCGTTGATCTGCTCGAGCGGATAGCGTCCGGTGATCAGCTCGTCGAGCTTCAGGCGCTTCTGCTTGTAGAGCCCGATCAGCATGGGGATGTCGACCTGGATGTGGCTGTCGCCCATCTTGCTGCCAAGGATGCGCTGGCCCTCGTTGGCGATGGTGCCGGGATCGATCTCGGACATCACGCCAGTGGCCGGCATGCCGACCAGCACCACGGCGCCGGTCCGGCACATCATGCCGTAGGCCTGGTCGAAGGCCGGCTTGACGCCGACGGTGACGAAGACATAGTCGGCGCCGCGCCCCTCGGTCAGCGCCCGCACCGCCGCAATAGCGTCCTCGCGCGTGCTGTTGACGCCGTGGGTCGCGCCGAAGCGCCGGGCCGCTGCCAGCTTGGCGTCGGCGATGTCGAGCGCGATCACGCTCCTGGCGCCGACGATGGCTGCACCCTGGATGGCGTTGAGCCCGACGCCGCCGGCGCCGATCACCACCACGTTCGAGCCGGCGCGCACCCGCGCCGTATTGACCACGGCGCCCAGGCCGGTAATGACGCCGCAGGCGAGCAGCGAGGCGGCGTCGAAGGGCACCTCGCGGTCGATCGCCACGACCTGCGAGTGATGCACCACGACCTGCTCGGCGAAGGCGCCGGTGCGCAGGCCGTGCGTGATCGCGTCTCCCTTGCCGTCGCTGAGCGGGCTCGCCTCGTCGAGCGGGAAGCTGGCCTCGCAGGTGGTCGGCGAGCCGTGGCTGCAGCCGTGACACTGGCCGCAGGAGCGGATCAGAGTCACCACCACGTGGTCGCCCGGCTTCACCGAGCGTACGCCTTGCCCGACAGCCTCGACGACGCCGGCCGCCTCGTGGCCGTAGACGGCGGGCAGGCGGCCGCCCCAGGCGCCCTCGACGAAGAAGATGTCGCTGTGGCAGATGGCGCAGGCCTTGATGCGGACCTGGACCTCGCCCTCGTTGGGCGCGGCCAGCGCCAGCTCCTCGATCACCAGAGGCTGGCCGAAGGCGCGGCAGACGGCGGCTTTCACGGGGATTCCTCCTTGTGGGCCTCACCCGGCCCCACTTCAAAGCGCTGGATTGTTGGATTCCCCATGCCCAAAGACAAGCGAAGGATTATGGTGCTTAGACCCAAGTCGACTAGGGTCTTGCCTCTAATGCCAGACCGCCCTTAGAGGCGGCCAGCGGTTGCCCATGCTTGCGGGCCAAGGCCTGCTACTTCGTGCACGAGACGCTCGCTTCGCGAGCTCCTCAGCATGAGGTAAGCGTTTGAAACTACGACGACCTCATCCTGAGGAGCCGCCGCAGGCGGCGACTCGAAGGATGGGCCGCAGGACTAACCGACAACGGCCGCTGGTCCCCATGCCATGAGCTACCGTCTTCCGCCCCTGCAGTGGCTGCGCAGCTTCGAGGCGGCCGCGCGCCACCTGAGCTTCACGGGGGCCGGCCGCGAGCTCGGCCTGACCCAGACCGCCGTCAGCCAGCAGATCCGCTCGCTCGAGGCCAAGCTCGGCTTCCAGCTCTTCGAGCGGCTGCCGCGCGGCCTGCGCCTGACCGACATGGGCGGCGCCTACCTGCCCTCGATCCGCCGCGCCTTCGACGAACTCTCGGTCTCGACCCTGGGCCTGTTCGGCCACAGCGACCCCGAGGCCCTCACCGTCCGCGCGCCGGTCTCCTTCGCCGTGCTGTGGCTGGCGCCGCGCCTGCCGCGCTTCCGCGCCAGCTATCCCCGGATCAGCCTCCGCCTCTTCTCGTCGATCTGGGCCGACGCGCTGGCCGACGAGCTGACTGACATCGACATCCGCTTCGGCAGCGGCCTTTGGCCCGGCTTCGAGGCGACCCTGATCAGCCAGGACGGCGCCCGTGTCGTCTGCCACCGCGACGTCGGCCGCCAGAAAGCGGTGCCGGCACGCATTTCCGAAATTCTGGAGGGCAACCTGATCCACGTCATGGGCGTCGAGGACCTCTGGGCCCGATTCCAGCAGGCGACCGGAGCCACGGTGAGCGGCCGCAAGGCCGGTACCTGGGTCGACACCTCGCTGGCGGCGCTTGAGCTGGTGGCGGCCGGCGCCGGCTCGGCCCTGATTCTGCGCTCCTATGTCGCGCGCTTTGCGGAAAGCAGGCCGCTCTGGTCGCCGCTCGACCTCGAGCTGGCGCTCGACCAGGCCCACTACCTGCTGGTGCCGAGCGGCCGCACCCAGGTCAAGCCCGAGGCCCTGTTGTTCCGCGACTGGCTGCTGGAGGAGGCGCGGACGACATGAACTCTGTGCCTGTCAAGTGGCAGCGGGAAATTACCGGGTCGCCGCGGGGGGATATGGGGGGCAAGAAGGCGGCGACCCGGCCAGTGTCCGCTATCAGCTCTTCGGCGGCAGGATGACGCTGTCGATGACGTGGATGACGCCGTTCGACGCATCGATGTCAGGCATGGTGACCTTGGCGTCGTTGATCATCACGCTGTCGGCCTTCACACGAACGCCTAACATCTCGCCGTTCACCGTCTTGGCTTGCTTCAGCTTGACGACGTCCGCCGCCATCACCTCGCCCGGCACCACGTGGTAGGTCAGGATCGCGACCAGCTGGTCCTTGTTCTCCGGCTTCAGCAGATTGTCGACCGTTCCGGCAGGCAGCTTGGCGAAGGCTTCGTCGGTGGGGGCGAAGACGGTGAAGGGGCCGGGGCCCTTCAATGTCTCGACCAGGCCGGCCGCGTTGAGTGCGGCGGCCAGGGTCTCGAACTGGCCGGCAGACACCGCGGTGTCGACGATATCCTTGTCGGCGGCCTGCGCGCTCATGGCGCCGACCGTCAGTCCCATGGCAGTCGCCGCGGCGACGGCCAGATTTGCAATCCTCTGATTCATGTCTATTGCTCCATAGCCTCGTGTTGATGACTGGCCGGACAGGCCCGGCCTCGCGTCGATTTGGCCAAGCGAAGTCAACTCGCAGGCGATCGCCAGTCGGTCGAGCCGAGCTTTGCGTCGCTGCGATCGTGCATATAGGTCAAAGGAGTTTGCGGAGCATACACATTTTCGTGATGAGCAATCTTGTTTTATCCATGTTAAAAAATGGCCTTGACCCTTTGTGCTTGAGTGAAAGAAAGGGGGGCGAGCCATGCTATCCGAGACACTGGTGGACGGACTGGCGCGCTACAGAATCGGTCAGAAGGTCCGGACGTTGCGCCAGGAAAAGAAGCTGGGGCTGGTACAACTTGGCGAGCATAGCGGCCTGTCGCCGGCCATGCTGTCCAGGATCGAACGCGGCCAGCTTTTCCCGACGCTGCCGACACTGCTGCGGATCGCGCTCGTCTTCGGCGTCGGGCTCGAGCACTTTTTCGTCGATGACGGCCAGGGGCCGTCGGTCACGGTGATCAGAAAGAAGGATCGGCTGCGCCTGCCAGACCGGCCAGGCGCGGCGCAGCCTTCCTACTACTTCGAAAGCCTCGACTTCCCGGTGACCGACCGCAAGATGGAGGCCTACCACGCTGAATTTCCGGCGCAATCTGAACCATCAGAGCCGCATCAGCATGACGGCGAGGAACTCATCTACGTGTTGAAGGGCCAGCTCGTCGTCAACGTCGATGGTGAAGACTTCGCGCTGGACGAAGGCGACGCTATGCACTTCGATTCGAGCGCTCCGCACAGCTACCGGCGGCGCAGGCAGTCGGCCTGCTCGGCGATCGTGGTGGTGTCATCCTAAGTCGGCCCGGTATCGCCATGTGTTAACAGTCTTCCTTCACTGATGGTTAACGCATCAAACACTAGATTGCCGGCTGACTGGGCCTGACGCAGTCCCAGCCGATGATCGGGGGCCGACGATCTGGACGATCTGTTTGTTTTTGTTAGGATAGTTATCACCGATGCCGGTCACCGGCCCTTGCGCGTCTCAGGATAGATCGCGCACGCCCTGCGGATCCCATGTCGACCGGTCGAGTCCCAGGCTGAGCAGCCTTCTGTGGCCCCTTGGGCTGTTGACCGGCGGGCTGGTCGCGATTATCGCGCTCCTGCTGCTGTTTGCCGCCTGGGAGCAGAACCGGCTTGCGGTCGAGACCTCGCAGCACCTGGCGCGGAGCGCTCTCCGCGCGGAAACCAACGCGGTGGCGGGCTACGCGCGCGACTACGCGATCTGGGATGATGCGGTCGAGAACCTCGTGCTGTCGCTGAATGAGGACTGGGCCGACGACAACGTCGGCACCTGGGCGCATGACGGCCTGAAGATGGATGCGACGCTGCTGGTGGACGGCCAGGGTCGTGCCTTCTATGGCATGATCGAGGGTGAGCGTGTCGGCCCCGAGATCATGGAGCGGATCGGCGAAGGACTTGCCCCGTTGATCAGCGCGGCGCGGGCGGTGGAGGTCGATTCGCGCGGCGCCTCCGTATCCGGCTATGTCATGCTTGACGGCAACATAGCGATTGCCGCTGCCGCCCCGGTTACCTGGATCGACGGGCGCCCGGCGCCCGAGCGAGGCGGCGCGGCGACCGTCTTGGTGTACGTCCACAGCATCGACGCCGACATGCTGGACACACTCGAGGAAGGCTTCTTGCTGCCCGGCCTCGAGCTCGTCCGTTCCGCCCAGCCGCCAAGCGGCGCGAGCGTTCCCCTGGACACCATTTCCGGCACCACCCTCGGCCAGCTCGCCTGGCAGGCAGAGCTGCCGGGATTCGCCATGCTCCGGCTGCTGATGCTGCCGGGCGCCGCGGCGGTCCTGATCGCCGGTGTTCTCTTGTGGATCGTGGTTCGCCGCGCCCAGAGGGCGATGCAGGGCTTGGAGTCGAGCCACCACGCCCTGCAGCAGCAGGCCGTGGCGCTCGCCGCCGCGCGGGACCAGGCCGAGCTCCAGACCAAGATCGAGTCCGACTTGAGGGACCAGGCGGTAGCGGCAAATCGTGCCAAGTCCGAGTTCCTGGCGCTCGTGAGCCACGAGTTGCGCACACCGCTCAATGCCATCCTCGGCTTCTCCGAGACGATCGCGAAGCAGGCATTCGGAGCGGCGGCGACTGAGCGTTATCGGGACTATGCCCGCGACATTCATGAGAGCGGCAGCCACCTGCTGTCGATCATCAACGACATCCTGGACCTGGCCAAGGTCGAGGCCGGCCGCCACGAGCTTCACGAGGAAGAGATCGATCTGGGGGACCTGTTCCAGCGATGCGGCGCGCTGCTGCGCGAGCGGGCGGTCGCCAAGTCGCTGACGCTGTACTGCCAACACAGCGATGTCCGCCTGTGGGCAGATGCGCGGGCCCTCAAGCAAATCATCATCAACATGCTGTCAAATGCCATCAAGTTCACGGGCCCCGGAGGTCGCGTCGAGCTGAGCGCCGTGATCGCTGCGAAGGGCCTTGATATCGTGGTCTCCGATACCGGCATCGGCATGAGCGAGCAGGATCTGGTGCGGGCGTTGCAGCCCTTCGGTCAGGCCGAATCGGCCCTGACCCGCTCGGTCGAGGGAACCGGCCTGGGCCTCAACGTGACCGAGGCGCTGACCAAGTTGCACGGCGGGCAACTGACGCTCCACTCCGCACCCGGGCGGGGGACGACCGCCGTCGTCCGCCTGCCCAACGAACGAATTCTCTCGTCCGCGCCGCAGGTCTCCGCCGCGTTGGAAGCGTCGGCTCTCTAGAGCATGATCCGATCCGATTGAATCGGATCATGCTCTATACCTTCTTGATTGGTCGCATTTTCGGACGGCGAACCGGCTTCCACTTCGCCTGACAATGCTCTAGCCCGCCTTCGACACGATCATGTAGATGTGGACGTAGTCCATGGCGTGGTCGTCGGGGACCTTGCGCACCAGCGCTTCGTAGCGGTCGTAGTAGCGGTCGACGATGGCCTGGCGCTCGGCCAGCGGCCGTGCCGGGTCGAGGCCGTTCATGAAGACGGTCTCGCTCCAGGAGCGCAGGGTGCCGATGTAGGCCGGGGCGAAGGCATTGGCGTCGCGGTCGGCCAGATAGGCCGCCTTGTAGGGACAGGGCACCACGCGCGTCTCGACATGCTCCAGGCGCAGGCCGGCGGCGTGGACCGCGCCGCCGCTGTCGCGCAGCGGCGCGCAGAATTCCTCGACGGTCTTGTAGTACTGCGGGAAGTTGGTGTTGCGGTACTCTGCGGCGGTGATCACGCCCTCATCGCGAAATGCGGCCCAGAGCTCGTCGAAGACGTCGAACATGTTGGCGCCTACGGTGTTGCCGAGGTAGCGGCCCTCCTCGTCGATGCAGAAGTTGACCAGCACCAGCCGGCCGCCCAGTTCCAGCTCGCGGGCGCGGTTCAGCAGGATGGTCTCCCAGTCCTTCATGCCGACCGCAGTGAAGGCGTCGCGCTCGGCGCCTTGCGCGCCCACGGCGTGCAGGTGGTTGGAGATGGTGCCGGCCAGGCGACTGCTCCAATGCATGGCCGTGGCCGAGAAGCCGAAGTTCAGCGTGCCGCTGGGCATGACCTGGCGGTAGAACGAGGTGCCGGAGCCGAAGATGTAGAGCCTGTCATAGCCGGTCAGGTCATCGCCGGCGCCGCCAACGCCTTGCGCATTGCGGAAGACCTGGGAGAAGTCGTTGCCCGGCAGGTCGGCATAGGTGACGGTGATCGGCCGGTGGGGCGCCCGCTGGCGCACCGCGCCCACCGCCTTGCCCATCATTTCCAGCGAGGTGCCGCCGTCGGCGCAGCCGAAGTCGGCGATGGCGAAGGGGCGGCCGGCGTCGTCCGGGATCGCCATGTCGCCCAGCGCCTGCAGCACCAGCGGCGTCGCATTGTCGATTACGTCCTTGGCGCCCTTGGTTCGCGCGCTGTAGTAGCCGCCGCTCTTCATCGAGATGGCGAGATCGCCATCCGCCTTTGCTGCCTGCGCCATGCTCGGCC
>JBHJOF010000311.1:0-10380 GCA_050330055.1 Kiloniellales bacterium
CCGCGACTGCCGGAGTTCCCCCCTCTTGCCGCCCAGTTCGCCCACCAGCCTGCCCGCCAGCCGCCCCGCCGCCGTCTTCGCGCCCTGGCGTCGCATCGCGGCGCTGCTGGCGGCCGAGCGTGAGCGCTGGAGCCTCTGGGCGCCGGTCGGCCTGGGCGCCGGGATCGCGCTCTACTTCGCCCTGCCGGCCGAGCCGCCGGCCTGGCTGGGACCCGTCTGGCTCGGTCTGGCGCTGCTGCTCGCGGTCTGGCAGCGCGATCGGCAGGGCGCGCTGATCGCTGCCCTGGCGGTGGCGCTGGTCGGCGCCGGCCTGGCCGTGGCGCAGGGGCGCACGGCACAGGTCGCCGCGCCGATCCTGGCCGCCGACTACGGGCCGGGCCTGGTCGCCGGCCAGCTGCTGTCGATCGAGCCGGGCGAGGCGGGCGAGCCGGGCGGCGGCCGCGTGGTGCTCGGCCATCCGCGGCTGACCGGCCTGGCGGCCGAGGCGAGCCCGGTCAGGGTGCGTATCCGCCTGACGGCGCGCGACCCGATCGCGCCGCGGGTCGGCGACTGGATCGAGCTACGCGCCGCGCTGCGGCCGCCGCCTGAGCCGGCTGCGCCCGGCGCCTTCGACTTCGCCCGCCAGGCCTATTTCCAGCGCCTCGGCGCAGTCGGCTACGCAGTCGGCCATGCCCGGCCGATAGACCCGCCGGCGGAGGTCGGCACCGCGTCCGCCTGGGCACCGCTTGAGGCCTGGCGGCTTTGGTGGTCGGGGTTGCGCCAGCAGGTCACCGAGCGCGTGCTGCAGGCGCTGCCGGGGCGGGCCGGCGCGCTCGCGGCGGCACTCATGACCGGCGAGCGCGCGGCGATCCCGCAGGACGTGATCGAGGCCATGCGCGATTCCGGCCTGGCGCATCTGCTGGCGATCTCCGGCCTGCATTTGGGCCTGGTGGCCGGGCTGCTGTTCTTCGCCGTGCGGGCCGCACTCGCCCTGGTGCCGCCGCTGGCGCTCGAGCAGCCGATCAAGAAGTGGGCGGCGGTGGCCGCCGCCTGCGGCGCGTTTGCTTATCTCATGCTGGTCGGCGCCACCGTGCCGGCGCAGCGTGCCTTCGTCATGGTGGCATTGGTGCTGCTGGCGGTGCTGACCGACCGGGCGGCGATCTCGCTGCGGCTGGTCGCCTGGGCGGCGGCGGGCATCCTGCTGCTGGCGCCGGAGAGCCTGCTCAGCGCCAGCTTCCAGATGTCGTTCGCTGCGGTCACGGCGCTGGTCGCCGCCTATGAGGTGATCGGCCGGAGCCAGCCGCGCGCCTTCGTGGCCCAGCGCGGCCTGCTGGCGCGCGGCTTGCTCTATCTGGCCGGCGTGACGACGACCTCGGTAATCGCGATCGCGGCGACCGCGCCCTTCGCAATCTACCACTTCAACCGCATGGCCTGGTACGGCCTGGCCGCCAACATCGTAGCCGTGCCGCTGACTGCCTTCTGGATCATGCCCTGCGCGCTGGTCGCCTTCTGCCTCATGCCCTTCGGCCTGGAGCGCCTGGCGCTCGTCCCCATGGGCCGGGGCAGCGAGGCGGTGATCGCGACCGCCGAGCGCGTCACCGCCTGGCCCGGCGCGGTCGCTGCCGTGCCCGCCATGCCAGCGGCCGGTCTGGCATTGGTCGTGCTGGGTGGCTTGTGGCTCTGCCTGTGGCGCCGGCCCTGGCGCCTGGCGGGCTTCGCAGGCATAGCGGCGGGCTTCGCCGGCATTCTGCTCACGGCACCGCCGGACATCCTGGCCAGCGGCGACGGCAAGCTGCTGGCGGTGCGCGCGGCCGACGGGCGACTGTGGCTCTCGACGAGGCGCAGCGCCCGCTTTACCGCGGATATCTGGCTGCGCCGCGCGGGGCAGGCCAAGGGCGAGGCCTGGCCGCGCGCGGGGCCGGGTGCCGATGGCGCGCTGGTTTGCGATCCGCTCGGCTGCGTCTTTCACCTGAAGGGGCAAAACGTCGCGCTGGTGCGCGACGGCCGTGCCCTGGACGAGGACTGCCGGCGCGCATCGGTGCTGATCAGCCTGGAGCCAGTGGCGAACGGCCGCTGTCCGGCGCCGGGCCTGATTGTCGACCGCTTCGATCTCTGGCGCGAGGGCACGCACGCCCTCTGGCTCGATAGCGGGGTTGTGCGGTCCGAAAGCGTTGCCAGGGTGCGCGGCGACCGGCCCTGGGCGCCGCGCCGCGGCCGCTGGCCGGAGGAGTGATACGCCGTCTCGAATCCAGAGACTGATGGCCCATCCTTCGAGACGCGTTCTTCGAACGCTCCTCAGGATGAGGATTGTCGTTCTATATCAACATCGTACCACCTCATGCTGAGGAGCTGCGAGTCCGCAGGAGCGGGCCTCCGCCCGCAAGCGGCGTCTCGTGCGCGAAGCAGGCGGCCCCAATGACCAGGGGGCCGCCAAGCATGGGCGGCTCGGTCATGTGAATCGGGTATGAGAGACCGACGGGGGTCCCGACGCGAAAAGCGCGGCCGGCAGTCATTGCCTGGCCGCGCTCTTTCTCCGCGGTCTGTCAGAGTGGGCCGCAGGTCAGGCAGGCCCGTCAGGAATGGTCAGCTCGCCGCCTGGGCGCTGCCGCTGGTCTGGCTCGCATCGTCGCGGCCACTGCCGAAAGGGGTCACCTTGCCGCTGCCGTTCGTGCGCACCGCTCCGCCTTCCCGGCGCCGCAGCTGACCCTCGAGGAACGCGCCGGCCTCGATCTGCAGGCTGCCATGCAGGATGTCGCCCTCGACTCGCGCAGTCTTGGTCAGCTCGACCATCTCGGCGTCGACGCCGCCGATCAGGTTGCCGCAGATTCGCACCTTTTCGCCGCTGACGCGGCCATTGACGCGGGCGTTGTCGCCGATGGTGACGCTGCGCGCCTTGATATCGCCCTCGATGGTACCGTCGATGTGCACGTCGCCCTGGCTCTGCAGGTCGCCGGTGATCTTGAGGTCGCCGCTGATGATCGAGGGGGCTGCCTTCTGGGAGGATTGCATCGGAGACGTGCTGCGCACGACGGGATCCGTCTCCGGCGTGGAAATGCTCTCCTTGGACTTCTCGGGTTTGGTGAACATGGCTCTCTGGGTACCCCTTACAGCCGGTTGTCGCGTTGCTGTGCCGCTGCGCCGCACGCCCTGGTCGAATGTCGGCGCCGCTCGGACGTGGCGCCGAGTGTCGCGGAACATGGTTAAGTTAGGCTTAACGAATCGCGCGGCAAGCGCCGCCCGAAGCGGCCGCCCCGAAGCGCAATTGTATGAAGAATAACAAAATTCTGAAAGCCGTTGTTCAGCCTGATCCCAGGCTCGCGCCCGAAGCTTTACACGGCCGAATCGCCTAGTAGCGGCGAATTAGTCCAACCAGGCGGCCCTGGATGCGCACCCGTTCCGCTGGAAAAATCCGCGTCTCGTAGTTCTTGTTGGCCGGCTCCAGTGCGATCGAGTTACCGTGCCGGCGCAGCCGCTTCAGGGTGACCTCTTCGCTATCAACCAGGGCAACGATGATGGCGCCGTTCTCAGCCGTGTCCCGGCGCTCGATCAACACCCGGTCGCCCTCCAGGATGCCGGCATCGATCATCGAGTCACCCTCGACCTCGAGGGCATAGTGCTCGCCGCCAGCGCTGAGCAGGCCGGCCGGCACGTCGATGAAACTCGATTCGTCGCGCAGCGCTTCGATCGGCGTGCCGGCGGCGATGCGGCCATAGAGCGGCAGCTCGACCGAGGGCGCCTCGGCGGCGACGGCCGCGCCGGACAGCGCGTTGCGGAAGTCGCCATGGATGAGCTGCGGCCGGAACCCGCCGGGGGCGGGCGGCGCCTTGGGCGGCGCCAGGTTCTCCGGCAGGCGCAGGACCTCGACGGCGCGCGCCCGATGCGGCAGGCGGCGGATGAAACCGCGCTCCTCCAGGCCCGTGATCAGGCGGTGAATGCCTGACTTGGACTTGAGGCCCAGGGCATCCTTCATCTCATCGAACGACGGGGATACCCCTGCATCCTCGAGCTTCCTGTTAATGAACAAGAGCAACTCGTGCTGCTTGCGTGTGAGCATCGCCCCTAGGCTCCCGTGACGGTCCGACCACTAGATATGGAACAAAACAAAAACCTCGCCTCATGTTCTAGTTTGGTTCTGGGTCAGCGTCAAGGGGCTTTCGCGTGATTTTCGCGAGTTCTGCGGGCATCCGTTCGCCCCCAGCGTCAGGGTGGGGTGCGTGATCAACGCCGTCAGATGCTGAGCAGGCTGCCGGCCAGCGGGACGATCTCGACCAGGTCGCCGGCCTTGGCCGCCGGGGCCAGCGGCGGCCGCACGATCAGGCAGTCGGCATAGGCCAGCGTGGCCAGCATCGAGCTGTCCTGGCGCTGGTAGGGCAGGGCGCAGCGCCGGCCCTGCTCGTCGATGCTGAGGGCGGCACGCAGATAGTCCTGGCGCTTGTCGTTCGGGCCCAGATCGGCGGCGAGCACGGCGGTCTCCTGCGGCTTCTCATGCCCGTCCAGGCCGAGCATGCGGCCGATCGCCGGGCGCAGGTACAGCACGCCGCAGACCAGGGCCGAGACCGGATTGCCCGGCAGGCCGAGCAGCGCCGTGCCGCCGACCCGGCCGAACATCAGCGGCTTGCCCGGCCGCATGGCGACCTTCCAGAAGTCGAGCGCGAAGCCCTCCTGGCCCAGCACCTTGTGCACCAGGTCGTGCTTGCCGACCGAGGCACCGCCGGTGGTCACCAGCAGGTCGGCCCCGGCCGCGCCGGCGGCCAAGCGGCGCAGCGAGTCCTCGTTGTCGCCGGCGATGCCCAGGTTGAGCGCCTCGCCGCCGCAGACCTCGACCAGGGCGGAGAGGGCCAGGGCGTTGGAGCTGACGATCTGGTTGGCGCCGACGGGATCGCCCGGCATGACCACCTCGTCGCCGGTCGCCAGGATGGCGATGCGCGGGCGGCGGCGCACCCGGAGCCACGGCACGTTCATCGCTGCGGCGAGGCCGATATCGCGCGCAGTCAGAACGCGCGGCACCTTCAGGCCGGTGGCACCGGCGCGGAAGTCGAGCCCGGCCGGGCGCACGTAGTGGCCGACGGGGACGCTCTCCTTCATGGTGATCCGATCGCTGTCCGCCTCCGTGTCCTCCTGGATGACGATGGCGTCGGTGCCGTCGGGCAGCGGCGCGCCGGTGAAGATGCGCACCGTCTCGCCTGCGCCGACGGTGCCGTCGAAGGCGCTGCCCGCCGCAACCTCGCCGATCTGGCGCAGCGCCGCGGGGACCCGGGCGACGTCGGCGGCGCGCACGGCATAGCCGTCCATGGCCGAGACCGCCTTGGGCGGCTGGCTGACCCGCGCCACCACCGGCTCTGCCAGCACCCGGCCGAGCGCGCCGCTGAGCGAAACGGTTTCGCTCGGCAGCGGTTCGAAGGCCGACAGGATGCGGGCCAGCGCCTCCTCGACGGGAATCATTCCCACGTCCCGGTCATTTGGGCGCCTCGAAGGTGCCGGACTTGCCGCCCGACTTGTGCACCAGGCGGACCTCGCCGATTTGCATGCCGCGATCGACCGCCTTGCACATGTCGTAGACGGTAAGGGCGGCGACCGCGACCGCGGTCAGCGCCTCCATCTCGACCCCGGTGCGGCCGGCCAGCTTGCAGGTCGCGGTGATTTCGACGGCGTTGCGCGCCGGATCGATCGTCAGGTCGACCGTCACCGAGGAAAGCGGCAGGGGATGGCACAGCGGGATCAGTTCGGGCGTGCGCTTGGCGCCCATGATGCCGGCAAGGCGCGCGACCGACAGCACGTCGCCCTTCTTGACGCCGCCCTCGCGGATCAACGCCAGGGTTTCCGGCGCCATCGTGACCGAGCCCTTGGCAACGGCGACCCGCTCGGTCACCGCCTTTTCGGTCACGTCGACCATCCGCGCGTGGCCCTCCTTGTCGAAGTGGGTCAGCTCGGCCATGGCCGCTCAAACTCCGGCGCTGGCCTTCGGCTGCGCTGCTGCCCGCTCGGGCAAGAGCGCCGCGGTGGCCGCCGCCACGTCCTCCTGGCGCATCAGGGATTCGCCGATCAGGAAGGCCCGCGCGCCGACCGCGGCCATGCGCTCCAGGTCGACCCGGGTGAAGAGGCCGCTCTCGGAGATCAGCAGGCGATCGTCCGGCACCCGTGCGGCCAGGGCCTCGGTGGTCTTGAGGTCGACCGCCAGGGTCTTGAGGTTGCGGTTGTTGATGCCGATCAGCGGCGAGCGCAGGGCGAGCGCGCGCTCCAGCTCGGCGCCGTCGTGCACCTCGACCAGCACGTCGAGGCCGAGCTCGAGGGCGGCTGCTTCCAGCTCGGCTGCCTGCCCGTCCTCGAGCGCCGCCATGATGAGCAGCACGCAGTCCGCGCCGAGCGCGCGCGATTCGATGATCTGGTAGGGCTCGAGCATGAAATCCTTGCGCAGCACGGGCAGATCGACCGCGTCACGGGCCGCCTGCAGGTCGGCGTCCTGGCCCTGAAAATAGGGCTCGTCCGTCAGCACGGAAAGGCAGCTCGCGCCGCCCGCCTGATAGGCGCGGGCCAGCGCGGCCGGATCGAAGTCGGCGCGGATCACGCCCTTGCTCGGCGAGGCCTTCTTGATCTCGCAGATCAGGCCATAGCCCTGGCGCGCCGCCGCCTCGGCGAGCGCGCGGTGGAAGCCGCGCGGCGTGCTCGCCTGCTTGGCGCGCGCCTGCAAGGCAGCGAGGCCGATCGCCTGCTTGCGGGCGGCGGCGAAGGCGCGCTTGTCGGCGCAGATGCGTTGCAGGACATCGCTCATGCGACCGGCTCCGGCGCCGGCTGGTTGCTGATGGCGACCAGGCGCGCCAGCGTCTCCTTGGCCCGGCCGTTGTCGATCGCATCGGCGGCAAGCGCGACGCCGGCCTTCAGGTCGTCCGCCTTGCCGGCGACGATCAGCGCGGCGGCGCTGCTGAACAGCACGGTGTCGCGGAAGGGGCCGCGCTCGCCCTCCAAGAGGGCGCGCAGCACCACGGCGTTGTGCTCCGCGTCGCCGCCCCGGAGGCCATCGAAATCGGCGCGCGGCAGGCCGGCCTCCTCCGGCGCGACGGTCCTGGTGCTGACCTTGCCGTCCTTCAGCTCGGCGACCAGCGCCTCGCCGGTGGTCGCCAGCTCGTCCAGGCCGCCTTCGCCGTGCACCACCCAGGCGCGTTCGTGGCCGAGTCCCTGCAGCACCTTGGCGAGCGGCTCGACCCAGTCGGGCGCGAACACGCCCAGGAGCTGGCGCTTGACCCGGGCCGGGTTGGAGAGCGGTCCCAGCAGGTTGAAGATGGTGCGGGTGCCGAGCTCGACCCGGGTCGGGCCGACGTGGCGCATGGCGCTGTGGTGGCGCGGCGCCATCAGGAAGCAGATCTTGCTTTCCCAGAGGGCCTTTCGAACCAGGGCCATGTCGGCCTCGATGTTGACGCCGAGCGCGGCCAGTACGTCGGCGGCACCGCTCTTGGAGGAGAGCGCCCGGTTGCCGTGCTTGGCCACCGGCACGCCGCAGGCGGCAACGACGAAGGCGGCGGCGGTCGAGATGTTCAGCGTGCCCTTGGCGTCGCCACCGGTGCCGCAGGTGTCGATGGCGCCAGGCGGCGCCTCGATCGGCAGCATCTTGGCGCGCATGGCACGGGCAGCGCCGATGATCTCCTCGACCGCCTCGCCGCGCACGCGCAGCGCCATCAGGAAGCCGCCCATTTGGGCCGGCGTGGCGTCGCCCGACATGATGATGTCGAAGGCCTGCTCGGCCTGGGCGCTGCTCAGCGACTGGCCCGTCGCGGCGATGGCGAGCAGCGCCTTGAGGTCCTGCAGATCGCCGCTCATGCCCGCAGAGCTTGGAGTGGCTCGGCTCGATCGTCGCGCGTGTTGTGGCCGGCGAGCGCGAGGAAGTTGCGCAGCAGCGCGTGGCCGTGCTCCGAGGCAATGCTCTCCGGATGGAACTGCACGCCGTGCACCGGAAGCGTCCGATGCTGCAGCCCCATGATGGTGCCCTCGTCGGTCTCGGCGGTGATCTCCAGGCAGTCCGGCAGGGTCTCGCGCTCGACCACCAGGGAGTGGTAGCGGGTCGCGCCGAGCGGCGTCGGCAGTCCCTCGAAGACGCCGCCGCCCTGGTGCCGGATGGAGCTTACCTTGCCGTGCATCGGCGCCCTGGCGCGCACCACGCGGCCGCCGAAGGCCTGGCCGATCGCCTGATGGCCGAGGCAGACGCCGAGCAGCGGCAGCTTGCCTGCGGCCGCCTTGACAAGCTCGAGACAGATGCCGGCACGGTCCGGGTCGCAGGGGCCGGGCGACAGCACGATGCCCTGCGGCTGCAGCGCCAGCGCCTCGGCGACGCCGATCTGGTCGTTGCGCCTGACCGTGATGGTGGCGCCCAGCTCCCCCAGGAAGTGGTAGAGGTTATAGGTGAAGCTGTCGTAGTTATCGATCAGTAGAAACATTTCAGGCCCTTGTTCAGGGTTTCTTGTGTCGGCCCTTAACATCCGGCCCCTCGTTATATCAGCTTGCCCCGGGGCGTGGAAGCGGCCGGCCCAGCGCGGCTCGGAAGCCTCTCGATCGTATGCTTAAGCGCGCATTAACCACGGCGGTGTGACATAGGCGGCATAGGGGTGCCAGGGACGCCATGATAGAGTTCGGTCTCATGGTGGAGTCGGGCGCCTCACGTCCACGGAGACGTACGTCAAGCGGTCGCAAGGCCGCCGCATCCGGCGGTGGGGGCAAGTCGAAGAGCGTGAAGCAGACCCGAGCCAGGAAACCCGCAGGCAAGAGCGCCGGCAGCAAGTCGCGCGCGACGAGGAGCGGGGCAGGACGACGCCCGCCGCCGTCGCGCGCGCGAGCGAGAGCCAACGCCCGCACCCGCCGCAAGCGCAGCCGGGAAACCGCCAGGCTGCGACACATGGCCCTGGCGATGGGCGGTCTTTTGCTCGCCAGCCTGTTCGGCGGCGGGCTGCTCGGCGTCACCTTGGATCGCGCCGGGCTGCTCGATCGCTTGGCGGAATGGAACGCGCCGCCCGCTTCGGCCCTCGCGGAAAACCAAGCAGTGGAAGGCCAAGCGGCAGATGGCGACGCCGGGGGCCAGGAGGCGACCTTTGCCGCCCTCGGCCCGGCACCGCACTGGACGCCGGCCCCGGCACCCGCGCGCACCGCCACCTGGGAGCGTTTCGCCCAGTTCGATCGGGAGCGCTTGGGCGTCGAGCCGCAGCTCGAAGGGCCAGCCGAGGTCCTGTCCGAGATAGCGCCCGGGGCCGGGCCCGGCTCCGCCGGAGGCGTCACCGAGGCGAGGGGAGCGCTGCCGCCGCTGGGCTCGGCCGCAGCCGTCAGCCTTGCCGCGCTGGTCGCCGAGAGCCTGCAGGCTGCGAACGAGAGCCAGACCGGCCGCGCCGAGGCGCATGGCCCGGCCGCGCTGGCCGAATGGCAGCCGCCAAGCGACGTACAGCACGAGTCCGGCAACGAGCTGCACCTGGTGTACGAGGAGCCGCCGGCGGCGCGCGACCATCTGCCGCCACCCTCGGACCAGACGCTCGACAGCTTCGTGGCCGAGCGCCGTCTGGCGGGGATTGGGCTCGGCAGCGCCGGAGCCGGCACGCCGGCCTGGCAACGCAACGCCGTACAGGTCGCCGATGTCGGGGCACGGCCGATGATCGCGCTGGTGCTCGACGACCTGGGCCTCAACCGTCCGGCGACGCGGCGCGCCGTGGCTCTGCCGGGTCCTTTGACGCTCGCCTTCATGACCTACGCCGAGCACATCGAGGGCATGCTGGCCGAAGCGCGAGCCGGTGGCCATGAGCTCTTGGTCCACATGCCGATGGAGCCGCGCGATCCGAACTACGATCCGGGGCCGAACGCGCTGGCCGCCGAGCTGTCGCCGCAGGAGCTCGCGCGGCGCATCGCCTGGGGGCTGGAGCGCTTTGAGGGCTACGTCGGCATCAACAACCACATGGGCAGCCGCTTCACGACCTCACTGCCGGGCATGGCCCAGGTGATGCAGGAGCTGCGCAAGCGCGGCCTGCTGTTTCTGGACTCCAAGACGGCCGGCGCCAGCGTCGGCAGCGGTCTCGCCACGCGCATGGGCGTGCCCTACGCCGAGCGCGACATCTTCATCGACAACGACCACGAAGACCGCGCGGCGATCGAGCGGCAGCTCGACGCGCTCGAGGCCCTGGCGCGGCGGCGCGGCTTTGCGGTCGGCATCGGTCATCCGCATCGCGTCACGCTCGACGTGTTGGAGCGCTGGCTGCCGGCGGTGCAGCGCCGCGGCTTCGCCTTGGTGCCGATCAGCGCCGTGGTCCACCGCCGTATCGAGCTCGCCCGCGCTGCCGCCCATGCGGGCTAGCACGGCGACGGCAACTCAAGCTCAGAAAGAGAATCCGACTCTGTTGTCCGCTTCGCGGACGCCCCCCTCCCGGCGCTACGCGC
>JBHJOF010000312.1:0-14722 GCA_050330055.1 Kiloniellales bacterium
GCTTCATCGAACGCTGGAGCAGGCAGCATCCCTACGACCCGCGGCGCAAGGCGGGGATAACGTGAGCGGCGGCCGGCACGCCCTGGTGACGATCGACGCCGTGCTGGCAGACGGCGACGTCAACCGCCGCGAGCTGATCGCCTGGATCGAGCAGAAATGGGTGCTGCCGGTCGAGCAGGAGGGCAGCTATCTCTTCAACGAGGCCGACCGCGCGCGGGTCAAGCTGATCGTCGAGCTGCGCCGCGACCTGGCGATCAACGACGAGGCCATGCCGGTGGTGCTGCAGCTGCTCGACCAGATCTACGCGCTGCGCCGCAGCCTGAGCGACCTGCAGCACGCCATCGGCAAGCTCCCCGACGACGCCCGCGCCGAGCTCGACCGCCACCTGCCGCGCGACGACGAGGCCTAGCCGGCCCTTTCAGCCGCGCATACAACAAACGCACCCTCACCCTCCCATCGCTTGCGCGATGGGCCCCTCCCTCTCCCCTCGAGGGAGAGGGAATTTGCGGCGCACCGGTTTGTTCCCCTCTCCCTCGGAGGGGAGAGGGAGGGGCCCGCGCGCGTCAGCGCGTGGGAGGGTGAGGGTGACAAGAGAAGAGTTAGTCGCGCTCGCGATCGTACTTAGCCACCATCTCTTTCATCGCTCTCGCGCAGCAGCGAGGCGACGTCGCGGTCCAGCCAGTCCTGGCTCGCGGCGACCAGGCGGGCGACCGTCTGCTCGGCCGGCTGCGGCCAGCCCTCGCCGGGCCCGGGGTCGAGGCCGACCTGCTTGGCCAGCACACCGAGCGGCAGGCCGCCGAGATCTCGGGCCAACAGCCAGCGGCCGCGGAACGAGCGCTCGGCCAGCCCGGCGTTGCGCAGCCGGCGCAGCATGAGGTCGGTCTCGGCCGGCGTTGCCGGCAGGCCGCGGACCAGGGAGCTCTCCTTCAGCGCGCCGCCCTTCTGGCTGGCGCGGTAGAGCCGGCCGAGCAGCGCCAGCGCCAAGGTGAGCTGCTCCCCCGGCGTGATCGCCTGGCGCTCGCGCGCCAAGGCCGTGCGCCATTCCGGCAGGGCCGCCGCGACCTCGGCGCCCAGCAGCACCACGACCCAGGAGAGGTACATCCACAGCAGGAAGACCGGCACCGCCGCCAGCGCGCCGTAGATCGCCTCGTAGGAGGTGAAGCTGCGCACGTAGGCGCCGAAGCCGGCCTTCAGCAGCTCGAACAGAAGGGCGGCGACCAGGCCGCCGAGCAGGGCATGGCCGGGATGCACCGGCCGGTTCGGCACCACGTAATAAAGCAGCGCAAAGCCCAGGGTCGAAAGCGCGATGGAGATCAGCCGCGCGAACTCCAGCAGCCAGCTGGTGTAGGCCGTTGCGGCGGCGTATTGGACCATGGCGAAGGCGTAGCTGGAGACCGACAGCGACGCGCCGAGCAGCAGCGGCCCCAGGCTGAGCAGGGCCCAGTAGACCAGGAAGCGCAGGGCCAGCGAGCGCGGATCGGGCACCCGCCAGATCTGGTTCAGCGCCGCGTCGATATTGTTCAGCAGCAGCAGGGCGATGATCGCAAACGCCAGAACGCCCGGCCCGGTCGCCCTGCTGGCGTTCGCGATGAAGCCGGTCAGGCGATTGGTCACTGCCTCGCCGGTCTCGGGGATGAAGTTCTCGAGGATCAGCGCCTGGAGCTGGGCGCGGATCGAGTCGAAAGCGGGAAAGGCCGAGAGCACACCGAGCGCGATCGCCAGCAGCGGCACCAGGGAGAGCAGCGAGACGTAGCCCAGGCCCGCCGCCTTCTGCGGACAACCGTCATCGACGAAGCGCCGCCCGGTATAGGCCAGGAAGCGTCCGATGTGCTGGACCCGCGCCGCCACGCGCAGCCAGGCCCGGATGCGTCCGACCCAGCGGTCGGCGGCTGCCCGAGGCAAGACGGTCGTCATGCCGGCATGCTAGAGGATTCCAGTCCCAGGCACGAGGCCTTGGGGCGTGGACGGCGTGTCGGGGACAGTCCCCTCAGGTCAGGGGGCTGTACCCGAAGCGCAGCGGAGGGGCCTGTCCCCGGATCGCTTCGCTCGGACGGGCGGCATCTCGGGGACAGTCCCCTTCGGGTACAGTCCCCTTGGATCCAGGGCCTGTCCCCCGATCGGTTTCCGGCATTTCGTGGATAGTCGCCTCCCAGTTCGGTACCGGCAACCAGCACCACCCCCGACATCTTGGGGGCGCAGATTGACCCCCCGCCCCCATGGTGTAGGATGCCGGCCACTCCGGCCGGAAGGCCACCATGCCAGGGACTTCGATGCCCGAACGCCAACCGCTGATGGCCGGCAAGCGCGGCCTCGTCATGGGAGTCGCGAACGACCGCTCGATCGCCTGGGGCATCGCCAGCGCGGTGCGCGAGCACGGCGCCGAGCTCGCCTTCACCTACCAAGGCGAGGCGCTGGAAAAGCGGGTACGGCCGCTCGCCGAATCGGTCGGCTCCAACATCGTGCTGCCGTGCGACGTCACCGACGACGCCAGCATCGACGGCGTCTTCAATGCGCTCAAGAAGACCTGGGACGGGCTTGACTTCCTGGTGCACGCGATCGCCTACTCCGACAAGGACGAGCTGAAGGGCAAGTATGTCAACACCAGCCGCGACAACTTCGTGCGCAGCCTGGACATCTCCTGCTTCTCCTTCACCGCGGTGGCGCAGCGCGCCGTGCCGCTGATGGGGCCGGGCGGCAGCCTGCTGACACTCTCCTACTACGGCGCCGAGCGCGTCATGCCGCATTACAACGTCATGGGCGTGGCCAAGGCGGCGCTCGAGGCCTCGGTGCGCTACCTGGCGAGCGACCTGGGCGGCAGCGGCATCCGGGTCAACGCCATCTCGGCCGGGCCGATCCGCACGCTGGCAGCCTCCGGCATCGGCGATTTCCGCTATATCCTGAAGTGGAACGAGTACAACTCGCCGCTGCGCCGCAACGTCACCATCGACCAGGTCGGCGGCGCCGCGCTCTACCTGCTCTCCGACCTGTCGCGCGCGGTGACCGGCGAGGTGCACCACGTCGACTGCGGCTATCACACCGTCGGCATGATGGCGGTCGACGCCGCGCCCCAGGTCGCCAAGCTGCTGCAGGGCCTTGCGCCCGAGTCCTGAGCCCGCTCCGGGCACGATCTGACGGATAGGCGCCATGAGCGGCAACAGCTTCGGGCAGATCTTCCGCTTCACCACCTGGGGCGAGAGCCACGGGCCGGCGATCGGCTGCGTCGTCGAGGGCGTGCCGCCACGCATCCCGCTGGACGAGGGCGACATCCAGCAGTGGCTCGACAAGCGCCGGCCGGGCCAGTCGCGCTTCACCACCCAGCGCCGCGAGCCGGACGCGGTGCGCATCCTCTCCGGCCTGTTCGAGGGCCAGACCACCGGCGCGCCGATCGGGCTCATCATCGACAACGTCGACCAGCGCTCCAAGGACTACGGCGACATCAAGGACAAGTTCCGGCCGGGCCACGCCGACTACACCTACTGGGCCAAGTACGGCATCCGCGACTATCGCGGCGGCGGCCGCTCATCGGCGCGCGAGACCGCCATGCGGGTCGCCGCCGGCGGCATCGCGCGCAAGGTCCTGGACCACCTGCTGCCGGTGCCGGTGGCGATCCGCGGCGCCCTGGTCCAGGTCGGGCCGCACCAGGTCGACCGGGCCAACTGGGACTGGGACCAGGTCGAGGCCAACCCGCTCTGGTGCCCCGACAAGGCGGCGGCCGAGGCCTGGGCCGACTATCTCGACGAGATGCGCAAAGAGGGCTCGTCGGTCGGCGCCGTGGTCGAGGTGACGGCGAGCAACGTTCCGGTTGGCCTGGGCGCGCCGGTTTACGACAAGCTCGACGCCGATCTCGCCAAGGCGATGATGTCGATCAACGCGGTCAAGGGCGTCGAGATCGGCGCCGGTTTCGGCGCTGCGGCCTTGAGCGGCGAGGAGAACGCCGACGAGATGCGCATGCGCGACGGCCGGGTCGAGTTCCTCTCCAACAACGCCGGCGGCATCCTGGGCGGCATCTCGAGCGGCCAGGACATCGTGGTGCGCTTCGCCGTCAAGCCGACCAGCTCGATCCTGACGCCGCGCCGCACCGTCGACGTGCATGGCCAGGACACGGAAATCTCAACAAAAGGCCGCCACGACCCCTGCGTCGGCATCCGCGCCGTGCCGATCGGCGAAGCCATGATGGCCGTGGTGCTGGCGGATCATCTGCTGCGGCATCGGGCGCAGTGTGGGTAGGGGAAGCCCGGTAGCAAACCGGGTGGCGCGAGCAGGACGAACTGCTCAGGGCCTTACGATCAAATTTCCGACTTTGCGATCTTGCGGATGTCGGCGATGGCCGTGCTGCCCATCAGGAAGCCCAGCGTGCCCGCGACCGTCATACCCGTGAGGATGCGGCCGAACTGAATCTCCTGGCCGACTCGGAGCACCTGCGCCATGCGCGTTCCCAGATGAATGTGCAGGGCGAAGACCAGCATCGACACCAGCAGGAACACGGCGGCCAGAATCAGGCCGTCGAACAGCCGCGGCACTAGCCTGCCCAAACCATCGGCCCAGGAAATGCGCGAGATTCGGCAGATGGCCACCGAGGCAAAGGTCGGCAACAGGGCCCAGGGAAGGACGTCCGTGAACTGGAGGCTCTCACCGCTTGTCCCGGCCCGGCCGAAGGACAGCTTGGTGTAGACGTCCTCGCCGCCACTGCCTGCCAAGCTGGGCAGCACCGCATAGAAGGCCTGAGCCATGGCGATCGAGAACTGCACGAAGAGGAACAGCAGGAAGCTCATGAAGCCGGCGGCGGCGAAGGCAGCCCAGGGGGTATGTGGGCGCCGCGCCAGGGTCCGGTTCGAGCCGATCATGGCGCCGCAGAGGATGGCGAAAGCGTAGATGAGGCCGATCTTCCACACGACGATCACGCTTGGACCGCCCCGGTCCGTGAACAGCAGAATCACGAGGAAGACCGAGACGACGATGATGATGGTCAGGCAGAACAGCTTGACGATGTTATCCATCGTCAGGCGATTGATCTCGCCGAGCCCGCGAAAGCCCGCCTCCTTGATCTTCTGCAGCCGGCCAGCCGCTTCTTCGCCAGAATAGACGATGGACTCGGCCGCCAGCGTGGATATCCGGTGCAGCAGGATGCCGTACTCGGCCAGGAAGTAGTTCTGAATCTTCCTGATATAGCCGGCGAATTCCTCGGAATCCATCTCCAGGGTATCGTTGATCTGAGCCCGTTGCGGCGAATAGTCGACGAGGATGACCGAGCCCTTGTCGCCGCCCACCGCCTGCAGCCGCTTGGGCTCCGCGGACGCCCTTAGAGGAATGTCGTTGGCGGCAATCTGCTGGCCCTGCTGATGCGAGTGCCTGAGGGCGCGGATAATGTGGAAGGCATGCGCCGTCTTGCGGTTGTCAGTCTTCTCCAGGTCGCGCAGCTCCTGCTCCTCCCCTGGATTGAGCACCTTGGCTGAAGATCTCTGCCACTGGCCGACGTGGCGCAGGAGGCACGCGACTTTGCGCCACTGCGTCACCACCGCGATGTCGCCGGATATCAGGCGATTGTCGGTGAAGCGCACATCGTGGTCCTGCAGCTTGCGCCGGTTCTCCGCGACCTCGAGGTCGCTAGGATCGAAGGGGATGGTCTCCAGGGCCGCCCGCAATTTCTGCATCTCGTCTTCCAGATGCTCGGTGCTGTGCAGCCACGCGAGCACCCGCCGGTCTAGCCTGTTGACGGGTTCGATCTTCAAGCAGAGATGGATCACGCCGAGCGAGAAGAGCGGGGCGAGCGGTGCCGTTTCGCCGCCCAGCAGCACCTTGAGGTCCGCGAGCAGAGTTACGTTGCTCGACACTCTGTTGGCCAGCTCGGCGCCATACTGGCCACCGAACACGATGACGCCGGTGCCGCCGACGAAGACGACGAGATAGGAGAAGACATAGATGAACCGGGCCGCCAGAACCCAATCCGATTGCAGATGCTGGCCTCTGGTCGGGCCGAGCGCTCGATGGGTCGCCCAGCCAACAATCCAGAGCGTCCCGAGCAGATAGCTGAGAATGGCGATCCAATGGGTCATGGCTACCGCCACACCGGAAAGCAATCGGCCGAAAGACGTCGCTTCGGGCGCTTCCGGGTAGAATATCCCGGCTAATCATGTCTACTGCCGACCCCGGGTTCTGTGACATTTCTCACAGGTCTTGGGACAGGCAAGATCGCGCGTTGCGCGCTGGCCGAGCGCGCCGCCAAGGTTACCGGTCACCCCTCTTCGCGCCGCGGCACCTTGACCACGGCTTCGCCCTGCAGGACCACCGTGTCGCCCACCTTGCACCGGCACGACAGCTTGGCCCGCTGCTTTTCTTCGTTCAGCTCGACGACCTCGACGATGGCGTCGATCGTGTCGTCGATCTTGACCGGGGCCAGGAACTTCAGGGTCTGCGAGACATAGATGGCGCCGGGGCCCGGCAGGCGGGTGCCGATCACCGCCGAGATCAGGCTGGCGGTGTAGAGGCCGTGGGCGATGCGGCCCTTGAAGGGCGTCTTGGCGGCGAAGTGCTCCGAGAGATGGATCGGGTTGCGGTCGCCGGTGATCTCGGCGAAGCCCACCACGTCGGACGACTTGACGGTCTTCGAGTAGGTCGCCGTCATGCCGACGCTCAGGTCCTCGAAGTAGAGGGTCTCGATGGGCAGGAAGGTCACGGGTGCCTCACGGTGCTGTTCGAACCTCGGACAATACGCGATCCTGGCCATCAAGGTAGTCCCCCTTGCAGGCAGGGGAATCGCATTGGGCGAAGTTGCTGGTCGAGGGGTGACGCTTGCAGCTTGGTGACGAGTAGAAAACCGCTGCAATGCCATCCTGCGCCCTTCGAGACGCGGGCTTCGCCCGCTCCTCAGGGTTAGGCAAAATTTCCCATAGCATCAAAGGTTTATCCTCAGCCTGAGGAGGCCGCGACGCGGCTGTCTCGAAGGCCGCACGGCGGAGCGTCCGAGACACCAATAGCCACATCGAACCTTCCGCAGCTTCATATGCGATAGCCCTGCCCTCGCAGAGGCCCCGTCACGTCAGCCCGTGCTGCTCGCGCCAGCGCGCCCGGAGCGCGGGGCCCTTGCCCGCGAAGCGTTCGCCGGTCGGCTTGCATTCGGCCATGCGGTCGAGGCGGAAGTGGCGAAAGTCGGTGCGCAGCTCGCACCAGGCCGCCAGCACTACGGACTCGACGTGGTAGACCACGGCCAGCGGCAGCACCGTGCGCTCGGTGATGCGGCCTTCCGCGTCGGCGTAGCTGAGCCGCAGCTTCTCCTCCTCGCGCACCGCCCGGCGAAGCAGGCGCGGCTCGACCCGCGCGCCGGGAATGGCATGCCAGCGCGAGGCATAGAGCGGACGGTCCTTGAGCTCCTGCCCCCGTCCCTCCGGCAGGACCGCGCCGATCTTCCGGGCGGCGCCGTCCGCCGCCGCCTCGAGGCTGGCGTCGCCGGTGCGGCCGAGCAGCGCCAGGCCGACCACGATCGCCTCGACCTCCTCGCTGGTGAACATGAGCGGCGGCAAGTCGAAGCCCGGGCGCATGATGTAGCCGACGCCGGCCGCACCTTCGATCGGAACGCGCATGGCCTGCAGCGCGGCGATGTCGCGATAGACGGTGCGCGCCGTCACCTCGAGGCGGCCGGCGATGGTGCTGGCTGTCAGGGGCGCCGCGGCGTCCCTGAGCAGCTGGATGATCTCGAACAGGCGGACCGACCGGCTCATACGGCGCCTCCCTTGCGGCGGACTATAGCATCACTGCTGACAGCCTGTTGTCAGCAGCCTCCGCTTAGCATGCCGGCGGGCAAGCCAAAAGGAGGGAACGTGTTTGCATCTGGCGCGGCGCGCGACGGGCGAGTGCTGGGCGCCATCCTGGTCCTGGCCTCGGCCCTGGTCTTCAGCCTGGCCGGCATCCTGACCAAGGCGATCACGGCGGACCCCTGGACCATCGCCTGCTGGCGCGGGCTGGTCGGCGGACTGCTGATCGCGCTCTACGTCGCCTGGCTCGGCCGCAGGCAAGCGCTACGCGCGCGCTTTCAACTCGACTGGCGCGGCTGGCTGATCGCCAGCGTCGGCGCCGTCGCCAGCCTGCTGTTCATTTCCGCCTTCAAGCTGACCTACGTCGCCAACGTCGCGGTGATCTACGCCACGGCGCCCTTCCTGGCGGCGGCGCTCGCCTGGTGGCTGTTCCGCGAGCGCCTGCAGGGTCGCACCGCCGTCGCCGCGGTGGTTTCGCTGGCAGGCGTGGCAATCGTCGTCGCGGGTGGCCTCGGCACGGGAAAGCTGACGGGCGACGGCGTGGCGCTGGCCATGACGGTCGCCTGCGCGCTCTACATGGTGCTGATCCGCGCCTATCGCGACAGCCCCGTGGTCTGGGCCGGCGGCGTCTCGGGCTTCCAGCTCTTCGCCGTCGGCTGGCTGGTCGCCGATCCCCTCGCGGTGACGCGCCAGGACGCCTTGCTGATGGCGCTGTTCGGCTGCAGCTTCGCCGTTGCCGTGGTGCTCTGGACCGAGGGCACGCGCCTCATCCCGGCGGCCGAATCCGGCCTGCTCGGCTCGGCCGAGACGCCCTTCGCCATCCTGCTGGCCTGGCTGCTGCTGGCCGAGCTGCCGCCGCTCGCCAGCTTCGCCGGCGGCGCCGTCGTGCTGGCCGCAGTCTTCGCCCATGCCGCGGCTGGGATGCGCGGAGCCCGATCAGATGCAGCCTCTGCCTGCGCGCCAGGCCGCACGGCGACGCCAGGGTGATCATCGACCCTGGCCGGCCGCCCGGCGGCGATAGGCCTCGACCGGCAGGCCGCCGATGCCCCAGTCCTCCATGGCCACCTCGTCGATCACCGCCACGGTGGTGGCGGGATTCTTGTTCAGCACCCGCACCAGCAGGTCGGTGACGCCTTGGATCAGCTCGGCCTTCTGCGTCGGCGTGGCGCCCTCGCGGGTGATCTTGATGTTGACGTAGGGCATTCTCTGATTCCTTCGCGTGCGGCACAGCCCATCGTTATCGCGATGGCACCCGTTCTCTCACCCTCACCCTCCCACGCGCCGATGCGCGCGGGTCCCTCCCTCTCCCCTCCGAGGGAGAGGGAAAACAAGGGCGCGCTACAAATCCCTCTCCCTCGAGGGGAGAGGGAGGGGCCCAACGCGAAGCGTTGGGAGGGTGAGGGTGAATTTGCTCATAGCCAACTTGAAGGCGCGCTAGTCTTCAAGGTCGTAGTGGAAGACCTTGGATATGATCTGCCAGCGGCCATCGAGAAAGATAAGGGAGAGGAAGTCGGTGAAGCGCTTGGGACCGATCGCACAGTGCACTTGGGCGAAGGCGGTGACCGGCCCGGCGAAGGTGATCGAGGCGATGCGGTCGCTTCGAGCCTCGCTTCGGCTTGCCGGCGAGGGCCGCGCGTCGACCAGTCGGAAGTACGGCTCCATGGCGAGCTGCAGCAGCTTGCCGTCGGTGGCGCAGGCGTAGATCGCCTGCGGATGAAACACCTGCCGCAGCAAGATCGTGTCGCTGTGATAAAGGCCGTCGAAATAACGCTGCAGCAGCTCGACGACCGCGGCATAGCGCGGGTCCATCGTGAATCCCTTTCGGACGACTGCGTCCACCCGATCCGCCCCCGCGACGGGGGGCGGCGGGCGGAACGCGAGATTGCCGCGCGTCAGGCGCTCAGGCCTTCGGCGCGCATCGCCGCCTGGGTTGCGTCGCGCTGCGCCACGCGCTCGACGAAGGCCGCGAGCTTCGGCCACTTGCCGAGATCGATGCCCACGAAATTGCTCCAGTTCGAGACCACGAAGAGATAGGCGTCGGCGACCGAGAAGCTGTCGCCCAGCAGATAGCTGCGGCCGTCGGCCAGCAGCGACTCCATGTAGCTCAGCTTCTTCGCCACCCGGGCCTCGGCCGCGCTGCGCGCCTCGTCGCTCAGGCTCGGGCCGAAGAAGGGGCCAAAGGCCTGGTGCAGCCCGGAGGCGATGAAGTTCAGATACTGTTGCAGCCGCGTGCGCTCGATCGTGCCCGGCGCCGGCGCCAGTTTCGATTGCGGATGCTGATCGGCAATGTATTGCAGCAGCGCCGCCCCCTCGCTCAGCACCTGGCCGTCGTCGAGACGCAGCGCCGGCACATAGCCGTTGGGGTTGATCTTGCTATAGTCCTCGCCGCTTTCGGTCTTCTGCGCCTTGGTGTCGACCTTCTCGATGTCGAAGGTGGCGCCGACTTCGCGCAGGGCGATGTGGGAAGCGAGCGAGCAGGCGCCCGGCTTGATGTAGAGCTTCATTGTGCGGTCTCCTTGGCTAAGGCATTCCGATCAGCCCTAGCTAGGGAGACTGGTATCATCTGTAAACTTGCTTTCATCTCCATACTTGATTATCAAGTTACCCGAAAGTTACTAGGTGATACCGGGAGGGCACCATGCCCTTGAAAGTCCGCAAGAACCGCAGCGCCCGGCCGCCTGCCGGTTGCCCGGTCAGCGCCTGCATGGAGGTGATCGGCGGCGCCTGGACCGCCAACATCATCTGGTATCTGGCAGGCGGCCCGCGGCGCTTCAGCGAGCTGCGCGTCGACATCCCGGGCGTCTCGGCCAAGATGCTGACCGCCCGGCTGCGCGAGCTCGAGGCGCGCGGAGTCGTGGCGCGCAGCGTCATGCCGACTTCGCCGCCCTCGGTCGAGTATTCCCTGACCGAGCTCGGCCGCGAGCTGGTGCCCGCCATCAACGCCATCGTCGAGGTCGGCTACAAGATCAAGGAAGGCCTGGCGGCCTGCCCGCCGCGCAGCGCCGCGGCGGACTAGCGCCGGAACAGGGCCACCAGCTCCAGATGCCCCGACCAGGGGAACTGGTCGAGCGGCGTCGCCTCGACCAGGGTGAAGCCGCCGTCGACCAGCGTGCGGGCGTCGCGGGCGAAGGAGTTGGGATTGCAGGACACGGCGACGACGCGACCCACCGACGCGGCGGCGAGTTCGGCCGCCTGCGCCTTGGCGCCGGCGCGCGGCGGGGCGAAGACCACCGCATCGAACCGGGCCAGCTCGGCGGCCCGCAGCGGCCGGCGTTCGAGGTCGCGCTGCTCGGCGCTGAGGCGGCCGGCGAGACCGGCCCGGCGTGCCGCGGCGTCGAGGGCCGACAGCGCCGCGCCCTCGCCCTCCACGGCATGGACCCGCGCAGCGCCGGCGGCGATCAGGGGGAAGCTGAAGGTGCCGCAGCCGGCGTAGAGGTCGGCGACCGTGCCGCCCCGCCCGGTCCCAAGGCCGTCGCCCAGATAGCCGAGCACGGCGGCGACCAGGGCCGCCTCGCCGGCGGCGGTCGGCTGGATGAAGCCGCCGGGCGGCGGCACCACCGGGACGCCGCCGAAATGCAGGACTGGCGTGCGGCGCTGGACGATCGGCTCCGGCTCGACCCCAAGCGCCGACCAGGAGAGCCGCGCCAGGTCGGCCTCTGCGGCGAAAGCGGCAAGCGCCTCGCGCGCCGCCAGCTCGGGCGCACCAATGCCGGCGATCAGCAGGTCGATTCCGCCCTCGGACTCTGTCAGCACCGCCTGGGCCCGGCCGCGTGGCCCCAGCAGCGCGCCCAGCGCAGCGCGCAGCGGCGCCAGCAGCGCGACCAGTCCGGGCGTCAGCAGCAGGCAGCTCTCGATGTCCACGAGCTGGTGGCTGGCGCGGCCGTGGAAGCCGAGCCGCAACCGACCACCGGCGTCCGCCTCGGCGGCGAGCGAGGCGCGGCGGCGGCCGCCCGGCGGCACGCGCAGCAGCGGCCGAATCGCCGCCTCCCCCAGGCCCTGGCGGGCCAGCGCCTGGCGCAATAGCTCGCCCTTCCAGGCAGCGTAGCGCTCGTCCTGCCAGTGCTGCAGAGTGCAGCCGCCGCAGGGGCCATAGTGCGGACAGGGCGGCTCGACCCGGCCGGGGCCCGGGTCCAGCAGCTCGACGATCTCGCCGCGATAGCCGCCGGCCCGCTCGCCGACAAGTCGCAGCAGCACGCGGTCGCCGGGCACGGTCATGGGCACGAAGACGGGCCGCTGCTCGAGATCCGGACCAAAGCCGGGATCGAGCCGGGCCACGCCGTCGCCGCGGCCGCCGATCGCCTCGATGACCACCTCGACCTGGCGTCCGCCGCCCGGCCGTGCCTTGCGCCGCATCCCTGGGTCCCTGCCGTCCGCCTTCCAACCGCGCGACTCTAAACGCGGCGCCCCGCTGGCGACAGAGGCCGTTCGCCTGGGCTGTACGATAGGGCCGGCGCCAAGCACTTGACGGGCACCGTCCCGGCAGTCGAGGATTCCCCTGGGGAGGGAAGGGACCTAGTCCGGGTGCCGGCCTTCGGGCACAAGCGTCCTCGCATCTCCCCATGGGCAGCGGTTCGAGAGCGAGAAAGGACGAGGCATGAGAGCTTTATTCGCAGGCCTGGCGTTACTGGCTGGCGCCACGGCGATGGCGGCGCCGGCCCTGGCGCAGGGCATGGGCGGCGAATGGCTGGTCGAGTTCCGGGAGAGGCCGGCGGCGGACGGCGGCGACATCCGCTATGCCATCTTCAACAAGCCCGGCGGCGCGGTGCTGCAGCTCGGCTGCACGCCCAACCGGATCGAGCGGGTGCTGATCCGCTTCGCCAGCAACGGCGGGCCGACACCGAATCTGCCGCGGGACCCGGCGGTGCAGTACGCCTTCGACAACGAGGCCTTCGAGTCAGCGGACTGGCCGCTGTTCGAGGCCGGCAGCATCGAGGTGCCGCGCGGCGGCAAGTCCTCGGCCATCACCCGCCGGGTGATGAGCTCGCTGCGCTTCCAGGTGAGGGCCCAGGCGATGGACGGCCAGTGGCATGAGGCCGACTTCAACGTCGCCGGAGGTCATCAGCTGCTGCGCGACATGCTGGACCAGTGCGGGATCAGGTAGCCGCATCCCTTTCTCGCAAGCCGCGATAGGCCGGCATCCTTCATGCGTGTCATTCTGTTCCTGCTGAAGTGCCTGGTCGGCCTCTTCGCCACCATCGGCTTCCTGGTCGTGGCCGGCGTGGCCGCGCTCGCCGTCCTGCTGTGGCAGCTCGAACCCTTCACCTGGCAGCCGCGCGAGGTCACGGTGCCCAAGCGCGCAGTGCTGACGCTCGACCTGACCCAAGGCGTGATCGAGACACGGCCGGACAATCCCTTGGCCCGCGCCTCGCTGCGCGACGTGGTGGTGCTGCGCGATACGGTCGAGGCACTCGACGCGGCGGCCGGCGACGCGCGCGTCGTGGGGCTGGTGGCCCGAGTCGGGCGCGGCGGTCTTGGCCTGGCCGATATCCAGGAGCTGCGCGACGCGGTCGGCCGCTTCCGCGAGAGCGGCAAGTTCGCGCTCGCCTTTGCCGAGAGCTTCGGCGAAGGCGGCAACGGCACGCTGCACTATTACCTGGCGAGTGCCTTCGAGGAGGTCTGGCTGCAGCCCTCGGGCGACTTCGCCGTGACCGGCCTCAGCCTGGAGAGTCCCTACCTGCGCGCCGCGCTCGAGGAGATCGGCGTCGAGCCGCAGTTCGACCAGCGCCGCGAGTACAAGTCCGCGGTTTCGTTCCTGACCGAGAGCGCCATGCCGGCGCCGCAGCGCGAGAACCTTCAGCGCCTGGTCGAGTCCTGGTTCGAGCAGATCCTGCGCGGCATCGCCGAGACGCGCGGCCTGGAGCCGGCCAGCCTGCGTCCCCTGATCGACAACGCACCCTTCCTGGCCGAGCAGGCCCTGGCGGTCGGGCTGGTCGACAAGCTGGGCTACCGCGACCAGCTCGACGACGCGGTCGGCGAGCGCGCCGGTACGAACGCCGAGCAGCTGGCGCTGGCCGACTACGGCGCGGCGCGCGGCAAGGCGCCGCCCAAGGGACCGGTTATCGCGCTGATCCACGGCCTCGGGCCGGTGGTGCTTGACGGCGGCGAAAACGACCCCCTGTTCGGCCGCATGACCATGGGTTCAGACACGGTGGCCGACGCGATCTCGCGCGCGATCGCCGACCCCCAGGTCGAGGCCATCGTCTTCCGCGTCGACAGCCCGGGCGGCTCCTATGTCGCTTCGGACGTGATCTGGCGCGAGGTGCAGCGCGCCCGCGAGGCCGGCGTGCCGCTGATCGTCAGCATGGGCAACATCGCCGCCTCGGGCGGCTACTTCGTGGCCGCGCCGGCGCACAAGATCGTGGCGCAGCCCGGCACACTGACCGGCTCGATCGGCGTCGCCGCTGGCAAGCTGGTGCTGCAGGAGCTGTGGGACAATCTGGGCATCACCTGGGAAGGCGTGCGGACCGGCGACAACGCCGGCCTGTGGAGCCCCAACGAGCGCTTCACGCCCGATGGCTGGCAGCACCTGCAGCGTTTCCTCGACGCCGCCTATGCCGACTTCACCGCCAAGGTGGCAGCCGGCCGCGGGCTCGACCCGGCCACGGCCGAGCGCGCGGCCCAGGGTCAGGTCTGGACCGGCGAGGACGCCCAGGCGCAAGGCCTGGTCGACGCGCTTGGCGGCTATGCGACGGCGCTGGCGCTGGCGCGCGAGGCGGCCGGCATCGCGCCCGAGGCGCCGGTGCAGTTCCGCCCCTACCCGCCGCGCCGCGATCCCTTCAAGGCTCTGTTCGAGGACCTGCTGGGCGCCTCCGCCCAGAGCCCGAGCGTCGCCGCGCTGGCGCGCGGCTTGGCCCGCCTGGCCCACGCGCTCGCGCCCCTTGTCGAAGCCGTCGACCGGGTCACCGCCGATCCGCGGTCGCGCAGCCTGCAGGCACCGCCGCTGCGGCTCGGCCAGTGAGGCGGGCCCGGTTCCC
>JBHJOF010000313.1:0-7148 GCA_050330055.1 Kiloniellales bacterium
CTGGCTGTCGCTCAGGAAGCACTCGCCGCGCTCGCCGCTCCACTTGACCGGCCGGCCCAGCTTGCGCGCCGCGTAGAGCACCATGACCTGTTCGCAGTAGAGAAAGATCTTCATGCCGAAGCTGCCGCCCACGTCCGGCGTCACGATGCGGATTGTCTCACCCGGCAGCTTGAAGACCTTGTCGGCGAGCTGCGGGCGCATGCGCATGCCGCCCTGCGTGCCGGTATAGAGGGTCAGGAGGTCGGCCGCGCCGTCGTAGTCGCCGATCGCGCCACGCGGCTCCATCGGCGCCACCACGATCCGGTTGTTGACCAGCTCCAGCCGCGTGACGTGCTGCGCCTTGGCGAAGGCCGCCTCGGTGGCGGCGCGGTCGCCGATCTCCCAGTCGAGGCAGACGTTGTTCGGGGCCTGCTCCCAGATCGGCGCGATGCCGTTCCGGACCGCCGCAGCCAGGTCGGCCACCACCGGCAGCTCCTCGTAGTCGACCTCGATCAGCTCGGCGGCGTCGCGCGCCTGAGCCGCGCTCTCGGCGACCACAAAGGCGACCGGGTCGCCGACGTGGCGCACCCGCTCGCGCGCCAGAACCGGGTGCGGCGGCATGATGGTACGGCTGCCGTTCTTGCCCGGCATGGGCGTCAGGCAGGGGATGTCGCCGATACCGTCGGCGCTCAGGTCGGCCGCGGTATAGACCGCGAGGACGCCGGGCGCCGCCCGGGCCGCCGAAGTGTCGATGCTGCGGATTTCGGCATGGGCCAGCGGGCTGCGCAGCACCGCCCCATAGGCCTGGCCCGGCAGGTTGAGATCGTCGTTGTAGCCGCCCTGGCCAGTCAGAAAGCGCTGGTCTTCCACCCGGCGCATGGCTTGGCCGACGCCAAATCGCCCCATGGCGTTGCCCCAACTCCCGTGCTGTGTGCTGAAAGTCGGCGGATCATAGGGAAAGACTCGCCGCCGGCCAATGCGAAACTGGCGGGATGGCGCGTTAACCGCGACGGAGGAGAAATTCCTTCCGGAACCGCCTATATTGAGGGCAGTGAGTGACAGCTCCATGACCGAAAGCCCAGTGCAGGACGGCTATCGGGACGATCTGGCGGGCGTGCCCGGCCGCTACTGGCACGGGCTGCCGGACGGGCGCATCCAGTGCGACCTCTGCCCGCGCTTCTGCCGGCTGCAGGAGGGCCAGCGCGGGCTCTGCTTCGTGCGCGCCCGCCAGGGCGGCCGCATGGTGCTGACCACTTACGGCCGCTCCTCCGGCTTCTGCCTCGACCCGATCGAGAAGAAGCCGCTCAACCACTTCCTGCCGGGCAGCTCGGTGCTGTCGTTCGGCACCGCCGGCTGCAACCTGACCTGCAAGTTCTGCCAGAACTGGGACATCTCCAAGGCGCGCGACTTCGATCGCCTGATGGACCAGGCGCCGCCCGAGGTCATCGCCGAAGCGGCGCTCAGGAGCGGCGCGCGCTCGGTCGCCTTCACCTACAACGATCCGGTGATCTTCCTGGAGTACGCGGTCGACGTGGCCCAGGCTTGCCGGGCGCGCGGCATCAAGAGCGTGGCGGTCAGCGCCGGCTACATCTGCGCCGAGCCGCGGCGCGAGTTCTATCGCCACATGGACGCGGCCAACATCGATCTCAAGGGCTTCACCGAGGGCTTCTACAAGAAGCTCTGCAGCGGCCAGCTCCAGCCAGTGCTGGAGACGCTCGTCTATCTCAAGCAGGAGACCGACGTCTGGTTCGAGATCACCACCCTGCTGATCCCCGGCGAAAACGATTCGCCGGCCGAGCTCGTGGCCCTGTCGCAGTGGGTCATGGAGAAGTTGGGGCCGGACGTGCCGCTGCACTTCAGCGCCTTCCATCCCGACTGGAAGATGACCGACAAGCCGCCGACCCCGCCCGAGACCCTGCTGACCGCCTGGCGCATCGCCCGGCAGGCCGGCCTGCGCTACGTCTATACCGGCAACATCCACCACCCGGCGACCCAGGGCACGCGCTGCCACGGCTGCGGCGCCGAGCTGATCGGCCGCGACTGGTACGAGCTCGGCGCCTGGACCTTGAGCGACGACGGCCGTTGCCGGCAGTGCGGCACGCGCTGCGCCGGCGTCTTCGACGGCCCGCCGGGCACCTGGGGACGGCGACGCGTGCCGCTCCGCCTGGGCCGCAACGGCGCCGGCAGGCCCGTGGAACGGACGGCGTCTATCTGAAACGGCGCCGGCGACGCCTAGAGCTGGTGCAGCACGAACAAGGCGAAGCCGAGCGCGGCAAGGGCGATGCAGATGGTGTTTACGAAGTAGAGTACCGCGCTGCGTTTCTCCTGTTCGGCCCAGCGGCCTGCGCGTTGCTCCGGTGGCATGCGAGCCGCTTCTTCCATCTGCCGGGCAACGATGCCGACGCCGGTCGAGCCGAAGTCGGACTCCGGCACCGCATGGCCGCCGGAGAGGGCGACCCGGCTGGTGATCACCAGCCCGATCAATCCGACCAGTCCAACGCCCAGCCAGCCGACAAAGGCGAACAAAAGCAATGCCAGTGCCACGGCAAGAGCGACGCCCAGGCCGATGGCAATCCATTCCCGGCGGTCGGGTACCCATACGGGCATTGTGTCCACCCGGCGCACAGCTACCGAGCAAGCATAGCATGCAATGCGGCGAAACGCCTCAGAGGCATTCTTAGAGGTATCTGTCCGAGAACGCCCGACTCAGTGCTTCGATGATAGCGCCCGGCTGAGCGGGGTGCCGAAGCTCTCGGTGCTGAAGCGCAGCAGCCGCAGGCCCTCCGACCAGTGATTCTCCGGCAAGCCGGCCTTCTGCTTGAGGCGGGCCAGGAAGTCGCGCGGGTCGGGCAGTGCCTTCCAAACCTGCGGCAGGAAGAGCGCGCTGTGCTCGCCGTCGCAGAGGATCACGCCGTCACGGCCCGGCACCAGGGCGGCGCAGGCCTCTGCCTCGCTGGCCACGATGAGCGGTCGCGGGTGCGACAGGATGGCGATCGAGAGCGCCAGGTCCTCGGCCAGGGCCGAGAACTCCCCCAGATCGAGCGACTTGAAGCGTTGATCGCCGAAGGCCGCCTTGCAGGCATTCTGGGCGGCATCGCTCACCAGGGCCTGCTGCGGCTGCACGCTGCCGACGCAGCCGCGCAGCACGCCCTTGGCCTTGAGCGTGACGAAGCAGGCGCGATGCGCCCTGAGCGGCCAGGGGAAGCGCTCCGGCTCGATCGCCAGGGGCGTGCCTTCGCGCAACCCGTAGGCGATCGCCTGTGCCGCCACTTCGAGGAGCTGGGCGCGCTGCGCCTCGTCGAGGCACGCCTCGGCCGCCGGCTCGAATCCGAGCGCGCCATAGCCGACCACCGAGTCCCGGCGTGTCTTGCCCGCGGTGTCGCCCGAGTTGCGTAGGTCGAGGGTGGTGGCGCGCAGGTCGAGCGCCTGGCAGCGCAACAGCAGGCCGCGGATGGCATGGCGGCCGCAGGCCTGCTCCTCTTCGAGCGCCTCGGGCTCCAGCCGCTCGATCGCCTGGCAGGCGCGCGAGTCCAGCGTCCGCGCGGTGTCGTAGTCGTAGAAGTGGCTGAGGTCGGAGGACACCACGATCAGCGTCTCGTCATCGCCCCAGAGCGTGTCAAGCAAGTCCGCGGTCGCTTCCGCCGTGGTCGGACCGACGATGACCGGCACGATCGAGAAGTCGCCCAGCGCCCGCTGCAGGAAAGGCAGCTGGGTTTCCAGACAATGCTCCGGCAGATGGGCGTCGTCGCGCTGCTCGGCGCCCGCTATCTGCAAGGCGGCGGCGACGCCGTCGCGGTCCACGGGGACGCGCCCGAGCGGCGTCTCGAAAGCATCGTGGCTCGGCAGCGCGAAGCCGCGCACCGGCACGCGGTGGCAGGGGCCGAGCAGCACCACGCGGCGGACCCGCTTGCGCAAGGCCTTGATCGAGGCATAGGCGGAACCGGCGATTGCCCCGGAATAGACGAAGCCCGCGTGCGGCGCGATGATTGCTTTCGGTTTCGCCTGGTGGCATTCCGCTTCGGCCAGGCAACCGTCGACGAACTGCGTCAACGCACCCGCGTCGGCCGGATAGAAGTGACCGGCGAGTACGGCCGGGCGAATCGTGCCGCAATCAACCGTCATCGGCATTCTCCTCGGCGCGAAGCGATCGCTTCGCTAGAGTGAACTGCATAATAGCCGCTCGAGACCGGCTGTGCATCAGTCAAGATCGATCCGGTTAAGCATTCGTTAACCATGATTGAGAAACTCAGCACCGATAAGGCGGCGTTAAGAGTCGGCCGGCTATAAGCCGGTTCCTCCCTGCAACGCCGGAGCTTTCCGATGGACGCCAGCCTCGCCCAATCCGCCATCGTTTGGCTCGCGCTCGGCGTTGGTCTGGTCAGCGTGCTGGTCTGCGTCTTCTCGGCGGCCGTGCCGCTCGACGAGGAGGCAGAGGACGCCCCGGCTTCGCAGGATGATTCGGCGACGGCGTTCGACGCCGAACGGGCCGGCTAGTATCAGAAATCACAGAAAGGTGTGATGCGACACCGGCCCTCATGCTTCGACAAGCTCAGCATGAGGGCGCGCCCTGCGGGCGCGCATTCACCTCATCCTGAGCCTGTCGAAGGATGAGGCCCAACTCACACTATTGCGATAGCGGGTACCAGCCGGCCCGGCGGAAACACGCTTCCTTCAGTCGAAAGCTTCCTCCCAGGTGCCGCGGGTGGCGGCGCGGGAGTACTCGGTCGCGCGGTTCTCGAAGAAGTTGGTGTGCTCGGCGCCGTTCAGAATGGCGTCGAGCCAGGGCAGGGGATTGCCCTCCAGGCGATAGATCGGCTGCAGGCCGAGCTGCCCCAGGCGGCGGTCGGCGATGCTGCGGATGTAGCGCTTGATGTCCTCCGCCTCCAGGCCCTCGACGCCGCCCATCTCGAAGGCCAGATCGATGAAGGCGTCCTCGTGCGTTACGATGGCCTCGCAGCAGCGGTAGATGTCGCGGCGCAGCGCCTCGTCCCAGATCTCCGGGTTCTCGCCGATGAAGGTCTTGAACAGCTTGATGATCGACAGGGTGTGCAGCGTTTCGTCGCGCACCGACCAGGAGACGATCTGGCCCATGCCCTTCATCTTGTTGAAGCGCGGAAAGTTCAGCAGCATGGCGAAGGAGGCGAAGAGCTGCAGCCCCTCGGTGAAGGCGCCGAAGGCGGCCAGCGTGCGCGCGATGTCGCGCTTGCTCTCGACGTTGAAGCCCTTGAGGTAGTCGTACTTGTCCTTCATCGCCTTGTAGCGCAGGAAGGCCGAGTACTCGATCTCGGGCATGCCGATGGTGTCCAGCAGGTGCGAATAGGCCGCGATGTGCACCGTCTCCATGTTGGCGAAGGCGGTCAGCATCATCTGCACCTCGGTCGGCTGGAAGACCCGAGAATAGTGCTTCATGTAGCAGTTGTTCACCTCGACGTCGGACTGGGTGAAGAAGCGGAAGATCTGGGTCAGCAGGTTGCGCTCGCCGTCGGTGAGGCGGCGGCTCCAGTCCTTCACGTCGTCGGCCAGCGGCACCTCCTCCGGCAGCCAGTGGATGCGCTGCTGGGTCAGCCAGGCTTCGTAGGCCCAGGGATAGTGGAACGGCTTGTAGACCGGATTGGAGTCGAGGAGGGACATGGTTCAGATGCCAGAAGTCAGAAATCAGAAGTCAGGAAAAAGAACACGGCATCTGGACCTACAACACTGCTGTTAGATTTCATCGCCTTCTGACTCCTGATTTCTGACTTCTGAATTCTGAATTGTGGCCGGGGTCTACCTAACGCCCGGCCACCGGCAAGCTCGCCCTATTGGCAGGCGAGGCATTCCTCGTAGTCTTTCGGCGCTTCGGCCGCCGCCGCGCGCGGTGCGGCCCGTTCAGCCATTTCATGGGTCGCCGCCGACTCGGCGCGCTGGATCGACTTGGAGCGGCAGTAGTAGAGGCTCTTCACGCCGCGCTTCCAGGCCATGAGATGGATCTGGTGCAGGTCGCGCTTGTGCACGTCGGCCGGCAGGAAGAGGTTGAGCGCCTGCGACTGGCAGACGAAGGGCGCGCGGTCGCCGGCCAGCTCGACCAGCCAGCGCTGGTCGAGCTCGAAGGCGGTCTTGAAGACGTCCTTCTCCTCGGGCGCGAGGAAATCCAGGTGCTGCACCGAGCCCTCGTTGATGGTGATCGAGGTCCAGACCTCTTCCGTGTTCCGGCCCTTCTCCTCGAGCAGCGCCGCCAGGTGCCGGTTGCGCACCGGGAACGAGCCGGCCAGGGTCTTGTGCGTGTAGGCGTTGGCCGCCATGGGCTCGATGCCGGGCGAGGCGCCGCCGCAGATGATCGAGATCGAGGCGGTCGGCGCGATCGCGATCTTGTTGGAGAAGCGCTCCTCGACGCCGAACTCGGCCGCGTCGGGGCAGGGGCCGCGCTCGGCCGCCAGCTTGCGCGAGGCCGCGTCGGCCTCGGCGCGGATATGCTTGAAGATGCGCTTGTTCCAGACCTTGGTCATGACGCCTTCGAGCGGGATGCGGTTCTGCTGCAGGAAGGAGTGGAAGCCCATGACGCCCAGGCCGACCGAGCGCTCGCGCAGCGCCGCATAGCGGGCGCGCGCCATGGAGTCGGGCGCCTTGGCGATGAAGTCGCTCAGCACGTTGTCGAGGAAGCGCATGACGTCCTCGATGAAGCGCGGCTCGTCCTGCCACGCAGCGAAGGTTTCCAGGTTGAGCGACGAGAGGCAGCAGACTGCGGTGCGCTCGCCGCCCAGGTGGTCGCGCCCGGTCGGCAGCGTGATCTCGCTGCAGAGGTTCGACATCTTGACGGTCAGGCCGGCCAGCTTGTGGTGCTCGGGGATCGCCCGGTTCACGTGGTCGCCATAGATGATGTAGGGCTCGCCGGTCTCGACCCGCGCGGTCAGGATGCGAATCCACAGCGCCCGCGCCTTGATGCGGCGCACGATGCTGCCGTCGCGCGGGCTGGTCAGCGGCCAGTCGGCGTCCTGCTCCACGGCGCGCATGAAGGCATCCGGCACCACCACGCCGTGGTGCAGGTTCAGCGCCTTGCGATTGGGATCGCCGCCGGTTGGTCGGCGCAGCTCGATGAATTCCTCGATCTCGGGATGGGAGACGGGGAGATAGACGGCTGCCGAGCCGCGCCGTAGGGAACCCTGACTGATCGCCAGGGTAAGGGAATCCAT
>JBHJOF010000314.1:0-19829 GCA_050330055.1 Kiloniellales bacterium
TCGGCTGCGCCCTGGCCGGAATCCGGCAGGACGCCGCCCGCCACAACCACTTGGTTCGGCGCAGCCGCGTCGTCGCCCGGCGCCGGCGTTTCGACCGCAATGGCGCCTGCCGCACTGGTGCCCGTGGCGCTTTCCACGCCGCTCTCGGCCGGATCCTCGGGTGCGGCCGCGGTCGCCGCCGGCCGATCGGCCGGCACGGCAGCCGTCCGCCTCTCGCCCCGGGCCGCCTCCTGGGTGGGGGAGGTCACGCTCGGTTCGGAGGCGGTGCCGTTGGACGGGCCGGCTGCTCGTGTCTCCCCGGGGCCCTCGGCGCTCTCGCCCGACAGGCTCTGCAGGTGCTCGGGCACCGGCGGGATCAGGTCGGCGATGGTGACACCGGGACGCGACAGATAGCTCCAGGCGCCATAGGCCGCGCCCAGCAGGATCACCGAGATCAGGATCAGGGCGCCGCCCGGCACCTTGCCCTCGGGCACGGGGGTCGGGAAGACGAGCTGGGTCTTGCGGTTGAGCTCGGCGACCTCATCCTTGAAGCGCTCGACGATCTCGGGCCCGTCGAGGCCGAGGAACTCGGCGTAGCTGCGCACGAAGCCCAGCGCATAGGTCGAGCCGGGCAGGTCGCGGAAGCGGCCCTCCTCGATCGCCAGCAGGTGTACGTAGCGGATACGCAGGGCCTCGGCCACGCTGCGCAGATCCTCGCCATACTGCTCGCGCGTGCGGCGCAGCAGGTCGGCGACGCTCTCGTAGGAGCCGATCTCAGGCCCCATGCTGGCGCCTTTCGGGTCCCGCCCATAGAGCTTGAGCGCGGGCTCGACCTTCTTCTGTGCCTCTCTCGCCATGTCGTCTTACGAGCCTTGCCACCCTAGCCACAGGGGCATCGCTGCGCAGAGTGCGGGCCAGGAGACCCCGGGCCAAGCCCCAGCCCAGCGCCTTCGGGGGGCACCCTCGCCCGTGACGGGTGCGGTATCGTCCCCTGCCTGGCGCCCTGACAGCCCCCAGCGGACCCTCCTAAGGGCGCGGCGGGAAACCGCCCGTGTCGTCGGCCGACAGGCTGGTTCTAGCAAATCCGCCAAAACTGCAACAGCTCCAGCAACTTCGTTCAAACCGGCCGCCCTCTGGTCCCCGGCTGGCAAATCCCGCCAGGACCCAAAGCCGACCGCTTCGCGCCCTCAGCCACCGCCGGAGCCACGCCCGCTATCGCCCAGGAAACCTCTTCCCTAGGGCGGCACCGGGAGGCCCAAACACTAAGCCGCGTCCAGCCCGTAGGCCGTGTGCAGGCTGCGCAGGGCGAGCTCCGTATACTCCTCGGCTATCAAAACGCTTACCTTAATCTCCGACGTAGATATTACTTGAATATTAATGCCTTTCTCTGCAAGGGCACGAAACATTTGCTGGGCAACGCCGGCATGACTACGCATGCCGACGCCGATCACGGAGACCTTGACCACGTTGGGATCGGGGATCAGCTTCTCGTAGCCGAGCTCGGCCAGGTTCTCCTCGATCACCCGCACGGCGCGCTCGAGGTCGGCCTTGGTGACGGTGAAGGTCAGGCCGGTGCTCTCGCCACCTTCGGAGACGTTCTGGACGATCATGTCGACATTGATCGCGGCCTCGGAGAGCGGGCCGAAGATCTTGGCCGCGACGCCGGGGCGGTCGGGAATGCCGAACAGGGATATCTTCGCTTCATCGCGGCTGTAGGTGATGCCGCTGACAATGGCCTTTTCCACGATCTCGTCCTCGTCCACAACCAGGGTTCCGGGGCTGTCCTCGAAGCTCGACAGCACCTGCACCCGGACGTGATGCTTCATGGCCATTTCGACCGAGCGGGTCTGCAGGACCTTGGCGCCCTGCGAGGCCATCTCCAGCATCTCTTCGTAGGTGATTCTATCGAGCTTGCGGGCCTTGGCAACGATGCGCGGGTCGCTGGTGTAGACCCCGTCCACATCGGTGTAGATGTCGCAGCGCTCGGCGGCGACCGCGGCCGCCAGCGCCACGGCGGAGGTATCGGTGCCGCCGCGTCCCAGGGTGGTAATGCGGCCGGTCGGGTCGACGCCCTGGAATCCGGCCACCACCGCGACCTGTCCCTCGGCAAGGCGGCGGATGATATCGTCGGCGGCGATGTGCTCGATGCGGGCGCTGCCGTGCGCCTCGTCGGTCTCGATCGGAATCTGCCAGCCGAGCCAGGAGCGCGCCGAGATGCCGAGCTCCTGCAGCGCGAGCGCGAGCAGCCCCGCGGTCACCTGTTCGCCCGAGGAGACCACCACATCGTACTCGCGCAGATCGTAGAGCCGAGCCGTGTTGCGCACCTGCTCGACGAGCCCGTTGGTCACGCCGGCCATGGCCGAGACGGCGACCACGACCTCGTTGCCGCGCTCGACCTCGGCCTTCACCCGCCGCGCCACGTTGCGGATGCGATCCAGGTCAGCGACGGAGGTGCCGCCGAATTTCATGACGATGCGCGGCATCGCGAAGCCTTGACAGTGAGCCGGGGAACCAAAAAACAGCGTGCCGGCCACGGCTTGCCGGGACCGGGGCGGCTATCCATACTGGCTTGCCGAAGCGGTTGCAAGCAGACCAAGGACGTCATGGGCCGGACGACGGGCAAGGCAAGACGGGCGGAGCGGGCGCAAAGCCGCAACGCTGCAGGCGGCAGCGTCGACCCGGATGAGCTGGCCAAGTTTGCCGCCCTGGCCGGCGACTGGTGGGACCCGGAAGGCGCCTTCCGCGCGCTGCACCAGCTCAACCCGCTGCGGCTCGGCTTCATCCGCGACCGCGCCGCGGCGCGCTTCGGGCGTGAGCCCCTGCAGGAACGACCATTGGCCGAACTAAGCGTGCTCGATATCGGCTGCGGCGGCGGGCTGCTCTGCGAGCCGCTGACCCGTCTGGGCGCGCGGGTCACCGGCATCGACGCCGGCGCCGACGCCGTCGCCGCGGCGCGGCGCCACGCCGCCGAGAGCGGCCTCACCATCGACTACCGCCAGACCACAGTGGAGGAGCTGGCGGCCGAAGCCATGGCCGAGAGGGGCGAACGCTTCGACCTGGTGCTGGCCATGGAGATCCTGGAGCATGTGAGCGACCCGGACGCCTTCCTGGCCGCAGCGGCCGGCATGGTGCGGCCCGGCGGCGCACTGTTCGCCGCCACGCTCAACCGCACGCCCAAGGCCTTCTTGATGGCGATCGTCGGTGCAGAGTATCTGCTGCGCTGGCTGCCGCGCGGCACGCACGACTGGCGCCGGTTCCTGCGCCCCTCCGAGATCGCGCGGGCACTGCGTCACGAGGGGCTCACGGTCGCCGAGCTGACCGGCGTGATCTACAACCCGCTGAGCGACGCCTGGCGCCTGGCGCCGCGCGATCTCGACGTCAACTACATGATCTTCGCGGTCAGGGACTGACCGCCCGCGGTGCACTCGGGCAGCGTCCGGCGTGGGGCCTCACCCTTCGACAGGCTCAGGGTGAGGTTGCGCGCGCGCCTCTGGCGCGCCCTCATGCTGAGCCTGTCGAAGCATGAGGATCGTATTGAGTCGAGCGCGCTTAGGATTCAGGAATCGCCGCGCGGGACCCAGGGAATCTGCTGCACGGCGACGCCTTCCTCGCGCAGCGCCTCGGCGTCGGCTTCGCTGGTCTCGCCGTAGATGCTGCGCCGCTCGACCTCGCCATAATGGATCCTGCGCGCTTCCTCGGCGAAGGCCGGCCCGACGTAGTCGAAGTTCTCCTCGATCTGGCGCCGCACCTCGAGCAGGGTCCGGCGCAGTTCCCGCGCCTCGACGTTCGTACCCGCGGCGGCGACGGAGGACGGCGCAGGGGCAGAGGGTCCCTGCGGCCCCTTTGAGGGGCTGTCGGACGCCTCGCCGGCCGGCGCGCGACGCGAGCGCCCGGCCAGCACGCTGGGCGCCATCAGCGACTTCTCGACCTTCCTGCTGCCGCAATGCGGGCAGCGCAGCTCGCCGGCCGCCACCTGCTGGTCATAGAGCGCGCTGTCGCGGAACCAAGCCTCGAACTCGTGGTCCTTACGGCAGCGCAGGGTATAAAGGATCATGGCGACCAACCGGCGTCCGTCATGGTCAGGCGAAAGCTTCGCAACATCTTGACAGAAAACAGTAACACGGTGACTTGGCGAAACATGGGCCGATCCGGGCTGCGAAACAAGGTCAATTCGCCGCCCGCCCTATGCGCGCGCCGGGCGCGGCACCACCGCTGATGAGCGGGCACCGCGCCATCTGGCCCGCCTCGCCCTGGGTCCGCCGCTTCCTGGAGCTGGCGCCGCAGGATGGCCCAGTAGTCGACCTGGCCTGCGGCAGCGGCCGCCACGCCCGCCTGTTCCTGGCACGCGGCCAGGCAGTGGTGGCCCTCGACCGCGACCTCTCCCGCCTGGGCGAACTGGCGGACCAGCCCGGCCTGGAGGCGATCGAGGCCGATCTCGAGGATGGCTCGCCCTTCCCCCTGGCCGGGCGCCGCTTCGCCGCCATGGTGGTGGTCAACTACCTGCACCGCCCGTTGCTGCCGTTGCTCATCAAGGCGGTCGCGCCGGGCGGCCTGCTGCTCTACGAGACCTTCGCCCAGGGCAACGAGCGCTTTGGCCGGCCGCGCAATCCGGACTTCCTGCTCACGCATGGAGAGCTGCTGCAGGCCGTACAGGGCCGGCTGCGGGTGCTGGCCTACGAGGACCTGATCGTGGAGCGGCCGCGGCCGGCTGCGGTGCAACGCATCTGCGCTCGGCGCGAAACCAGCTAAGCGACAGCGAAGAATGAGTCCCTGCGTCCAGTCATTGTTTGCGCGCTGGCGCGCGCGCACCCTCACCCTCCCATCGCTTGCGCGATGGGTCCCTCCCTCTCCCCTCGAGGGAGAGGGAATCAAGGCGCGCCCGTTTGCTCCCCTCTCCCTCGAGGGGAGAGGGAGGGGCCCGCGCGACCGGAGGTCGCGTGGGAGGGTGAGGGTGGCGAAGAAAGTGCTAGGCGGCGCTGAGGCCGAGCAGAGGCTGCAGTCTGGGATGCACGCTGGTGGCGTGCCGCGCGGTGAAGCGCAGCAGGGCGGCCACGTTGTCGCTGTCGTGATCGAGCTGGGCGATCTGGTCGAGCAGCCAGAAGGCTTCGCTCTCGTCGACCGCCGCGCGAATCCGCGCCGCGGTCGCCTCGGCCGCCTCACTGGCCGCGTCGTCGCGGGCGCGGCGGGTACCGAAGAGGTCGAGTTCGTCCCAGGCGCCGGCGAAGTCGAAGCTGCCGAAGGCATGGCCCACGTCCATCAGCAGCAGGCCGACGCCGCGGCGTTCGCGCAGCCAGGCGTCGCGCCGGGAAACCTCCTGCGCATCGGGCTGCAGCGGCAGGCCACGCGGGAACATCAGGTGGTTCGCCACGCCGCGCACGAAGAGGTCGGACCAGCTCTTGTCGTTCCTGATCGGATTGGTGCTGCGCTCGAGCGCGAACAGCAGCTCGGCCTCGCGGCGCGTCACCAGGTATCCACCGTCGCCGGCGGGCGCATAGATGACGCGGCGGATTACCTCGACGTCGACCGCGTCGATCGCGCCGGGGCGCCGGCCGGCGCCGTAGACGGCGTAGTCGAAGTCGAGCACGCTGTCGCGCACCGCCTCGAGCGCCAGAAGCGTCAGCTCCTTGGGACAGGCCTCGGCCCAATGAATGATGTTGATCAGCAGCTCGAGGGCGCTGGCGCTGACGACGCGGCCGTCGCACAGGATGTTCGCCGTCAGGAAGTCCGCCTTCTCGGCATCGACGCGCCTGGACGGCTGCGCCTGCCAGACGAAGTAGTCGGTCAGTGCATCGACGTAGAACTCGAGCCAGGCGGCGTCCTTGCTGGCACAGGTGCGATCGAGGTGGAACACCGCCTCGGCCTCGCGACGCTGCACGACGCCGTCGACGAAGACCTGCTGGCGCAGCAAGCGCACGTCGTCCGCGGTGATGGCATCATTGGACGCGATCTCCTCGATCAGGTCGCGGAAGGGGGCGACGTCGTTCATGGCAGGGCCTTTCGCAGATCGGGGGCAGCGCTTGCGCGGCCCGAAGTCGGTTGCCAAAGGCTTGCAGAAATTGGCTAACGAGTCGCTAACGCGACCCGCCGACCGCTCCCGGGTCCGAAATAATTCATATTACAAATCAATGGCATAGAACGGCGCCGGCTCTAGCCCTTGGCCTGGCTCACGGCTGTCCGATTTAGAGCAAGAAGCCAGCTATGTTGTCCGCTTTGTTGACGCCCCCCTCCCTAACCCTCCCCCGCAAGGGGGGAGGGTTAGGGAGGGGGGCTGGCGCGAAGCGCCGAATGAGCCCGGCGGCAAAGCGAGGCTCTGTCGTGCTGCAATGGCCGCCATGCTAAATGCAATAAGCCTCTACAGCACGTCGTCGTTGCTTTAACCGGACAGCCGTGGGCCTGGCTGGGGAATGACGGCCTGGGGGAGGGCTCGGCGCCTACTCGCCGGCTGCGGCCACGGCACGCTCGGCCGCCGCGGCGGCGAAAGGCCGGTCGTGGCCGAGCGCCGGCACCATGCGGCGCGCCTCGGCGACCTTCGCCGGATCGATCTCGGCGACGATCACGCCGGGCGCCTCGCCGGCGTCGGCCAGAACCTCGCCCCAGGGCGCCGCGATCAAGGCATGGCCATAGGTCTGGCGCCCGCCCGCGTGCTCGCCGCACTGCGCCGGGGCGAACACGAAGCAGCCGGTCTCGATCGCCCGCGCGCGCAGCAGCACGTGCCAATGCGCCTGGCCGGTGAAGCGGGTGAAGGCCGAGGGCACCGAGAGGAAGTCGGCGCCGGCCTGGGCCAGGCCGCGATAGAGATGGGGGAAGCGCAGGTCGTAGCAGACCGTCATGCCGAGCCGGCCCCAGGGCAGTTCGGCCAGCACCGCCCGCTCGCCCGGCCGATAGGCCGCCGACTCGCGGTAGCTCTGGCCGTCGGGGATCTCGACGTCGAACATGTGGATCTTGTCGTAGCGCGCCGCGATGGCGCCCGTAGGATCCATCAGGAACGAGCGGTTGGCCAGGCGGTCGGGCGCCAGGCGCACGATCAGCGAGCCCGCCAGCAGCCAGCAGCCGAGCTCAGCCGCCAGCTCGCGCAGCGCCGCCAGCGCGCGGTGCTCAGCCTCGGGCTGCGCCTTCTCGAAGGTCAGCTTGCGGCGCGGCTCCATCATGTCGCTGGTCTCCGGCGTCATGATGAGCTCCGCGCCTTCGGCATGGGCCCGGCGGATCAGCGCCTCGAGCGCGGCGACGTTGTCCGCCGCCTCGGGGCCGGCGGTGAACTGCACGCAGGCGGCGCGGAAGTCGCCGCTCACGCCCCCGCCTCCAGCAGCTTGTCGAGCTCGCCCGCAGCCTCCAGCGCCTGGAGCTCGTCGGAGCCGCCGATGTGCCGGCCGTCGATGAAGATCTGCGGCACCGAGTTGCGGCCGCCGCTGCGCTCCATCATCTCGCGGCGTTTGCTCGGGTGCAGCATCACGTCGGTCTCCTCGAAGTCCACGCCCTTCTGCTTGAGCAGGTGCTTGGCGCGGTGGCAGAAGCCGCAGAAGGGGTTGGTATAGATCTCGACCCGGGCCATGGACAGTTCCTTGCAAGGCGCCGCGCCCAATGTGCGCCGCCGGACTGTCGCTTATCTGGTGTGCCGGCGCTCACCTTTCAGCGACCCCCCAGCCCTGGGCGCGCAGCATGCTCAAGCCCGGGCGCGCTGCGCTCTCAGATTTGGGCGCGCAGCGCCCGGGCCAGCACCAGCACGTCGACCGCCGCGGCGCCGGCGCGCTTCAGCACCCGCGCGCAGGCCGAGGCCGTGGCGCCGCTGGTCAGCACGTCGTCAATCAGCAGCACGCGCTGGCCGGCCAGCGCCGCCCGGCGCGTGGCCGCCACGGCGAAGGCGCCGGCCATGTTCTGGCGCCGCGCCGCCGGACTCAGACGGCCCTGGGACGGCGTGTTGCGGCGGCGCAGCAGCAGGCCGGTGTCGACCGGCAGGCCGCTCAGCCGGCCGAGCGCCTGGGCCAGCAGGGCCGCTTGGTTGTAGCGCCGGCGGAACAGCCGCCAGCGGTGCAGCGGCACCGGTACGATAAGGTCCGCCTCCGCGATCAGCTCCGCCCCCGCCCGCGCCAGCCAGCCGGCGAAGGCCGGCGCGCCCTCGCTGCGGTCGCCGTGCTTGAAGCCCAGCACCAGGCGGCGGCTCGCCTCGTCGTAGGCCATGACGGCGCGGGCCCGGTCGAAGAGTGGCGCCTCGCGCGTGCAGGCCGGGCAGAGCGCCTCCGGCCCCATCTCGAAGTCGAAGGGATAGCCGCAGAAGGCGCAGCAGGGCGGCGCGATGAAGCGCACCTGCTCCCAGCAGCCAGGACAGAGCGCGCCGCTGCGCTCGATCGCCGCGCCGCAGGCCAGGCAGCGCGGCGGCAGCAGCAGGTCGAGCACCCGGCCCGGCAGGGCCCGCACGCCCTGCCGCGCCCCCCGCCGCAGCGTACGGGCCAGATCGAGGGTGGTCGCCATTGGGCCAGTCTCCGGGCCGGGTCCGCGGCTGTCAACGTGCGGGATGGTGTCGCAGTTTGAGTTTCCGCAGTGGGCGCAAGAAGGAAGTTCGAACAGCGACATCGGGCGGCTGCTTTGCGGGCGAAGCGGACCTTGCTTCCGGGTCAGGTCAGCTCTTTCAATCCGGTCGGTGTCTCGATGAGCGCTCTATAGCGGACTTTGGGGGCCTGGACGATCACAGGCGGATGCTCGATGGCGAGTTCGCGATAAAGCGTCTCGATGGTGGCGGAATTTGGATGTTCGAGGGTGAGCGAACGAAGGCGCGCACCTAGATCAGTAATTGAGGCCATCGAGGTGGGGTCGCCGCGGTGATCGATGATCGAGGGGGCCGCGCCGTCTAGGGGAAGCGAGCCATCCTCGGGGATTGTGAAATCGAAAGTCGGATTCGCGGTCGGAAGGGGAACCTTGTCCCCGAAGATCGCGCGGTGGGTTGAAACAACGGAATCTATTGCATCCGTGTTGGCAACCCACCCTCGCAGGCGACGACCTTCGTCCCAATCCGATCTGACTTTTTCTTGATTGTCGAGACCGAACCAACGCGGCCGGCCAGGCTCTGTTCCCTCCGGGTCGAGCGCTACGATCTCCAGATAAACTGAGTTTCCAAGCTGAAGCCGGTGATTGTGGGTGCCCATGTAATCGTGACGAGTGCCAAAAGGCACGTCGAGGTCGAGACAATTTTGGACATGCGAAACCCCGTCGATCAACGTTGGGGCTATCACGGTGAGGTGATCAAGCTTCAGCAAGTGCGGAGAACTCCAATGCTGTCCAGAGAGTCCATACGATCTAACATACCGCGAAAAGCACGGGCAGCTATGGGCTCAAAGCAGGCTTTCAACGGGCAAATCCCAGAGGACCGCTCAAGGTCGAAAGCCGAGTTCTAACTGAGCCGTTACCAACGCGCGCCCGGCCTTTGCCGGCCCAGCCGCCTGCGCCATAGTGCCGCCATGGCAGAGGCGCCCGCAGATGCGATCAGGATATTCGACCGGACCCAGGTGCGGCGCCAGCGCGACCGCGCCGCCGCGCGGCTGGGCGCGCACGACTTCCTGCTGCGCGAGGTGGCCGAGCGCCTGGCCGACCGGCTGGACGACGTCAGGCGCCGCTTTCCCCTGGCGCTCGACCTGGGCTGCCACGACGGCGTCCTGGGACGCGTGCTGCAGGGCCGCGGCGGCATCGAGACCCTGGTGCAGTGCGACCTGAGCCCGGCCATGGCCCAAGTGGCGGCAGCGTCGGCGGCAGCGGGCGGACAGCCGGCGCTGGCCGCTGACGAGGAGTTCCTGCCCTTCGCGCCGGCCAGCTTCGACCTGGTGCTGAGCGCGCTCAGCCTGCACTGGGTCAACGACCTGCCGGGCGCCCTGGTCCAGCTGCGCCGCTGCCTGAAGCCCGACGGCCTGCTGCTGGCCGCGCTCCTGGGCGGCGAGACCCTGCGCGAGCTGCGCGGCGCTTTGCTGCAGGCCGAGCTGGAAGAGGAAGGGGGCGCCAGCCCGCGGGTCTCGCCCATGGCCGATATCCGCGACGCCGGGGCGCTGCTGCAGCGCGCCGGCTTCGCCCTGCCGGTGGCCGACCTGGACAGCCTGACCGTGACCTATCCCGACGCGCTCGCCCTGCTGCGCGACCTGCGCGGCATGGGCGAGGGCAACGCGGTCAGCGAGCGCCGCCGCGGCTTCAGCCGCCGCGCCACCCTGGGGCGGGCGGCGGCGCTCTATGACGAGCAATTCCGCCAGCCGGACGGGCGCCTGCCGGCCACCTTCCAGGTCATCAACCTGACCGCCTGGGCGCCGCACGAGGACCAGCCCCGGCCACTGCGCCCCGGCAGCGCCCGGCAGCGCCTGGCGGAGGCCCTGGGCAGCCGCGAGCGGCCGGCCGGGGACAAGGCGGCACCTGCCGGTCCCGCCTCTCGCCGTCCCCCGCGAAAGAGCTAGTCCTGCCGAACGAGGACCCTGCATCCCGCTCAGCCGGGCTAGAGGCGATCGTTTTCATACTAAACGGTTTCTTTACGCAATAGGTCTTAGTTCAAGTGACTGGCAATCCGTCACCGCGCATTGGAGAGCTCTCTCGATGCTGCGCTCCAGGGCAGCCGAGTGGTTAGAGTTAGGCTCCGGCTCACGCTATGCGCGGGACCGCCGGCTCCTTGCGGTCATCTTGATCATCAGCGTCGCGGCGATCGCGGCCTGCTGGTTCGGCGTGCGCCAGGCCGGCCACCATCTGCTCAAGGTCGAGGCCTCGACCACCGCGATCCACTGGGCCCGCTTTCTGCAGCGCAATATCAGCAGTATGGACGACATTCTGAGCATCGGCCTGATCTCGGCCGAGGATCAGCAGCTCTTCGACTTCGCCAGCGAGGCCGGCGGCGTCGTGCGCTATCAGGTGATCCGGCCCGACGGCGTGATTGCTCTTTCATCCTGGGCCGGCGACTTCAACCAGCGCTACGCCAGCCCGGAGTTCGAGGGCTACGCCCGCCACGGCCGGATCCACGTCGACCTGCAAAGCGAGACCACCAGCAGCGGCGAAGCCATCATCGGCGAGGCGCTGGTGCCGATCATGACGGCCGGCGAGTTCCGCGGCGCGATCAAGGTTTGTGTCGACATGACGGAGCGCGCCGCGGTCCTGCAGCGCATGGGCCGCTACGCCCTGGCCGGCCTGATCGGCCTGCTGCTTCTGATCGGCGGAGCGCTGGGCAGCTTCATCTGGAACAACATCAAGGCCCGCAATCGGGAAATGCAGGAGCTCGTCGAGGCCAACAACCTCTTGCTTGCTGCCGAAGTGCAACTCGTGCTGGCCAAGGATCAGGCAGAGGCGGCGAGCCGGGCGAAGTCGCAGTTCCTCGCCAACATGAGCCACGAGATCCGCACGCCGATGAACGGCGTTCTCGGCATGGCCGGCCTGCTGCTCGACACCGGCCTGCGCGGCGAGCAGCGCGAGTTCGTCGAAACCATCTACCAGTCCGGCGAGTCGCTGCTCGACATCATCAACGACATCCTCGACTTCTCGAAGATCGAAGCCGGCAAGCTCGACCTGGAGATCGGCGACTTCGACCTGGTCTCGGTCGTCGAGAGCGTGGTCGAGCTGCTCAGCTTCCGCGCCCACAGCAAGGGCCTCGACTTGCCGTCGCACATCTCGCTCAACGTGCCGACCAAGCTGCGTGGCGACGCCGGCCGTCTGCGGCAGATCCTGATCAACCTGGTCGGCAACGCCATCAAGTTCACCGAGACAGGCGGCGTGTCGGTCGAGATCGAGGTCAAGGTCGAGGAGATCACCGAAACCGGCACCGTAGTGCGCTTCGAGATCATCGACACCGGCATCGGCATCCCCCAGGAGCTGCAGCAGCATCTGTTCGAGCCCTTCACTCAGGGCGACATCTCGACCACGCGGCAGTACGGCGGCACCGGGCTCGGCCTATCGATCTGCCGCGAGCTGGTCATGCTGATGCAGGGCGACATCGGGGTGAAGAGCGAGCCGGGCAAAGGCAGCACCTTCTGGTTCACGGTCTACTTCGAGCGCCAGCCCGGTGTCGTCGACGAGCAGCTGACCGAGTTCCTGACGCTAGTCAAGGGCCGCCGCGTCCTGGTGGTCGACGACAACGCGGTCAACCGCCGCGTGTTCGACAAGCAGCTCGGCTCCTACGGCATGTCGGTGGTGGTCACGGCCGACGCGCAGGCGGCGATCGCCGCGCTGCGCCAGGCCGACGAGGACGGTCGGCCCTTCGAGATCGCCATCATCGACCACATGATGCCCGACTGCGACGGCATCGAGCTGCGCCGCCGAATCCGCAAGCAGCAGGCCTTCAACGGCCTCCGGCTCGTGCTGTCCTCCTCGTCGGGCCTGGTCTCCAGCGAGACGCGGGCCCGCGAGCTCGGCTTCGACGCCGCCCTGCCCAAGCCGCTGCGCCGCTCGGTGATGCTGCGCTGCCTCGGCGGACTGCTCGGCCTGGCGAACGACGCAAAGGATGACGGGCGCGCCCTGGTGCGCCCGGCACTGGGCGCCGAGACCAACGGCAAGCGCGTGCTGGTCGCCGAGGACGTCAAGGTCAACCAGCAGCTCATGCTCGCCATCCTGGGCAAGGCCGGCTTTCGCGTGGATATCGCTGGCAACGGCCTGGAGGCGATCGAGGCCCTGCGCAACCTGCCCTACGACGCGGTGCTGATGGACGTGCAGATGCCGGACATGGACGGCCTCGAGGCGACGCGGCGCATCCGCAAGCTGGGGACCGAGACGGCGGAAGTGCCGATCATCGCCATGACGGCCAACGCCATGCTCGGCGATCGCGAGATTTGCCTGCAGGCCGGCATGAACGACTACATCGCCAAGCCGATCGATCGCGCCGACCTGCTGCAGAAGCTCGCCTTCTGGACCGGCGAGGCAGCGCCGGCCAGCACTGATACGGCCGCGCCCGCTGAGGCGGCCGGCGCACTGAGCGACGAGGCGCAGGCCGCGGTCGAGGAGCTGCTCAATGACATGGGCGGCCTGGAGCGCGATCTGGGGGGCCGGCGCTCCTAGCGCAGCCGCTCGCCGGCGCCAACAGCGCCGGCAACAAGAAACGGATTTTGGGGAGCAACGGAGGCAGGCAAGGCGTCATGAAACCAGGACTCGGGAGATGAGCACATGACCAACCGAACCAAACAAGCTACGCGGGCGCAAGCCGGCAGCGGCGCCCGTAACGCCACGCGCCGCCGCTTTCTGCAGGCCGCCGCAGGCGGCACCGGCGCCCTGGCCGGCCTGGCCGCCGCAGGCGGGCTGGGCGCCCCCTTCATCCGCAGCGCCAAGGCCGCGACCACGACCTGGCGGATCCAGACCTCCTGGCCCGGCGGCGTCGGCCTCGAGACCTTTACCGCCTGGTGCCACAGTATCATCGAAAAGACCAGCGGCGAGCTCGCCTTCCAGCCCTTCGGCGCCAAGGACGCAGTGGGCGAGTTTCAGCTCTTCGACGCAGTCAAGAACGGCGTGCTGGAGGGCATGAATCCCTTCACGCTCTATTGGGCCGGGCAGATGCCGGCCGCCGTGTTCCTCGCCTCCTATCCGCTCGGTCCGCGTCATCCCCATGAGTGGGACGTCTTCTACTACGGCCTCGGCGGCCTCGAGATCACCCGCGAGCTCTTCGCCGCGCAGGGGCTCTACTACGTCGGCCCGATCCACCACGGCCCCAACATCATCCATTCCAAGGTGCCGATCCGCTCGATCGAGGACTTCCAGGGGCGCAAGATGCGGCTGCCGGGCGGCATGGTGGCCGAGCTGTTCCAGGCCGCCGGCGCGCGCACTGCCATGCTGCCGGGCAGCGAGATCTTCCCGGCGCTGGAAAAGGGCATCATCGACGTCGCCGACTACGTCGGCCCCGCGATCAACTACGACCTTGGCTTCCACAAGGTGACCAAGTACATCTCCATGGGCCCGCCGGGCTTCATGTCGATCTACCAACCGGTCGACCTGATGGACCTGACGGTCGGCCTGAAGGCCTGGCGCAGGCTGTCGCCGGCCATGCAGCAGTTCGTCGAGATGGAGGTGCACGTCTACTCCGACCTGCACCACGCGGCGATCCAGGCGGCCGATCAGGAGGCCTGGGCCAAGTTCGAGGAAGCCGGCAGCGAGGTAACCCGGCTGTCGGAAGCCGACGTGCAGCATTTCACCGAGCTGGCCGTGCCGCTGTGGTTCAAGTGGGCCAACAAGGACCGCGACGCCGCGCGCATCTTCAAGATCCAGCTCGACTACATGATGTCCGGCAGCCTGGGTTACGTCACCCCCGCCATGGTGCGCGGCCATCACCTGGACGTGTAGGCACAGCTTCGTGCTGGCCACAAACGTGGTCCCCCTCACCCGGTTCGCCGAATGACTTGCAAGCCTTACGTCTTGCAAGTCATGGCGAACCGCCCTCTCCCGCAGGGGGAGAGGGCGCATGGGGCGCGCATCGTTTAGTTACCCTCTCCCCTTGCGGGAGAGGGAGGGGCCCAAGCGGCCGAAGGACGCTTGGGAGGGTGAGGGGTAAATTGACAAGCTTTCCGTCCGTCTGAAAGCAAATTCCGCAACAGCACTTGCCGCCTCACAATAGGTCGCGCAGCAGGGCGACCAGGGGCTCGTCGGCCGGCGGCATGGGATAGTCGCCGAGCCGGGCCGGCCGCACCCAGGCGAGCTCCTGCCCTTCGAGCGCCGTCACCGTGCCCTGCCAGACGCGACAGGCGAAGAGCGGCATCAAGAGGTGGAAGTCGGCGTAGGCGTGCGAGGCGAAAGCAATCGGCGCCAGGCAGGAGCCGCGCGTATCGATGCCGAGTTCCTCCTTCAGCTCTCGCACAAGCGCGTGCTCGGGCGTCTCGCCGGGATCGACCTTGCCGCCGGGGAACTCCCAGAGCCCGGCCATGGCCTTGCCCGGCGGCCGGCGGGTCAGGAGAACGCGCCCGTCGGCGTCGATCAGCGCCGCGGCCGCGACCAGCACGACCGGCTTGTCGGCTACCCCTTCGGCGCCATCGCCGGCCGACCAGCATCCGCCGTCTTCCGGCTCCGCCGTCACGAGGCCGCCTTCGTCTCACCCTCCCCCTCCCACGCGCTGACGCGCGCGGGCCCCTCCCTCTCCCCTCGAGGGAGAGGGAAAGCAAGTGCGCCCGTTTGTTCCCCTCTCCCTCCGAGGGGAGAGGGAGGGGCCCATCGCGCAAGCGATGGGAGGGTGAGGGTGACGAGACAAGAGTCCACCGAACGCCTCTAGCTCCGGTAGTCGGCGTTGATGTCGATGTAGCCGTGCGTCAGGTCGCAGGTCCAGACCGTGGCCTTGCCGCGGCCGACGCCGACGTCGACGACGATGTCGATCTCGCGCCCCTTCATGTGGCGAGCCACCGGTGCCTCGTCGTAACCCGGCGCCACCTGGCCCTGGCGCGCCACCTCGATGCCGCCGATGGCGATCGACAGCTTGTCGCGGTCGGCCTTCTCGCCGGCCTTGCCGACCGCCATGACAATGCGGCCCCAGTTGGCGTCCTCGCCGGCGATCGCGGTCTTGACTAGCGGCGAGTTGGCGATGGAGAGCCCGATGCGCCGCGCCGCCCTGGCCGATGCGGCGCCGGTAACGGTGACGGTGACGAGCTTGCCGGCGCCCTCGCCGTCGCGCACCACCTGCTGCGCCAGGTCTTGCAACAGGTCTTCGAGCGCGTTGCGGAAGCCACGCAGGCGCGGATCACCCGGCGCCGTAATGCGCGGGTGCTTGGCCTGGCCCGTGGCGAAGAGCAGCAGCGTGTCGCTGGTCGAGGTGTCGCCATCGACGGTGATGGCGTTGAAGGAGCGATCGGCGCCGCGCGTCAGCAGAGGCTGCAGCACCGCCGGCGACAGCTTGGCGTCGGTGCAGACGAAGGACAGCATGGTCGCCATGTCCGGCGCGATCATGCCCGAGCCCTTGGCGATGCCGTTGATGGTCACAGTGGTTTCGCCGATCGTCGCCTGGCGCGTGGCCGCCTTGGGATAGGTGTCGGTGGTCATGATGGCCGCGGCCGCGCGCGGCCAATTCGTCGCCGCTTGCACCTTGTGCAGGCCCAGCAGGCCGGAGATCAGCCGCTCGTCCGGCAGCGGCTCGCCGATCACGCCGGTCGAGGCGACGAAGACCTCGTGCGGCTTGCAGCCGAGCAGGCCGGCGGTCGCCTTGACCACGCGGTCGACCGAGGCGAGGCCGACGCCGCCGGTGAAGGCATTGGCGTTGCCGGAGTTGATGACCACGGCCCGGGCGCGGCCGCGCGACAGCGACTTGCGGCACCAGAGCACCGGCGCCGAGGCGGTCTTCGAGCGGGTGAAGACGCCGGCCACCGTGCTGCCCGGCGCCAGCTCGATCAGGCAGACGTCGTCGCGGCCCTTGTAGCGGATGCCGCAGGCCGCCGCGGCCAGAGTCACACCGGCGATCGGCGGCAGGTCGGGGGAGCGCTCCGGCGCCAGCGGCGAGCGCGGCCCGCTCATGCCGTCCCTCCGGCGCCCCGCTGCTGCGCTCGTTCGCGCGCCATGCTCCTTCCCCGCTCTTATTCCGGCGTCTGCTCGCCGGCAGCGGCCGGCATGATCTCGATGCTGGCACGCTGGCGCAAGTCTTGTAGCAGATCATTGATCGCGGCGCGCTCTGCTTCTTGCCGCAGATCGGGCTCGAGCTCGGCGAAGCTCGGCAAGGCCGCGCCGCTGCGGCGCTCGAGCTTGATGACGTGCCAGCCAAACTCGCTCCTCGCCGGCTCGCGGCTGTACTCGCCGGGCACCAACCTTGCGACGGCCGCGGCGAAACCCGGCGGCATGCGGTCGAGCCGGAAGCTGCCCAGCGAGCCGCCCTGCTTGGCCGAGGCGGCGAGCGAGCGTTCGTGCGCCAGCGTCGCGAAGTCGGCGCCCTGGTCAAGCGCTGCGATCACCGCCAGCGCCGCCGCCTCGCTGTCGAGCTGAATGTGGCTGGCCGTCACTTCGACGGCACCGGCCAGGCGCTGGATGTGCTGGGCGTAGAGCGCCTCCAGCTTGTCGTCGGTCACCGCCGCCTCGAGATGGCGCTGCAGCACGCGCTCGCGCAGCAGGCGCTCTTCGTAGGCCGCAACCTGGCGCCGCAGCGCCGGGTCCTTGTGCAGCTCCTCGCGGCGCGCCGCGTTGGCCAGCAGGATCATGTCGACCGCGCGGCGCAGCAGCGCCGGGAACAGCACCTCCGGCTGGCTGCGGTAGTCGCCCGGCAGCTCGTCCACGGCGCTCCAGACCTCGCCCCAGAGGATCGCCTTGCCGTCGACGATGGCCACCACGCTGTCGTCGGCCATGAGTTGGCGCAGCAGGGCCTCGACGTCGCCGTCGCCGCGGCTGGCCGCCTGCGGCTCCGTCTCGTCCACTGGTGTCTCGCCCACCGGGGCCCCAGCCGCTGGGGCTGCGCTTGCCGGTGGCTCGGCGGTCGCCGCCTCGGCCTCAGGCGCGGCCGTCCCGGGCACGGCCTCGGGCGCTGTCGTTTCCTCTCCGGCCGGCCCCGCTCCCGGCTGGGCGCCCTGGGGCTCCATGAACAAGGGCGGTGGCGGCGCGCTGTCGGAGCGCACCTGCGCCACGGCGGCCGGCGCCGCTGCCGCACCGTCGTCTGCCAGCGGTATGGTGAAGGGCTCCGATGCGGCGCGCGCGTGCCAGGCGACCCCGGCTGAGGCCGCGGACAGCAGCAGCGCCACCGTTACGGCCAGCCACGGCGGGACCGGCTTCGTGACTGCGTGACAAGACATCGAAAGGCGCACACCTCTCCGCGGCGCGAGCGCATCACTGGCTCTGGCTCTGGTCCTGCGGCGGCTACTCCGAGTCCCCGGCCGGCGCCGCGGGCTTGCCGGCTGGCGCGATCATCTCGATCTCGGCCGTTTCGCGCAGATCACCGATCCGGCTGGCCACCACGTCGCGGGTTACCTCGTTCTTCATCTCGTCTTCGAGCTCCTCGAAAGAGGGTGGCTCCTGCGTGCGCTTGTCCTCGACTTTGATGACGTGCCAGCCGAACTGAGTCTGCACCGGGTCCTTGGAATGGCTGCCGGGTTCCAGCGCGAAGGCGGCCTGCGAGAATTCCGGGACCATCTGGTCGGCAGTGAAGTAGCCCAGGTCGCCACCCTGCGCGGAGGAGGGGCCGGTCGAGCGATTGCGCGCCAGCTCGGCGAAGTCGGCACCGCCGTCGAGCTCGGCGATCACCTCGCGCGCCTCCTCCTCGCTCTCGAGCAGAATGTGGCGGGCGTTGATCTCCGCCTTGGCCGGGTTCTCGGACAGGAAGGTGTCGTAGCGCGCCTTGACCCGCGCGTCGGTGACTTCCTTGTCGATCAGGCGCTCCAGGTAGACCTCGCGCATGATGTCGAGGCGCAAGCTCTCGAGCCGCTCGGCCACCTCATCGTCATTGGCGAGCCCGTCGTCACTGGCCGCATTGCCGATCAGCAGCATGTCGATGCGCCGGTCGAGCAGCATGGGGAACAGCATCTCGGCCTGGGCCTGATATTGCGCCGGCAGATTGCGCGCCAGGGCCATGACCTCGGCGCGCGTGACATCGGTGCCGTCAACGCGAGCGACCACCAGGTCGCCCGTCTGCTCCTCTTCCGCCTGTAGGACGGCCGGCAAGGCAAGCGCCAGGGCGGCACCGAGCGCGGCGCCTAGCAATAGCGGGTGTTTCATCGATTGGAATCCTTAGAAAGTGCTCTGGGATTGGCGTGAGGCGCGGCAAAGACCCCTCCCCGCGGGCGGGGCCGGGTCGCCGCAAGCCTGTCTGGCGGCATCATGCGCGCTGGCGGCTTCTGGCACAAGGTCGAGGGATAGCGGCCCGAGAGGCCGGTTTCTGCCCCTTATGGGGCCGCTCAATTGATGGCGTGCCAGTCGGCGAGCCAGCCGGCGCAGCGCCGCCAGGACAGCGCGACCGTGAGGGACGTCTTGGCCGCCAGATCGCGCGCCGCGGCTGAAGGCCCGGCCGTTTCCGGACCGCCCAGGAAGATCTCCTGCATAAGGCGCGCGCTCGCCTCGGGCAGCGCAGCCTCGCCGCGTACGCCGGTCAGGCGCTCGAGGAAGTGCCGCCGCACGGCCTCGCAGACCTCGGGGCTCTGCGGGTCGTTCGCCAGGGCCTTTACGATGATGGCGATGTAGTCGCCGGTTGGGCGGGTCTGCACCTCGGCGAGGTAGTTGGCGCCATGCACGCCGCGCGCCTGCTGAGCGATTACAACCAGTCGCGCGCGCAGCTCGGCCACGCCGGCCTCGAAGCGCTCGCGCGAGATGGCCTCGGCCAGCGCCGGTCCGGCGACAGGGCCGAAGAGAGGACAGAGGATCATGACGGCCATTGCGACACGGCGAAACACTCTGCGTTCCTGGATCGACAAACCGCCCCCCTAGAAGGCCGCAGCGGCACCGTCACAGCGCGGATCGCTGGCGCCCTCGATCAGGCCGGAGGGATGCAGCACCACCGCCCCGGCGTGGCCCATGACCTCGTCGAAGTCGCCGACCAAAGTGACGTCGTGGCCGGCGTTGCGCAGCGCCTCGACCACGACGGGATCGCAGCGCGCCTCGATGCGCAGGTCGTCGCGCGGCTCGCCCCAGGTGCGGCTCAGCACCCAGCGAGGCGCGGTAATGGCCGGTGCCAGCGGCTGGCCGAACAGGGCGTAACGACTGAAAACGGCGGCCTGGCTCTGCGGCTGGCCGTCGCCGCCCATGGCGCCGTAGGCCATCACCCGGCCGTCTGCCAGCAGCGCCATGGCCGGGTTGTTGGTGTGGAACGGCAGCCGGCCGGGCCGCAGATAGTTCTGCGCGCCGGGATCGAGCGCGAAGCTGGAGCCTCGGTTCTGCCACTGGATGCCGGTCTCCGGCAGACAGAGGCCGGAGCCGAACTCCCAGTAGATGCTGTGGATGAAGCTGACGACGCGGCCGGCCGCGTCGGCGGCCCC
>JBHJOF010000315.1:0-8728 GCA_050330055.1 Kiloniellales bacterium
AAGCGGGCGAGCGCCCAGGCCGCGCCCGGCGTCTCGGCCAGCGCCGCCCGCGCCGCATAGCCGAGCCGCTCGACCCGCGCCAAGAGGTCGGTCGTGAGCGCCCCCTCGCCGCCGAAGAGATGGGCGCAGCCGGTCACATCGAGCAGCAGACCGCCGCCGCCGCCGGGGTCTCCGGCGGCACGGTCGAGCGCCACCCAGGGCGTGTAGCGGCCGCACCACTCGGCGAGCCGGGCAAGCGCCCGCAGGTCGGCCTCGGGCTCCGCCTCGGCGGTCCTGAGCCCGGGAAGGATCGCCCGCGCGTCGGCCAGCGGCAGGCCGGGAACGAGCCCAGCGGCAGCGGCAGCGGCGTCGACCGCGGCCAGCAGCAGCCGGCCCTGCTCGGCCCGGATCAGCGCAAAGGGCGCATCGGAAGACTCTTCATGGGTCACCCCCACCGACTCTTTGCGAGCCACCCCCACCCCGGCCCTCCCCCGTCCAGGGGGAGGGAGAGATGTTGCAGCAGCACGCCTTCCGTCCCTCGACCAGGGAGGCTGATTTGGCGTGGCCGCGCGCCTTTCTTCCTCCTCCCCCCTTGCGGGGGAGGGCCGGGGTGGGGGGTAAAGCGAAGGGCCGGCCGGGCTAGACGGCGACCCGGAGGTCTGCCGGCGCGATGCCGTCCGCTGGGCGCGGGCCCAGCGGTCCGTCGCGAAGCGCGGCAGCCAGAGCGAAAGCACCCGTCGCATGATCCCACTCCATGACAAAGTCGGCTGGCGCCGCGCCGCGGCAGCGCAGCAGCGCGACCCGCCAGCGCGGCCGGCCGATCAGGCCCGCCGCCGCCTCGCTGTCCGATGCCAGCTTCGCCTGTGACGGTCCTATCAGTGATGGCAGCGGGGCCACCCGCCAGCGGGTGACCGCGGCGCTCGGCCCCTCCCGACCCCGCCCGGCCAGGCGCGGCCGGCGCAGCAGGAAGCAGGGCAGCCCGGCAGCCTCGGTGGCGAGCTGCAGGCGGCGGCCGGCGGTGCGGTCGAGCGCCGTCACCTCGCCCACCACGGCCCCAAGTGAACCTGATCGCAGCCCTTCTTCCAGGGCCCAGAGCACATCGCGGTCGTTGCCGGCGCGGACCAGCAGCAGCCGCCCGGGATCGAGCCCGAAGCCGGCCAGGCCCGGCGCGTAGAGATCGTCCTGCGCCGCCGCCCAGAGGACCGGCCCCGCAAGGCCGTCGCGCGCGGCCGCCAGGCGGGCGAGCAGCGCCAGGCAGAAGCCGCTGGCCACGCCGTCGTCCCATTCGGCCCGCTCGCCCTCGATCTCGTGCAGGCCGGTCACGGGCAGGCCGCCGCCCGGCAGGCGCTCGTCCAGCGCCGCCGGACCAAGCGGCAACACCCTGAGCGCCGCCGCCCCGCCGCCGCGCTCGAGCACCCGGATGCGCGCCCGCAAGGCTTCGATCCCTGGGGCCTCGATCCCCGGTGTCTCAATCTGATCTGCCGCTGTGCCGCCGCTCATGACCGGCGCCGTCTGCTTTCGTTCTATGTTCATGATTTGTTCTAATACTGACAGAAAGGCAGAGTCAAGCCCCCCTGGCGACCCCTGGCGAGGCCCCGTCATGCGGCGGCGATCACCTCGATCTCCACGAGCCACTCGCTGACCAGGGTCCGCGCGATGATCGCCGTGGTCGGCACAACCCGGCCCTGCAAGGCCGCGACACGCGCCTCGGCGTTCTTTTCCGCATAGGCCGGATCGGTCAGGTAGCTGGTCAAGCGTACGATGTTGTCCACCGACATGTCCGCACTGGCGAGGATTGCCCGGATGTTCGACCAGATCAGCTCGAGCTGCTCTTCCAGGCTCTTGCCCGGCGCGCCCGTCTCGTCCAGCCCCATGGTGCCGCTCACGAACAGCAGCCGGTGTGCGCCTTGAACCTCCATGGCGTGAACGTAGTCGTCGGTCGCGGGATAAACCCCCATGGACGGGTTGCGGACGACCATTTTCATTGTTTTCCTCCTGGATATCTCTATCCCAGCAGAACGACTTAGCAGATTGATGGACGGACCGACATGGACGATCCCCTGAGGCCGCCCAGCGGCTTCGCCGATCTGGTCGGCTACGAGCTGGTCCAGTGGCGCGAGGACTATGCCGAGATCGCGCTCACGGTCGAAGCCCGGCACCTGAACCGCAGCGGCATCATGCACGGCGGCCTGCTGGCCAGCCTGATCGATACCGCCTGCGGCTATGCCGGCGCCTACTGTCCCGAGCCCGGCCGGGTGCGCCGCGCCGTGACCCTGGCGCTCGACACCCACTTCATCGGCGCGGTCCGGCCCGGCAGCCGGCTAATTGCGACCGGACGCCGCACCGGCGGCGGGCGGCGCACCTTCTTCTCGACCGCCGAGGTGCGCGACCAGGACGGCAGCCTGGTCGGCCAGGGCAGCTGCGTCCACCAGTACCGCAAAGGCAGCGAGGACCCCCGAGGTGTGCCGGAGGGGGGCGTGCCAGAGGACTAGCAACATGGCCGTTGGCGCAAATCTGTCCTCAAGGCGCCCTGGCCGTTCCCCAAAGCGGACCGTGAATGGACCGCATACCAACGCTGGCTAACCAAGTCGCAAGAAAGCTCTGCTAGGCTGCCGTCGCGTCAGACCAGCAGGGTAGTCAGTCATCATGCAAGCCGCCAATCCCGCATCCGCCCCAACATCATCCGCGGCGCCCGCGAGCGGTCCCCGCCAGGCCGAGGCTGATCGCGCCGGCCGTCGCGTGGCCACCATCCTGGGCGTGATCGTGCTGGGCGCTTTCTGGTGGATCGCCTCGGGCCCCTCGGACGGGCTCGTGACCTTGATCGCCGGCCTCGGCTTCGCCGCCATCGCCACCGTCACTCTGCTCGAAGCGGCGCTCGGCGGCCCCGACCCGCGGCGCAAGTAATCGCGCTTAACGCCCCCGGAACAGCGGGATCTCCTTGGCCAGGAAGGCGCGGATGCCTTCCTTGTAATCCTCGCTGTCGCAGGCCTTGAAAGGCTCGGCCAGCTCGGCCTCGCTGAGCGGCCGGGGATCGAGCACGCGCTGCACGAAGCGCTTGTGCCAACGCATGGCGAGCGGCGCGCCGCTGGCGATGCGCCCGGCCGTGGCCTCGGCCTCGGCCATCACCTGGTCGTCCGCCACCACGCGGGTCACCAGGCCCTTGGCCAGCGCCTCGGCAGCGCCGAACACGCGCCCCTCCAGCAGGATCTCAAGCGCCGTGGCGCGACCGGTCAACTCGACCAGGGCGTGCAGGCCGCTGTACGGCAGGCAGTGGCCGATGCGCTTGATCGGGATGCCGAACTTGGCGCCCTCGCCGCAGATGCGCAGGTCGGCGAGCAGCGCCAGCTCCAGCCCGCCGCCCATGCAGGGCCCCTGGATCGCCACCACCACCGCATGCGGGCTGTGCTCGATGCCCTCGAGCGCCCGATCGACCACCTGGCCATAAGCCTGCGCCTGCACTGCGTTGCTGCGCACCGTACTGAACTCGGCGATGTCGGCGCCGGCGCCGAAGGCCTTGCCGCCGGCCCCGCTCAGCAGCACGCAGCGCAGGCTGTCATCCTTGTTGACCTCGGCCATGACCACGCCCAGCCGCTCCCACATGGCGAGGTTGAAGGCGTTCAATCGCTCCGGCCGGTTGAGCGTGACCCGGGCGATGGCATCGCTACGTTCGAGCAGGATGAGATCGGACCTGGCAGTGGAGGTAGTGGTGGACATGGCGGCGGCGCTCCCTGGCTGCATGCTTCTCTGCGGTGCGGCCGCGACCTTAGAGCAAGCCTCCGTTCAGGAACAGGCGGCATGAACAGCGGTTGAGTGCTGTCTACTGCCGACCGGATTCGACTGCACGCCGCAACGCCCGTGCCGCGGCCTCTGGATCGGATGCGGCGCAGATCGCCGACACCACGGCCACGCCGTTCACGCCGGTCGTCATGACCTCTGCGGCATTCGCCGCGGTGATGCCGCCGATTGCCACCAGCGGCAGGGCGAGGCGAGCGCGCAGCTCGCTGAGGCCGGGCAAACCGATCGCGTCGCCCGCGTCGGCCTTGCTGCCGGTGACGTAGGCCGGGCCGACGCCGGCATAATCCACGACGGCGGGATCGACGCGCGCGGCCTCTGCCGCGTTGCCGGCCGAGAGCCCGATGATCCTGTCCGGGCCTAGTGCCGCGCGCGCTTCCGCCGGGTCCATGTCCTCCTGCCCCAGGTGCAGGCCCGCGGCATCGACGGCCAGGGTGACCTCGAGATCGTCGTTGACGATCAGCGGCACGCGATGACGATCGAGCATCGCCTTGAGCGCGCGGGCGCTGGCGATCATCGCCTCGCGCGGCCCCTGCTTCTCGCGGAGCTGCACCAGGGTGACGCCGCCACGCAGCGCGGCCTCGACGACCTGCACCAGATCGCGGCCGGCGACTGCATCGCTGCCGGCGACGAGATAGAGCGTGAGGTCGAAGGCTGGCCGCGCTGGGCCCGGCATCTATTGCACCCGCGCGTGGGCCTGCAGGCTGGCCTGATCGAGACCGTAGAGGGCGTCGATCAGCTTGACGCGGAAGCTGGCTGGACCGGCCGCCTCGGCGCCGGCGATCTCGCCGGCCACGCCGAGGATGGCCAGCGCGTCGGCCGTGGCGATCAAGGGATCAGTCTCGACCGCGCAGCAGGCGCCGATCAGGCAAGTGAGCGCACAGCCGACCGCCGTCACTCGGACCATCAAGGGATGGCCGTTGGCCACCGCCATCATGCGCCGGCCGTCGGTCACGTAGTCGATCGCGCCGGTCACCGCAACCACGCTGCCGCTCTGTTTGGCCAGGTCGTGCGCGGCATCGAGCGCCTCGGCCGAATCGATCATGGAATCGACGCCGTGACCATGGTCGCGCTCGCCGCCGCCGAGCGCCAGAATCTCGGCGCCGTTGCCGCGGATCACCGCGGGCTGCAGGCGAACCAGGCGTCGCGCCGCCTCGTCACGCAGGCTGGTGGTGCCGGCACCGACCGGATCGAGCACCCAGGGCTTGCCCTGCGCCACCGCCTCGCGCGCAGCGCCGGCCATGGCTTCGACCAGCGCCGGTGTCGGCGCGCCGAGATTGATGGTGAGCGCGTCGGCCAGCGTGACGAACTCCTCGACCTCCTCGCGCGCCTGCACCATGGCCGGCGACGCACCGACCGCGAGCAGCATGTTCGCGGCCAGGTCCATGGCGACGAAGTTGGTGATGTTGTGGATCAGAGGGCTACGAAGGCGCAGCGAATCCAGGGTGGTCCAAGGGCCGTGTGCGTCCAGGGAGGCCGCAACCTCGTTCATCGATCTCAGTTCCCCCGATAGACGGCCCTTAGCCACAACGGCGATGCAACAATGACCAGGATCTGTGCGCTCCCCCAGCAACGCACGAACGCGAACCGCAGAGGATGCCAGCTTGCCGAAAAGCTGTCAAAGCGCGGAGCGTCATTGAAACCCGGTCAAGCGAGATAAGTCGGACACTGTGTCGCGGCCAACACGCGACGAGCTTCCGCGCCCAACCGAGCAACAAGATTGCCACTCGGCCGGACCCGGCGCGCCCGGCCAATCAAAGCAGCTGCACGGCGATCAGGGCCAGCAACGCGAAGCCGGCCAAGACGCTTATGCCGCTGGCCTGCTGGAAGCTGGTCCGCTCGAGAAGCCGGCTGCCGCCACGGCAGGGACAGCGGTAGGTTTCCACGACGAAATAGCCGCTTTCGTGACCGCTCGCTTCATAGACGCCACTGCCGCCGCAGATGTGACAGGCCATCGCTCGCTCCTTCCTGTAGCTTACGTCCAACCAGCATAGCGAGATTGACTGCTATGAGTATCCTCCCGTCAGGGGAGGCCAATCGCTTGCAGTAACGCCCGCTTGCCGATATTGATCCATCACAAGGAGACGGCCGGTCGGGCGACGATCGGGGGAGATCACGACAATGCAAAGTTCCCATCAGCCGAACGACGCGGCGCTAACCGCCGCCGGTATCCTGCTCGACATCGAGGCGGTGCTGTTCCGCCCGGATGACCCCTTCATCTTCACCTCGGGGCGTGCCAGCCCGGTCTACGTCGATTGCCGCAAGATCATTTCCTTCCCGCGCGAGCGCGGCATCCTGATGGACCAGGCGGTCGGGCTGATCCGAGACGTAGTCGCCGGTGACGGACTCGACGTGGTTGCCGGCGGCGAGACCGCGGGCATCCCCTTCGCCGCCTGGATCGCCGAACGCCTCGACCTGCCCATGGTCTACGTGCGCAAGAAGCCCAAGGGCTTCGGCCGCAACGCGCAGATCGAAGGGACCTTCGCCGAGGGGGCGCGCGTGCTGCTGGTCGAGGACCTGGCGACCGACGGCGGCTCCAAGCTCAACTTCGTCGAGGCGCTGCGCAAGGCCGGCGCCCAGGTCGGCCACTGCTTCGTGATCTTTCACTACGGCATCTTTCCGCAGAGCGTGGCCGAGCTCGAGGCGCGCGGCGTCAAGCTGCATGCGCTCGCCACCTGGTGGGACGCGCTGGCGGTCGCCGAGGCGCGCGGCTATCTCTCGCTTGAGGGCATTGCGAGGGTACGCGCCTTCCTGAACGACCCCGAGACCTGGTCGGCGGCGCACGGCGGCAAGACCTGCGCCGACATCGCGGCGCAAGGCTGATTCCATGGAAAAGCCCGTAGCGGATCACTGGTTTGGCATCGAGCAGGCGGGCGAAGCTCTGCTGCACATCCGCGAAGTCCATATCGACCCCTACTACGCCGGAAACATGTGGCTCGCGCAGGGCCGTGACTGTAGCTTGCTGGTCGACACGGGAACCGGGATCGCGCCGTTGCGGGCGACTCTTTCGGCCCGGCTCGAACAGCCGATCAAGGCCATCGCGCTGAATTGCTTCTACGATCACGCCGGCGGCCTCTACGAGTTTGAAGAAGTGCTGGCGCACGAAGCCGACCGGGCGGCGATCGAGGCGCCCGACGGAACCACCTCGGTCGCGGACGACTACGTGTCCGACGGCATGCTCCTTGCTCTACCGTGGGCCGGCTATTCGACCGTCGGCTATGCAATGCGGCCGGCGAGCGTTACCCGGTCACTGCAGGACGGCGATGCCATTGACCTCGGTGATCGCGTCTTCGAGGTGATTCACACGCCGCTGCCGACAGCCGGAAGCATCTGTCTGTGGGAAGCGGCGACGGGGAGCCTCTTCACCAGCGACGTTCTGTTCCAGGGACCGGAAGGCTTCGAGCTGGCGCCGCGCAATCGAGAATACGCTGCCATGACCGCGGAGCGCCTGCGCGCCCTGCCGGTCGAGCGGGTCTACCCCGGGCATTACGCCGCCTTCGGGCGGGAGACGATGGACCGGCTCTTGGATGGCCTGAGCTGAAATCGCGACCGGGCCCCTCGTAGAGAAGGCCTTGCATGCTTTCGGTGCAGGATCTCGCCCGGCCCGGGTTGGGGCCGATCTCCTTCGAGCTGGATAACGGCGAATGCATCGCCGTGCGCGGGCCCTCCGGCGCCGGCAAGTCGCTGGTGCTGCGCGCCATCGCCGACCTCGATCCGAACAGCGGCAGCGTCACGCTCGACGGGCACGCGCGCGAGGCCATGCCGGCACCGCAGTGGCGCCGCCTGGTGACCTATCTGCCGGCCGAGCCGGGCTGGTGGGCCGAGTCCGTCGGCGCGCACTATCCCGACTGGGACAAGGCCGTGTCCCTGGTCGAGGCGCTCGGCCTGCCGGCCGACTGCGATGACTGGCCGGTGCTGCGCCTTTCGACCGGCGAGCGGCAGCGGCTCGGTCTGGTGCGCGTGCTGCTGCTCGAGCCGCGCGTGCTGCTGCTCGACGAGCCGACCTCGGGTCTTGACGAAGTCGCGGCCGAGAGCGTCGAGCGCTTGGTCGTGGAGCGGCTGGCGCAGGGCGCCGCTGCGCTCTGGGTCACGCACGACGAGGCGCAGGCCAGGCGCCTTGCCCGGCGTGCCCTGGCCATCAGCAAGGGCCAGGCGCAGGAGGTGCCGCCATGAGCTACATCCGCCTCGACACGCTCGACCTGGCGCTGGCCGCGACCCTGGTGCTGCTGAACGGCGGGCTGTCGCTGCTGCTGGCGCTCCGCATCGAGCGCCAGCTCGCCATCGCCGCTTTGCGCATGATCGTGCAGCTCACCTTGGTCGGCCTGGTGCTGACCACGCTCTTCGCCCTGGTCTCGCCGCTCTGGACCGGACTCGCCGCGCTCGCCATGGTGCTCTTCGCCGGCCGTGAGATCATGGCGCGCCAGGAACGCCGCCTGGCCGGCTTCTGGTCTTATGGACTGGGCACCGCCTGCATGCTGGTGGCGGCCAGCCTGGTCACCATCTTCGCGCTGACCACCCAGGTCTCGCCCGAGCCCTGGTATCACCCGCGCTATGCCCTGCCGCTGCTCGGCATGATCCTGGGCAACACCATGACCGGCATCAGCCTCGGCCTGCACAGCCTGACCACCAGCCTGGTGCGCGAGCGCGCCGGGGTCGAGGCGCAGCTCATGCTGGGCGCGACGCGGCAGCAGGCCCTGCTGCCGGCCACGCGCCATGCGATGAAGGCGGGGCTGATGCCAATCATCAACTCCATGGCCGCGACCGGGCTGGTCTCGCTGCCCGGCATGATGACCGGCCAGATCCTCGCCGGCGTCGAGCCGATCGAGGCGGTCAAGTACCAGCTCCTGATCATGTTCCTGATCGCCGGCGGCACCGGCCTGGGCGCGACCACGGCGGTGCTGGCTGGCGGCCGCCGCCTGACCGACGCCCGCCACCGCCTGCGCCTCGACCGCCTGGC
>JBHJOF010000316.1:0-34496 GCA_050330055.1 Kiloniellales bacterium
GCGCAACATATTCGGTCCACTTACCGGCCGCGCCCGGGCCCGCGAGCGGACCGTCGAGGCGGACATAGAGGCTGCGGCCCTTTCCATTGTGGACGTCGCCGGCGAACCAGTAGCGTCCCGATCGGTGGCCATTGGCGAGATAGCGGCGGCAGACGTCCTCGGCGCGCGCCGCCAGGCGCCGAGCCAGGTCGGCGGCGGGATGATCGGTCATGGCACCCTCCCCCGCTCACGCCCGCACTGTGCATTCGAGGACGGGATGGCGGTCGAGGAGCCGGCCGAGAATGACGACGCCTTCCTCAGTGGTCGGAATGAAGAGGCGCAGCTTCCAGGTGATGATCTCGCTCACGAGGCCGAGCGCCTTCAGCAGATCGACGGCGCCCGCCGCGAAGCCAGCGACCTCGAAGCGCTCGGCGTCCATGACGCGGGCGCGGCGCAGGTTGAGCCCCCCGGCGAGGGCGACGCTGGCGCCCCGCTCCATGACCGCCGCCCACACATCGTCCGCGGACAGGGCGTGATGCGCGTCGACACCGAGTGCGGCATAGACGGCGCCCAAGGCCTCGGGGGTCACGAGCCGGCCGATGACGCGCTCGCCGTCGTCGGTCTGCAGGCGGTAGACGCGCATGTTGTCGGCAGGCAGGCGGTTCCAGATCGGCAGCAGGAGCCCGGTGATGACGTGGAACTCGCTCGTCGAGAACTCGGGAACCTCGCTTATCTCCTTCTCCCAGAGCGTGCCAAACCGGTTGTGGGCCGACGGCTCCCAGCGCGAGGTGTTGTAGTCGCGGAGGCTCATAGTCTCGCGGCCCAGGGGGCGGACCAGACGCACGCGCGCCTCGACGCTGCCATTGTCGTGCATGCGGCCGGGTGCGGGGATGCGCACGGCGGCGCGGCTGGAGGCCAGGTTGACGACCAGCTCGCCATGACGCCGCAACGCGATCTGGTGCGCTTCATGCAACGCAAGCGGCCGGTTGCGGTCCCTGCGCCGGACGCGGTAGCTGCGCGTCTCGGCACCGGTGGCCGGATGGGTGTAAACCGTGCGCCGTTCTGTAACGGCGAAGCTCTCGGCGATCAGCGTCTCGACGCCGACGTCGTAGGTGCCTGAGGCGATGGCGCCGTCGATCTGCGACTCGAGCCGCGCCTCGAACGCCTCGAAGAGCGCGTTCTGGAGCACGATGCGCAATGCCAGCATGCGGTTGAGAAAGCGGGTGATGGGCGGCAGGTCTTCCTTGAGGCTGCCGTCCTGGTCCGTGAGCTCGAGCCCGGTGTGCTCGGCGAAGGTCGCGAGCGAGCAGCAGGCGATGCGCCCGGCGTGAAGCGCCTGGTAGAACTGGCGGAGCGCTGCCTTGGCATAGGGGCTCTCGAGATTGTCCTCGGCGCGGAAGAGACCCTGGCCACCGGTCTGGCGCTGGCCGCGGGTGATGGCGCCCAGCGTGTCGAGGCGCCGCGCGATGGTCGAGAGGAAGCGCTTCTCGCCCTTGACGTCGGTGGCGACCGGCCGGAACACAGGGGGCTGGGCCTGGTTGGTGCGGTTGGAGCGCCCGAGCCCTTGGATCGCGGTGTCGGCCTTCCAGCCAGGCTCCAGGAGATAGTGGACGCGCAGGCGCCGGTTCCGGGCCCCGAGGTCGGCGTGGTAGCTGCGCCCCGTGCCGCCGGCATCGGAGAAGACGAGGATGCGCTTCTCGTCGTCCATGAAGGCCTGAGTCTCGCCGAAGTTGGCCGAGACCGGCCGGCTCTCGACGCAGAGCCGGTCGCCGCCGGCGCCGGTCTTGCGCACGACGCGCTTCGCCCGCCCGGTGACCTCGGCCACCTGCTCGGTGCCGAAGTGCCAGACGATCTGGTCGAGGGCTGCCTGGACCGGCGGGAGGGCGGCCAGGTGCTCGATCAGGCGGTCGCGTCGCTCGACCGCTTCGCGCGAGAGAACCGGGTTGCCGTCGGCGTCGTAGATCGGCCGCGACAGGAGGTTGCCGTCCTCGTCGGAATAGACCTCGAAGAGCTGCGTCGGGAAGGAATGGGCCAGGTATTCGAGGACGTACTCGCGCGGCGTGATGTCGACCGCGATGTCGGACCATTCCGCGGCCGGGATCGCGGCCAAGCGCCGATCGAGTAGCGCCTCGCCGGTCGAGACCACCTGCACCACGACGGCGTGACCCTCGTCGAGATTGCGCTCGATCGCCTTGATCAGCGTCGGGCACTTCATGGCGGTCAGGAGGTGGTTGAAGAAGCGCTGCTTGTTGGACTCGAAGGCCGAGCGCGCGGCGGCCTTGGCGTTGCGGTTCAAGGTTCCTTCGGGACCGGTGATGTTGACGGCTTCGAGGGCGGCCTCGACGTTCTGGTGGATGATCTTGAAGGCGTCGGCGTAGGCGTCGTAGATCGCGACCTGCTCGGCTGTGAACGCGTGCTCGACGATCTCGTAGACGATGCCCTCGTAGGAGAGCGCGCGCGAGGCGTAGAGCCCGAGCGCCTTGAGGTCGCGCGAGATCACCTCCATCGCGGCGATGCCGCCCGCTTCCATGGCGGCGATGAAGTCGGTGCGGCTGGCAAAGGGGAGGTCGCCAGTGCCCCAGAGCCCGAGCCTCGAGGCATAGGCGAGGTTGTTGACGGTGGTGGCGCCGGTCGCGGAGACGTAGACCACGCGGGCATTCGACAGCGCGTTCTGCAAGCGCAGGCCTGCCCTACCCTGCTGCGAGGGCGCTTTCTCGCCGCGGGCGCTCTTGTCGCCGGCGGCGTTGGCCATGGCGTGGGCCTCGTCGAAGACGATCACGCCGTCGAAGCCTGCCCCGGCCTGCCCTTGGGCTTGACCCGAGGGGCCGGGGTCGCGCCCCAACCATTCGACGATCTGCTGGACCCGCGAGCACTTGCCCTGGCGCTCGGCCGTGCGCAGCGTCGCGTAGGTGGTGAAGAGGATGGCGTCGCCGAGCTGGATGGCGGCACCCTGGCGGTAGTGCGAGAGGGCGATGATGTCGCTCTTGGCGCCGCCGAGGGCGGTCCAGTCGCGCACCGCGTCCTCGATCAGCTTGTCGGACTTGGAGATCCAGAGCGCCCGGCGCCGACCCTTGAGCCAGTTGTCGAGGATGATGCCGGCGACCTGGCGGCCCTTGCCGGCGCCAGTGCCGTCGCCGAGGAACCAGCCGCGCCGGAAGCGCACGGTGCCCGCGGTCTCAGGCGCGACCGCGCTCACCGCATCGAAGGTCGCATCGACCGCGTAGTGGCCGGCAAGCAAGCCCGCATGGGCCTCGCCGGCATAGATCAGGCTCTCGAGCTGGGCGTCGGAGAGAACTCCCTCGTTCACGAGGCGCTCGGGCAGATGGGGCCGGTAGCGGGGCTTGGGCGGCGCCACCGAGGCCATCGCCGCCGACTGCACCAGCTTGGTCGGATGGGGCTGGGCCCCGGGAATGACGACGGACTGGACCTCGTAGCCTTCGTAGAGCGCCTCGGTGATCGGCCTGCCGGCCGGGATCCAGTCGCGGGTCTCATAGGCGAGCTCGACCGTGTCCGGTGCATCGAGCCGATGTGACGGCCGCCGCAGCGGCAGCCGGCGCTCGGGCTCAGGCGATCCATTGACGCGGACAGCGGGGCGCTGGGGCGTGACTGCTGTCCTGGCGCCATTGGCGCGCGCGACCGCATCGGGCAATGGCAGCCGTTCGGGGAGGTGAGCTTCGATCAGCGCGAGAAGCGCCTCGACGGTGTCTGCCGTGCCGTGAGAGGCCGTGCGCGACTCGTGATCGCCTGGGGCAACCTTGTCGATGACGGTGAGCCGGGTCTCCGCCGTGGTCCCGTGCTGCGCATAGACCTTGCCGGCGAGCCCGGCGGAGAACACGACGCGGGCCCTCTCCTGCCAGCGATCGAAGGTCTCGCGCCAGGCCGGGTTGTCGGGGGCGAAGCTATTGCCGGTGATGGCGATCAGCCGGCCGCGCTCGGCGAGCCTCGCGAGCGCCGAGCCAACATGCTTCGCCGTGGCGGCGCGGTAGCGTCCCGCCACCGCGGGCGACGCTGAGAACGGTGGGTTCATGAGCACGACGCTCGGGCGCAGCCCAACCGGCAGGTGGTCGTGGATCTGCTCGGCGTTGTGTCGGGTGACGGGCGCCTTACGAAAGAGTCGCGCGAGAAGTCCAGCTCGGGTCTCGGCGGTCTCGTTGAGCGCCAGCGCGGCCCCGGCGATCTGCGCGAAGACCGCGAGCAGGCCCGTGCCAGCCGACGGCTCGAGCACGAGGTCGCCGCGGCCGATGCGTCCCGCCCGGGCGGCGACCGCGGCGAGCGTGATCGGCGTAGAGAACTGCTGGAGGTGCTGGGACTCCTCGGAGCGCCGGGTCTGGCTGGGCAGACGCTCGGCCAGCCGCGCCAGCATGGCGAGCAGGTCGGCGGGCGTGGCCGCCTGGGCGTCCATGGTGCGGCCGAACTTCTGGAGGAACAGGACCTGGGCGACCTCGACGGCCTCGTAGGCGTCCTTCCAGACCCAGGCGCCCTCGGCGTCGGAAGCGCCGAAGGCCTCCTCCATGGCGCAGCGCAACAGCTTGGCGTCCAGGACGCGGCCTTTCTCGAGGAGGCGACCGAGGATGGTCCCGGCATGAAAAAGCCCCGAGACCTTGTCCGGGGCTTGCGGGGAAAAGAGAGGGAGCGCACCCCCTTGGCGGGGCGCGGGAGCGGTGGTCGGCATGGCGGGTCTCCAAGAGCGGGGAACGGGCGCCCCGACGGACCGCGCTCTCTTTCGTCCCGCCCGGGCTTCGCCCGTTCCCGGCCTCCCCTCTCGCTCTCGTACCGATGGGCTGAGCGTAGGGCCGGTTCAGCACGACGCGCGGCCGGCCGCAGTTATCGAAGTGCTCCTCAAGGACTTCGGTCAGTGAGAGTGAATTCGTCGCCGATCTCGTCACGGCGGATGTCGTAGACAGCGGGATCGAGACCCTCGGTGTCATAGTCCTTGACCAGGACGCGCACTCGGCCACCCGCGACAGTGACGTCCTGCACGCTGCCGCTCTCTATGATCACGGTGACGGTGGGCGGCTCGCCCTCTTCGGTGAAGCGGTCTGGGATCGGTAGCACCGAGCTAAAGGTCGACCAGGGGTCGGCGTCGGCGCCCTCGGCCACGGCATCGACAAAGGTCGGTCCGCAATGGTCGAGCGCCCTCCAGTGGGGATCGTCGTTGGCCTTCTCGATGGCCTGTTCAAGGGCGGCCTCGAGGCTCTCCGCCTCCACCTGCACGGTGTTGGCGTAGTAGGCGGCGTAGCCGCATTGCACGGTGTAGGTGGTCATGGCGCGTCTCCGGTGTCAGAGCGATCGAGAGGATGGCCGAGGCGGAGGGCGGCGTCGTCGAGCAGCCGCGTCGCGGTGACGATCGTGCCCGCGAGGCGCGCAGCCTCGGCATAGACACTCAAGAGGTAGCGGGCCTCGAAATAGAGATCGCGCTCGATACCGAGGCCGAGCCGGCCCCTCACGCTCCTGAGCTCGCTGAGCCGGACGCTGCCGAGCTCGGGGAAGCCGAGCCCGGGATCGCAGAGTCCGAACAGGATGTCCGGCTCGTCAGGGTCCATCTGGGTGATGAGCCAGGTGGCCGCGCCGCAGGGGTCGAAGAACTTGGCCACCGGCCGGTGGTCCTCGTCGGGCCGGCGGCCGTTCTCGAGCAGCCGGCGCTCTATCTCCTTGGTGATGAGCTTCATGGGGGAGCTCCCGTCAGCGACGAGCGGCGAGAGCCTCTCTCTCGCCTGGGAACCCGTCGGCCCGACGGGGCGCCGCCCTCTTCCTCGTCCACTCCGCCGAAGCAGCCGCCCCGGCTGCGAAGGCCGGATCGGGCGAAGCGGTGACGGTCTCGGAAGCGCGGTGCGCGATCGAGTTCTCGGGATGGCGGTGGTTAGGAGAGATCGGAGGAGCGCGACTCCAGTACCGCTGGTCTCAGGTGTCGACGACCGTGACGTTCCGCTGCGCGAGCATGTGGCGCAGGGTCTCGGTCTCTTCGCGGGACACCTCGTCGAGATAGCCGGGGTCGCTGTCGCTCTCGATGCCCCACAGGCCGGGGCTCTCGACGACCTGGATGACGGCTGCCTCGCCGAGTCCGATGAGCAACGCGGCCCGCGCCTTGATGGCGATGCAATGCCATGCACCCGCGCGATAGGCAGCCAGGCGTTCGGCGTTCTGTGCGGCGTAATCGGGATCGGCGTCGGGATCGAGGTATGAGAGATCAGGGTCGGACTCGTGTTCCTCGATGCGCTCGATATCGCAGGCGCGCACCGTCATGAGACGCTGGCCGGACACGCGATCGAGCATGCGGTAGTCCGTTGTCATGGTGGATCTCCGGTATCGGGAGCACGGAAAGGACCGGCGGCGTGCCGCGCGCGGCATCCCCGCCGGTTGTCGTCGACATGCCTTAGGCTCGGGATGCGTCGACGTCCGCAGGCTGTGTGTCCGCGGTCAGGAAGGCCGGCACCGTTTCCGCCTCCGTGTCCGTGTCGGGCTCGTCATCGGGCCGGTCAGGCGCGTCGACGGTGTCCGCGTCGGCCGGCGACAGCGCATCGTGCGACACGCCATACGCCATGCCGGGCGGGACCCAGGCGCTGGCCCGCGCGGCGGTCTCGGGGTCGAGGCCGAGCGTGGCCACGCCGTCGCCTGCGAACGCGGCTTCCATCGCCTTGGCGAGCACCGGCTTCTTGTCCTTGGCGTGGTCGCGCTCCCAGCGGTCACCGAGAACGGCAGCGCCGACCTCGAGCGCATGGGACTTCCTGACCCGTCCCCAGTAATTGTCGGCGGTAGGCCGCCAATGGGCGGCGAAGTCGAATCCGAGCCGACCGCCGACCTGTTCGATTACCGGGTTCGCCTTGTCCTCGAAGGCGAGCTGGGGCTGGAGGGTCTGCGCGATGCACCAGGCGAACAGCGCCTGCTTGGCCTCGGACGAGAGGGCGCACATCTCGGCAAAGCCCTCGGCCGTTGGAAGGCCGAGCCAGGCGACATCGAGCCCCTCGTGCCGGACCGCCAGGCGTCGGGCGGCTGGCGTGTCTTTGAGATCACCCAAAGAACTGTACTCGTGGGTCTGGACCGCGCGGAGGTCGAGGGGATTGGCGCGATAGCCGAGGTGGAGGATATCGATGCACAGGCTGTAAAGCGCGACGTCGAAGGCCGCCTCGAAGTCCTCGGCCAAGTAGCCCTTGGTGATCTGCAGGCGGTGGGCTTTCAGGTCGTCGATCAGTCCCTGGCTGAAGCCGTGCGCCTTGCGGACCGCCTGCTCGCCAGACAGGGGCGCCCAGACCGGCTCGTCCAATGGCATTGCGCCCGGCTCTTCACCGTCGTGGCCATCGCCCTCGCCGGCGATCTCGTCGCGCGGGATCAGGCCCTCGTAGAGCTGGAAGTCGCCGTCATGGCCGATGGTGACGATGCAGCCGGCGCGCTTGCAGTCGTCTTCGCTGTACGCGACGTGCTCCTGGACGATCTGCTGCAGCTCCTCGCGCCGGGCTGCGAGTTGGTCGGCCTCGGCTTCGAGCTCCTCTGTCCAGTCGTCCTCGTCGACGCTCATGAGCTCGTCCTCGCGCCGGTCGAGGTGCTCCAGCTCCTCGGTGACCTCCGCCGGGACGTCGACCGGCTGGGGATAGACCCGGGCGAACTCCGCGGTGAAGCCGTAGTCGGGCTCGAGCATGGGCTTGGCCCACTTCCAGGTGGCCTCGAGCTCCTTGGCCTTGGTTTCGAGCTTCTGGAGCGCGAGCTTGTGGACCAGCTTGACGTCGTCGAGATAGCCCTCATCCCGCTCGCTGAAGAGGTCGCGGGTCACGCGCCCGCCCGCCTGCTCGTAGGCCTTGACGCCCACGAAACGGCCGAGGCGCGAGCCGGCGGCTATCGCTTTCTCGGTCAGAAGGCGGCGGACCGTGTGGGGCGAGACGCCGCAGTGCTCGTTCCTGACCTGCTTCCAGACCGCGAGCTGGCGCTTGTGGCTGTCCGACAAGGTAAAGGCCGTCAGCGTCTCGAGGTCCATCTCCTCGGCGCGGTAGGCGGCAAGGAGCTTGGGCGCCACCTTGCCGAGCTTGAGGCGCTGGCGGACGAGCTTCTCGGAGACACCGAAGCGGGCCGCGATCCCGGGTACTGTCTCGCCCGTGTCGACGAGGGCGGCGAAAGCCTCGAACTGATCGGCCGGATGCATTGCTTCGCGGACGATGTTCTCAGCAAGCGAGAGCTCCGCAACCTGCTCCGTCCGGACCAAGCAGGGGACGACGCAGTCCGGCGGCAACTTGCCCTCCGCCTGGAGGGCCTTCAAGGCCGCGAGGCGCCGGCCGCCGGCGATCACCTCATGGGTACCCTCGCCGTTGGCCGGGGCGACGACGAGGTTCTGCTGGAGCCCATGGACGGCGATGCTCGCCTTGAGCTCCGCGCTGGCGGTCTCGGAGGACGGCGTTTTGCGCGCGTTGCGCGGGGACTTGACGAGCTTGTCGAGGGGGATGTTCTGGATGAGATCGGGAGCGTACATCGGGGATCCTCTCTGCGACGGGCCGGCAAGAGCCTCTCTCTCGCCTCCAGAACCCATCACAGATCCCCAATCGCCCTCTCCCTCTCGGGGTCCCTGCAGCGATCACGAGCACTCCGGGGCAACCCAACGAGCTCGATATCCGGCCACCTGCTGAGCCCAGTATGTGCGTGCCCTGTTTCAAGTCGTCAGCCGGAAGGGAGTTTGCAGGACCCTGACCTCCCAGTTCCTATCCAGCTAGGCAGCTATTCAATAGAATAGCCCAGGCATATGATTTCACTCTTCAAATTCGCCGCCGCAAGCTGTAGAAGCAGCGAGACTGACGATCTATAGGACTGCCAACACCCGACTGATGAAGAGCAATCTCGATCATTTGCCGGAGAAGAAGCAACGCGAGCTCGAGCGGGTGGTCGAAATCCTGCACGAGGAGTTCGAGGATGCGCTCGCTTTGGGAGAGACAGACTGGAAAAAGAAAGGCCGCATCCTCAAGATCATCCTCTTTGGCTCCTACGCGCGAGGCACCTGGGTCGATGAGCCGCATACCACCAAGGGCTACCGGAGTGACTTCGATCTATTGATTGTCGTCAACAATCGCAAGCTGACCGAATACGAGGCCTACTGGCACAAGGCGAGAGATCGGCTACAGCGCGACCGAGTGGTGAAGACGCCAGTCAGCTTCATTGTGCACAGCCGTCGCGAGGTGAACGAGGCCCTGAAGAAGGGTCAATACTTCTTCACCGACATTCGCAAGGAAGGCATCGTACTCTATGAGCTGGATGACGAGCCACTTGTTGAACCTCACCCCAGAACTCCCAAAGAAGCCTATACGACAGCTAAGGAGCACTTTGACGGACGGTTGTCGTTCGCCTTATATCATCTCGAACTTTTTAGGAAAGCGCTGGACGATCGGCAACTTAGTCACGCCGCCTTCGAACTCCACCAAGCTATCGAGCACACCTATTCTACGCTACTCCTGACCCTAACCAACTATAGTCCTCCCTCGCACAACATTACCTTCTTGCGCTCGCTGGCGGAGGAGCAAGATCGTCGTCTGGTAAACGCCTGGCCGCGCGAGACTAGGCGGCACCGAGCCTGGTTTAACCGCCTAACAGAGGCCTATGTGAAAGCTAGGTACTCCAGGTATTACACGATCAGTAATGAAGCCTTGCAGTGGCTCAGCGAGCAGACAGGGCAGCTCCAGTTTCTGGTTGAGACAGTTTGCAAAGAACATCTCGCAGGGCTCAAGTCTGAGGCCGAGGCAGGCTGAGTCACTGGTCGATGATATATGATCCAACGCTTGTATCTGATCGTCGTATGTCGATCGCCAGAGATTTCCTGCCTTTCCTGCTTCAACCGTGCCCTTCGTCAAGTACTGAAATATGGAACGCACCAAAGCACTCTGCCCCCTACTAACAAGCGTCGGCGCGCGGTGGAGTGCCGACTGTCACGACGCTAGCTGGGGCGGGCGCCGTATGACGGCGGCGAATGCCGTCGGACCATGACAGCGAGCCCCGAACGTTTTGGTAGCAAAGCAGTCAGCGGGCTCTTTGATGGATGAGCAACTCCACCGCCATCTTCCGTCTGGCTCCAGTACGTCAACACTGGCTCGCGCAATTGCGCGGGCGCGCTGCAACTTTTGCGCTGTGCCTCAAACAATCAGCGAAGCGCATAATGCTCGAAGTCCAGGTCAGCATGCTCTCCCGCCAGCTGAGCAAGTGCCTGAGCGGCCGGCTCCTGCTTGACCGAAACTATGCGGTACCACTCGAACAGCAGCTGTAGCCAGCTGATGGGAACGACGCCAGCCTGCATCAAGCGCCGGATCGCCGTTTCATGTGAAGCGGCGGTCAAGCCAGCCATGGCATCCGTAACAGCGTAGACATCATAGCCGATCTCCAGGGCAGAGAGAGCCGCAAAGGAGACGGCTGACTCGGTCCAAAGGCCAGCGATGAGCAGGCGGCGGCGACGCAACCCTTCGATCCCTTGGTAGAGTGCCGGATCCTCCCAACAGTTCAGCGTGCTGCGATACTGCTCCGCCTCACTCGGCAGGTACTCCTTCAGCGGATCGGCGGCTTTGTCAGCCGCAATGCGCGGCGACACGTTGCTGAGCACGACGGGAGCCTGGCAGGATCGTGCGAGCTTCGCCAAAGCCAGGGTACTGTTGGCAAGCGATTCTCGAAGGCCCGCTGGGAGCCTGGCGACAAAGCGCTCCTGATAGTCCAGGATCAGCAAGACAGTGTCGTCGGGGCGCAGCAGGACATGGAAGTCCGGCGGGCCTTTACCCGGCATGGCCGTTCGATCAAGCAGCGGCCCTGGCCTTCGCAATACGGCGCCGCATCGCGACGCTGCGACGTGGTGGGATTTCTGGAGGACGACTGCATCGGTCGGCTCGAGACGCTCCGACTGAGCGATGCAGCATCATAGGTGCGCTGCCGATCGGCCATCGCCAGGACAGGCGCGGCAGCTGCCGCCAGCTCGTTGCTCGAGATCTGCACCGCACCCGCGGTGATGCTTTCCGCGATGGCACCTTTGACTGCCCCTTTATCCGCGGCCGTAGCCGCCTTCGGAGCTGGACCGGCACGGTGTCCCCGACGACCCGCGAGCCGTTGCCCCGCCCTTGCGCCAAGGTTCTGAGAAGGGCGCAGAAAGCGCAATCAAAGATTGTTTAAAGCTTTTGCTGCGAGTGCGTAACGGGCGGAGTGGCTCCCTGGAAAGACAGATAGCGGTCTTGTCAGCAGGAGGCTTGCCGCCTCCATGTCACCGAAGGGGACAAAGGCGGCCAGCAAAAGCCTTTGGTCAACAGGCCGCCGCCGCATCACCCGTGTAGCTGGGGGTTTCGAAGGCCAGCAGCCCGGCGAGGGACAGCCCTGCCTCCGGACTTCTGTTGTGCCTGGCGGTATCGGCAAGCATCGCCGCGAGACGGCTCGTTGTTGGCCTCATCTTCGGAAGCCCGCTGGCTCCCGTACCGGTTGCGCAACTCCATCCGGTCTGCGAAGCTACCTGCCCTTTGCCAAGTCGTGGGCGACGAACGTACAGCGTCGCGCCGGGACCAGCTACTTGTACGGCCAGGGACGACACGAAGATGTCCGCCGGTCCAGGAGACCGAGGACCGTGTGCCCGCTTCCCGACGGGTTTGGAACGTCCGGCCGTTGCCTTTCACCCCGTGCCGGACCGACCCCGCGGGAGGTTTCGGCATGCGCGCGATCGAGATTGACTGGAGCAGCTTCTGGGACCTGGCAAGCCCCGATGAGGCGGCTCGAGCGTTGAGAGGCATCTACGGCAGGGACGCCGCACGGGCCTCGGCCGAGTGCCTCCTGGTGGCGACCACTGACGGCAGAACCGATGACTGCAGGTTCTGGATGGCGGTTCTTGCCGCGCTCGACTATGGCGGAGAGCCAGCAGATCGGAGGCAGACGGAAATCCGCCTCCTTCCTGAGCCATCCTGAGCAAAGGATCATCCGAAACCAATCGCAGCCTGCTCGCAGCAGACAGCAAGCGACGCTGTCAGAGTGACGTCAAGGAGCTGCACCCTGGCTCCTCCCCATTCTTCGGGAGTCGCAGCACAAGGTGGCTCCGACCGGCTGGTCGGTCTGGCTCATCATTGTGGGGCGCAGCGAAGAGAAGGAGCGGCATTTTCGCCGCCTCGAGGCGGGGCGGCCAATGGCGGGCGCCAACGCCGATGCCAATCCGCAGGGAGCCGCTTTCGCTTCGCCACCCCCTTGATGGCACTATGCCGGGCTTCCAAAGGCGATGATGGCTCCGCTCGAGGCAGCCCTCCGCAGTTCAGCCTTTCCTTGAGGCGGGCCCTGCTCGTCAATCGGAGAGCGCGTAGCCGACGGACCGCACGGTGCGGATCAAGTCTTTCCCGCCGGCGCTCTTGAGCGCTTGCCGCAAGCGGCCGACGTGGACGTCAACCGTGCGGGGCCCGAGATGGACGTTCGGCGGCCAGGCCGCATTCTGCAGCTCTTGCCTGGTGTAGACCCGGCGCGGGTTCTGCATGAGATGCTGCAACAGGCGGAACTCGGTCGGAGCCAGGCGGATTTCGCGGCCGCCCCGACGGACGCGATAGGCAACCAGGTCCATCTCAAGATCGGCAAATGTGAGGAGCGCTCCAGTCTCATCGCTCCTTCCGGCCCGACGCAGGGCCGCGCGAATGTGGGCGATCAGCGCTTCCGGCAGGACGGGCTTGGTGAGGCAGGCGTCGGCTCCCGCGTTCAGCAGATCCGCTTGCTCCTCGTCGCCGTTCGGCGGCGTCATGACAATGATGACAGTCTCGCGGGTCCGCTGATCGACCCGCAGCGCCGTGCAGAGCGCCGCCGCATCGAGGCCGCTTTGCGGCGTCTCGAAGAGCACGACCGCCGGCACTTCCCGCTCGAGAGCGCCTGTGAGCTCCTTGCCGTCGCCCGCGGCCAGCACCCTGAAGCCGCTCTGCTTCAAGATGTACGCCAGAAACGAGCGTATAGAGGCATCCTCGACGCCAACCACGACAAGTGGTGGGCGCAGCGGACCCTCACCAGGATCCTGCGCCAAGTCTTCCCCCATCTGCCTCCGCCTGGCGCGGGTCGCCGCCACCGCGTGGCAGGCTACAACGAGCGGCGGGTCCAGCTTGATACACAGCGCCATGGCACTTGGCGACTGCCGGCGCGAACCGGCGCTCTGAACTGACGCGCCGAAAGTGGCCCGGCTCTCGCCACCCCTTGCCCTCAGCCCTGTCCGTGCAGCGCGCAGGGGCCGCAACCGCGGAGATATCACTACGTCTGCCGACTGTCAGACTCATGACGGTGGCTGAACTGGGCCATCAGCAGCCAGGCCTGGACCTGGTTGATGGCTCCGCTGTGCGCAGTCGCGGCACCAGCGAGCAGAGCGCGAGCTCGGCCCGTCGCTTGGTCGCCGCTGGTGGCACTGCCATTGGAGCAGACCTTGCATCCCCATACCTCCCGCTAGCTGACGCTTCAGTCAGTAAGAGCGTCGGCCGGATGCTAGCTCGGCCGCCGCGCGCATTCTGCCGCCTGCTTGGCTGCTCTTCGAATGAGTGAGGCCAGCCTATGGAGCCCAATGCGCCGGGCTTCCCCGGCCAGAAAGTTAAGCGCCGCCAGGATTCCGGAGGCAGCCTCCTCCCGCGACTCCTCGCAAAGCTGAACGTGAACCGGAGGTTTCTCCATTCTTCATCTCTTTCCCTGGGCGGCCCCCTAGGCGGCCCCCTAGGCGGCCCCCTAGGCAGCCCCCTAGGCAGCCAGTGTCGGCGGCGGTTGCAGGACCGGACCGTTCAACCCGGTCTGACGGCGGACGATGGCTAGGATCTCCGATGAAACATGAATATAGGCAGCCGCCGCCGAATGGCGGCCGAGCCTGCGCACCGGCCCGAGTTGCTCCAGAGGACATCCGGCGGCGGCAATGACCTGCCGGAAGATGCTTAGCGGCATGACGCCGAGATAGCCTCGGAGACCGCGGGCGATTCCGAACTCCTGGCAGGCGCAGATCATCTCGGCCACGACGCGGCGACGCAGGTGAGGTTCGAGGTCGCGGTCGCAGCCGAAGCGCGTCGCCTCCCAGATTGACGGGCTTTCAGGCGCCACGCCGTCAATCAGGTCCGGCCAAAGGGTCTTGACCATGTAGGGACGGGTCGTGGGGATGAGCCGCGTGATGCCGCGGGCACTCCCCTCGCGATCGAGCCACAGCAGGTACTTGGCTGCCGGCGTGTCGAACTGGTCATATTCCAGGCCATTGTAGCTCGGCACCTCCCAGCACTGCCGCTCGACGAACAGGCGGTAGCGCAAGCGGTGGTGCGAGATCCACGCAGCTCCATGGAGATGCACCCTTTCCCAATCCAGGCACACGACAGTCATGCTCCGTTCCTCCTGTTGATAGGAGGAACAGTGAACAAGAACGGCGACCACCACGCGCCTGCCTACCCTGGTAGCGGGAGCCCATGGAGTTCTAGAGCTGATCTCGGTTCGCAGCACGACCGAGACGCCGCAGCAGGCTTTCGGCATACGACGGCCCATTGAGGCTCGGGAGGCTGAGGCCTGCCTGCGGAGGCGGCTGTGGCGAACGGGATCAGGCCTGACAACATCGCCTTGATCACCGCGAGGATATCGCGCGATGGGATGCGGTCGCCGCAACCGCGCCGATTCTGGAGATAGGGCTGGCCGGGTGCAGCCCTGTCCGAATGGTGAGTCCGGCTGAAGCAGCATGGCCCCCCGGCCTGCTACGACATCCGTCTGCGATCGAACAGGCTGGGCCGCGCGCGCCTGTAGCAGACGGAATAGGCCGGATGGACGCGCCCGCGGTCCCAGTGGAAGAAACCCGGCCGGTAGCGGCTGAGCCCGGGGCTTTCGGTCATGAGCGGCGTGGCGATGCCCTCGAAGGAGATTTTGAAGTGGTAGCCGGACTTGACCACCAGAAAGTCCTGCGAGGCTATCGCCACACCTTGACTCTCGAAGGCGTTGGGGTCCTGCGTGAAGGCCGGAAGAGTCGTCAGGATGACGGAAAGCCGGCCTGCCTTGATGACCGCGGTCGGCCCCAGGCATGCGCTTTCTCCAGCCTGATACGGTCCCCTGCAGGTAAAGCGTCCGTCCGAAAGCGAGATCACCTCCCCGGTTAGCTCGATGGGATCGAATCCAGGCGTGAGCTTGCCGCCGACCGCGAGCGTGAGGACGGCGCCGATGCCGGCCGCTCTGGCGGCCGCTGCGCTCTCCGGGTCGGTGATCGGTACGGCCCCCTTGAGGCCGTCGCCTCGCGCAAGGACGGCCCCGAGGATCGCGTTGCTGTCGCCCGGGGCGCCGGCCAGGACCCTGTCGCCCATGTCGGCCAGGGCGAAAGGGCGTCTGTCCCTCTCCCGCGCGACCATATCAAGGGCGCTATCGACGTCCGGAAAGTCGTCGACAAAGCGGTCGCGCCATTGCCAGAGGAGATCGCCGATCGTCTCCGCGACCGCGATTGCCGGAGCGGGGTCGTGGTCGGCGACCGCCAGCACGGCCTGGCCCATATCGGCGTCGTCGGCGAAGGGATAGACGTTGAAGATCGACACGTCCCACAAGCGCGGATCGGCTGCGACGGCGAGCCGTGCACGCCGATGAAGCTCGGCGAGCGGGCCGTGACCGGTCTCAGCGTTGCCGGTCAGGATCATGGGAACCTTGACCAGACAGGTGACCGGGCGCAGGCGGCCGTCGAGCACGGCGTCGATTGAGTCGGCAACGCGCGTGCCGCAGGCGAAGAGATCCGAGTGCGGATTCTCCTTGCAAGCGATGGCGACGTCGGCGGCGCGGAGCATGGCCGGGGTCATGTTGCCGTGCAGGTCGAGACCGACACCGATCGGGATGTCGCTCCCTACGACGCTGCGAAGATCGCTCAAGAGGTCGCCCTCGACGTCGGCGAGCACGCCCGTTGCCATGGCGCCGTGCAGCTCGAGCGCAAGCGCATCAAAATCTCCTGCGGCGGCCCGCTCGAGCAGCGCCTCCTTGATGGAGAGGTAGAAGGCGTGTTCGACCAGGCCGCCCGGAGGTGCCACCGCGGAGACGCCCGGTAGGATCTCGTAGCCGAGACCCTTGAAGCGGGCGGCCAGTCCGGCGAGAACCGAATTCGAGTCGCGCAGTCCCTCGAGCAGAGCCGTGCCATGATCGATCCGGAAGTGCTCTCGCGTTGTCGGCCGCGGGTTGAAGCTATGGGATTCGTGAAAGAGGCGAGCGAGAAGCACGCGTCGGGGCTGCATCGTCGTCTTCCTACGGGTGGCCGGTGCCAGGTCGCCCGAACGCCCTCGGGCCTCCGACGGCGGCGATTGCCTGACGTTCCGAGCTGACCGAGCAGGCGCCACGGCGGCCGGACGAAGGACCGTGCAAGGCCAGGGCCGGCTGAAGGTCCGGCCCTTGACCTCGATCCGTCACGGTAGACAGCGCCAACAGAGCCACCGCTTGGCTAGTTGTCCTTGACGAGCCCGGCCTTCGGCAGATCTCTCGCCATCGCCCTGTAACCCTCCTTCAGGAGCGATTCGTACTGTTTCGATGACAGGTAGACGGGCTCCATGCCCAGGTTTCTCAGCGTCGCCTGGACCTGCTCGCTATTGATGGCCTTGGCGAAGGCCTCTTCCAGAACCTTGATGACGTCGTCCGGCGTGTCTGCCGGCGCGGCCAGCCCGGCGTAGCTCTCCACCTCGACGTCGTAGCCCTGCTCCTTGAGGGTCGGCACCTCGGGAAGCTCGTACCAGCGGACGCTGCTGGTCGAAGCGAGCAGCCGCAGCGCGCCGTTCTTGACTTGCGGGGCGATGCTGGTCGGGTTCTCGACCAGGAGATCGACGAAGCCGCCGAGGGCGGCGGTGGTTGCCTCCTGGCCGGAGCTGTACCTGATCCATTTGAAACTGGCGCCGATCTCCTGGCCCAGCCTCGTCATGGTGATGGCGCCCAAGGCATCGGTTGCGGCATAGGTGAGTTCGCGTCCGGAGCGTGTCGCTTCGACGACGTCAGCCATTGACTGGAACGGCGAGCCGGTGGCAACCGCAAGGCCGGAGCGATAGCGCGCGTGACCGACTATGAAGCGGAAGTCGTCGAGACTGTAGGGAACCTCCTGGAGGTGGGGCACCACGGCCATCGGAGAGAAGCTCGCGACGCCGATCGTGTAGCCGTCCGGCTTTGCCTTGGCGAGGAAGGCCGGCCCGACGGTGCCAGAGCCCCCTGCCCGGTTCACGACACGCAGCGGCTGGCCGAGAATCCCGGCGGCCGCCTCGGCGAGGACGCGGGTTGAAAGGTCGGTGCTCCCTCCCGCCCCGTAGTTCACGATCAGCTCGACCTCCTTTTCCGGAAAGGCCAGGGCAGACTGTACCGGGACACTGGCCACCAGTGCGGCCAGTGCGAAGGGGATCGCTCCAAGTATTTTCTGCAAGGTCATCATCGTCTTACCTCCCTCTTGTTGATCTCGCTTTCCGCAAGGAAAGCAGCGCGCGAAGTGTTGAGCCGCCCCTGCTTTCGAGCGACAGGCTCCACGCTCGTGGGCTGAGCGCTTAGACGGCATCGAGCAGGCTTGGGAGCCGGACGTGGAAGCCATACTCAAGGCAGCCGTAGACGGCGGGCGGAGCCAGGATTGCCAAAAGCAGCAGCCTCCAGCCGCGCTCCTTGAGGAGCGCGCCAAAGCCAAGAATCAGGTAGGCGCCGCCCAGGAGAAAGCCGGCGTGCAGAAGGATCAGATAGCCTGACAGGGGCACGGCCAGGACCAGCGCGACGCGGGCGAGCCCCTGGCGATTGACGGTCAAGCTCCCCTCGTCCTTCCCAAGCACCACGCTGACCAAGTGGGTGGCTACAAGGACGATCGCTGCGACCAGGAGCGCCTTGGGGTAGGCATCGGCTGGCAAGTCGCCGGCGATTCCCTTTGGGATCTCGTTCGAGAGCCGAAGCAGCACGATGGCCAGGACGAGCAGCAGGCCGAAGACGAGGAAGTCTCTCCTTTTCCTTGAGATCCGGATCATGGCCATGGCCCGCCGTTGCAGCTATCCCGTCTGACGGCGCCTGCTCCTCTGCTTGCGCAGGAGGATGCAGGACACCATGAGCAGCGCCGCCAGCCAGAGCCCATTGGCGAGCGTGCTCTCGAAGAAGATTCCGAAGGAACCGTCCGATATCTGCAGCGCCCTTCGAAAGTTGTCCTCCAGCAGTGGCCCCAGGATGAAGCCGACAAGGAAGGTGGTCCTGGGAATCTCCAGCTTGATCATGAGGTAGCCGATCAACGCGAAGAGGAAGGCAAGACCAACGTCGAAAAGGCTCTGCTGGTAGGCATAGGCGCCGACGACGGCCAGGAAAAAGACCGTGGGAAAGAGCAGCCCGACGCGGATGCTGGCCAGCCGGGAGAAGGCGGGAATGAGGCTGAGGCCTATGGCCAGGAGCGCGACATTGGCCAGGATCAGCCCGGCGTAGATGCCATAGACGACCTGCGGCGCCTCCTGAAAGATGAGCGGTCCCGGCGCGATGCCGTGAATGAGGAAGGCACCTATGAGGACTGCGGCCTCGAGGTCGCCCGGAACGCCGAGGCCCAGGAGCGGTATCAGGTTCGCGCCGCTTACCGCGTTGTTGCCCGATTCGGCGCCGGCGATTCCCTCGATCGAACCCTTGCCGAACAGTTCCGGCCGCCTGGCAAAACGCCAGGCGTTGTCGTAGCCGAGAAAGGCGCCCAAGGTCGGTCCGAGCCCCGGCACGATGCCGACGATCGTGCCGATGAGCGAGCCGCCGGCAATCGGCCGCAGCATGAGCCTGGCGTCGTCCCGCGTTATGCTGCTGTCGGCGCGGCTGCCGGGCGGCGGAAGGTGCGCGCTCGCCGTCGGCCGGGGTTCTTCGATTTGGCGCAGCAGCTCGGCCATCGTGATCATGCCGATCAGCAGGGCCACGAGTGGTACGCCGCCGTAGAGATCGATTGTGCCGAAAGTGAAGCGGGGCATGCCGGTGGTCGGGTCCAGGCCGATCAGAGCAGTGCAAAGCCCCGCGACCGCTGCGATCAGGCCTTTCAGGAGCGATTGGCCGGACGCAGAGCCGACGATCGTCAAGGCGACGATCGCGACGGCGGTATACTCGACCGGCCCGAACGCGAGAGCGACTCTTGCCAGGTGCACGGCCGTCAGGATCAAGACGATGTCGCTGAAGGTGTCGCCTATGACGGAGGCGACGAGCGAGACCTTCAGAGCTTTGCGGCTCTTACCTTGCCTAGCCAGGGCATGCCCGTCCTCGATCGTGGCCGCCGCGGACGAGGTGCCGGGCGCCTTGAGCAGAATTGCCGAGATGGAACCGCCGTAGATGCCCCCTTTGTAGGCACCCATCATCATCAGGATCGCGGTGGTCGGATCGATGTGGAGGGTGAAGGGGATCAGCAGAGCGATCGCCATGGTGGCTGTAAGACCGGGTATCGCTCCGAGGACGACGCCGGCTGCCACGCCAGCGAAGAGGAAAGCGAGATTGAGGGGCGAGAAGATGTCCCCCACGGCCGTGATCAGGACCTCCATCAGGCGGCGCCCTCGTGCGGAAGCCCGGAGGCGACGTCAAGGGACCAGACGCGGCCCCCCAGAGGATTACCGCCGGGAGTTTTCCGCGGACTTTTTGTTATCACAAACGGTCGGATCACGGGGAAAGTCGCCTAATTTGTGGTATTTTTCGTGCTGACTGCGAAAATAATGTAACATTTCTATAAAGGGATCAAGGCAAATCCGCAAGGCTTGGGACAAAAGTCAAGGCAGGACGCCAGAAAAGACTTGCTTTGCGCAGACTTGACGACAGCCGCGTCATACGATTTTATAACATTCAGCGCTAGGCTTGGTCCGCGTCGCCGGCATCCGCCGGCTGCTGTGCTGGCTGACAGGGCCGGCATTTTTGCGGCCGCGGCTCTGGCGTAGGGTCGTAAAGCGGACGGCCAGCGAGCCGGATCGGAGCTGCGGGCCGCGCCTGCCCGGGAAGTTGGCCGTGCGGCGCAGGCCTACAAGCCGCCATCGAGCCTTTACACATTGAGAAGCAGGCCATGTCCACTACCAGCCCTAGCGTGACTCGAGGCAACGAGGCCTATGAAGCGCTCCGGCAGGCGCTGATAAGCGGTCGCTTTCTTCCGGGCCAGAAGCTGACGTTGCGCGCCTTGGCGGGGGCGCTGGGAATGAGTGTTACGCCGGTGCGCGAGGCCATTCATCGCCTGACGGCCGAGCGCGCGCTCGAGGGATCGGCCAATCGCTCCGTGCGCATACCACCGATGACCCGTGACCGGATCATCGAGCTGCGGGACATCCGCCTGGTGGTCGAGGGCCTCGCTGCCGCTCGGGCCGCCGACAAGGCCTCGCCGGAAGAGATCAAGCTCCTGCGTCAGCTGGCGATCGAGCTTGTTGCCGCGCGTGCGCGCGGCGATGTGTCAGCCGACATAGCCAAGCTTGCCGAGTTTCAGTTCACTTTATACCGCATGTCGCGCATGCCGCAGCTTGTGAACTTGATCGAGTCGCTATGGCTGCAGACCGGCTCCTGCCTGCGCCTGCTCTATCCCGATTACGTGAAGTCGCTGAGGCACGACTGGCGAGGAGAGGTCATCCGTGCGCTCGAGCGGCGCGACCCGGAGGCCGCGCGACGGGCGATAGAGAGCGATATCGGCCCGGCCCTGAGCTACATCGCGGATCTGGCCGGCCCGGATGGCGTCATTCGGCCCGAGACGCTCGCGAGCCGGACTCGCCACGAGCGGGATCCTTTCGGGGGATCGCCAGCCGAGACGGCACGATGAGTGGTGAAGGGACCGGCAGTCCGTTCGGCACTGCGGTAGCCGTCTGCCCTTGAGCGCGGGGAGCGCCTTCACGATGCAGCCGGCGACGGCCAAGCCCCCGGGAGCGAGCGGGCTACAGCCCCTGCCCGGCGAAGCTTCGCTGTCCTGGGCCACCCCCGGTCGGATCGTCTGCCGGTGGCAGACCGGGCCGGCGTGGGCCGCCTCACTCAGCCGACTCCCGTCCCTTCGCCGGAGAAAGGACCATGCAAAGCGCTGCGCATAACCCGAGATCCGCGGCTGCCTATGACCGTGCCCGCCTGGTCATGCCTGGCGGGAATACGCGGAGCACGGCCTTTGAGGCTCCCTTTCCGCTCTACATCGCCTCCGGCGCAGGGGCTTACGTTCGCGATCTGGACGGTAAGGAATACCTGGACCTGCAGAACAACTTTACCGCCCTGATCCATGGACACTGTCACGAAGCGACTGTGACCGCGCTGCGCCGGCAGCTCGCAGCTGGACTCTGCTTCAGTAGCCCGACGCTGCTCGAGGTGGAGCTTGCGGAGCTGCTCTGCAGTCGCGTGCCGTACTTCGAGCAGCTGCGCTTCACCAACACGGGCAGCGAGGCCGTGATGATGGCAGTGAAGGCGGCACGAGCACTGACCGGACGCTCGAGGATCGCCAAGTGCGAGGGCGCCTACCACGGAAACTACGACCCCGTCGAGGTAAGCCTGGACTCGGCGCCGGAGAATTGGGGCGATAGGCTCCCACGGAAGATCCCCTTTCATTGCGGGACCCCACAATCGGTGCTGGACGAGACTGTCGTGCTCCCCTTCAACGATGTGGAGACAAGCGCGGGGATCCTGGAGGAAGTTGCGGCAAACCTGGCGGCGGTCGTGGTCGATCTCATGCCCTCGCGCGCAGGGCTGATTCCGGCCACGCCCGCGTACCTCCGGTTCCTGCGGCGCTTCACCAAGCGCCACGGGGCTCTGCTGATCTCAGACGAGGTGCTCAACTTTCGCCTCGGCTATCAAGGCGCCGCCGCCCGCCTCGATTTCGAGCCCGATCTCTGCGCCTTCGGAAAGATCATCGGCGGCGGGCTGCCGGTAGGCGCGCTTGCCGGGCGGGCCTACGCGATGTCCGTTTTCGATCCAAGCAAGGGCAAGCCCGCCGTCACTCACGCTGGGACCTTCACCGCCAACCCCATGACCATGACCTCGGGTCTTGCAGCGATGCAGGCCATGACGCCTGAGGCTTTCACGCGGCTCGACGAGATGGGCGAGCGGGTGAGACGTGAGCTGCAGCGGACCTTCGATGATGCGGACATGCCGGCTCAAGTGACCGGCAAGGGATCGCTCTTCCTGATTCATTTGAAGCCGAACAGGCCTCAGAGCTACCGCAACGCCTACCGAGATGCCGACGAACGCAGGCGGTTGGACAAGCTGATCCACAGCATCCGAGACCACGGCGTGCTGCTGTCGCCGATCGGCCTGGGCGCGCTTTCCACCGCGATGACGGCCGGCGACGTCGATCGTCTCCTCGAGGCGTTCCACGACAGCCTCAAGATGGCGGAGTCGAACGTCTTGCGGGATTGAGTCTGCCCGAGCTGCTGCCGGACCGCAGTATAAACTCACTTGATCGTATAACATAACCACAGGGATGAAGCCGCTGTGAGAGACTTTCTCCGCCGGCTGTCGCCCGAGGGCACCGGGCGGCCAATACCTGCGCTGACTTCCCCACATTTTTTATATCTATTACAGCACTGTAAGCCGTCTCCTCGCTTGACGGCAAAGTGCACTTGAGCCGAGGCCGGCGCGCATCGTGGCACGAGCCGTCATCTTTTCGTTGCCATCTCTTCCAAATGTGATAACAAATCAGCATTGGCTCGGCGGGCCTGCTGAGACGTGCATGCGATTGGGGAGGTTAGGTTCGTGGCTGCATTTCCGAAGACGGGCCGACCATGGGAAGACATCAGGAAGAGCCTGATTTGCGCCAAGGAGGGCGACTTTCACTGGCGGACCGGCCGCTTGCCTCTCTATGTCTATTATGACGACGAGGAGCTGCTCGCGGTCTCGAAGCAGGCTTTCAACCTCTACTTCTCTGAGAACGCCCTGGGCAGGACGGCCTTTCCAAGCGTGGTCTGGCTCGAGGAAGAAGTCGTCAAGATGGCGCTTGAGCTCTTCGGTGGAGGTCCAAGGGCGGTGGGCACCTTCACCTCCGGCGGCACGGAAAGCCAGTTCCTGGCCCTCAAGGCCGCACGAAACAAGGTGAGGGCCGAGCGACCGCATCTCTCCGAGCCGAAGGTCATCATTGCACGGACCTGTCATCCCAGCATCAGCAAGGCCGCGCACTATCTGGGTATGCAGGTCGTACGGGTTCCAGTGTCGGAGGATTTCCGTGCCGACGTCGATGCCATGAGCAAGGCGGTCGATGACAAGACAATCATGCTGGTGGGCTCAGCACCAGGCTACACCCATGGCGTTTTCGACCCCATCGCAGCGCTCGGGCAGCTGGCCTTGAATCGGGGGCTATGGCTCCATGTGGATGCTTGCCTCGGTGGATTCCTGGCCCCCTTTGCCAGGATGGAGGGCTACCCGATACCGGCGTTCGACTTCAGGGTCCCCGGCGTCACGAGCCTGGCCGCAGACCTGCACAAGTATGGCTTCTCGGCGAAGGGCGCCTCAGTGCTGTTGCTCCAGGACGCCAATCTCCAGCCTTACCAGCGCTACGAGTTCCGCGATTGGCCAAGAGGCCTTTACCGGACCGACACCTTTCTGGGCTCTCGGCCCGGTGGGCCCGCGGCATCCGCTTGGTCGGTGATCAACTATCTCGGGGAGGCTGGCTATCGTCGCCTGGCTCGAAAGATCATGGGGACGAAGGAGCGGCTGATTGCAGGAATCGAGAGGATCGCCGGATTGGAGGTTGTGCGCCCTTCCGAGCTCTGCATGCTGCTATACCGATCCAGGGATCCCGGTCTCGACATCAACGCCGTGGCCGAAGGCATGAGTGCCTTGGGCTGGTTCGTCGGGCGCTGTCTCGACCCGCTGGCGATTCACTTCGCGATCAATCCCGTCCATACGCCGATCATCGGCGACTATCTGCGGGATCTGCGAGACGTCACGCAGGATGTCAGGCGGACGGGCCGTGTGGGGCGGGTCGACGAGCATACCTACTAGCCATCTGTCGGCCCGACCATGGCTCCAGGTCCTTGGCCAGGTCAGAGTCTCGTCCTCGGGCGTGGCGGAAGCAACAATCTGCCGGTCTTCTCTCCCTGAACCGCATAGATCCCGCCGGCGACGATCATTGCAATGCCCGCGAGATCGCCGAGATTCGGCAAATCGCCCCAGATGAGATAGCCAAGGACGATCACCCAGACCAGCCCGCTGTAGATGAAGGGCGCCACGGTCGATGCCTGCGCATGGCATAGCGCTTGGGTCGAGAGATACTGGGCGATGGCCCCCAGGATTCCCAGGAGACAGAGGAGCAGGAAGTCGGACATCCCGGGGGCAACCCAGTAGAACGGCAGCCCCGCCGCCGAGATGGCGCTCGCCACCAAGCAGCAATAAAAGACGATGGTAACGCTCCGCTCCGTGCTGCTGAGGTGCCGGACAAGCAGGCTGCCCAAGGCGTAGAACAGCGCGTCTCCCAAGGCAAAGAGAGTCCCGTAGCACAGCACATCGAAGCCGGGGCGCACGATCATGAGGACGCCGAGGAAGCCCGCCACTACGGCAAGCCAGCGCCGCAGGCCGATCGCTTCCCGCAGGAGTGGGCCGGCAAGGGCGGTGATGAAGATCGGCCCGGCGAAGCCGATCGCCGCGGCGTCCGTGACAGGAAGCAGATGGAACGACATGAAGGAGCAGAAGAGCATAGCGACCCACAGGAGGGCACGGAGCAGGATGGCGCCAGGACGTCTCGTCTTGAGACTGGCGGCACCCCCCGTTCGGGCAACCAGAACCACCGAGGTCGCCAGGGCAAAGAGGCTGCGGAAGAAGACGAGCAAGGGAACCGGATAGCTCTCTGCCAAATGCTTGCCAAGCAGGTTCAGAACCTGAAACAGGCAGATTCCGGCGATGCAGCAGCCTATCCCAAGGACAAGATTGGGACGGCTGACTCCAGAGGCGCTGAAGCTGGAGCGTGCCGAGACAGGCGGTTGTGTCCCCGAGAGGACAGAGAGGCGCCGCATCGCCGGATCAGGCAAGGCAGCTCACGCTTGCCGACCGGCTCGTGGCAAGGACGTATCCTGCCTCGTCGAGCCTGAGTCGGGAACGTGATGGGCAGCGAAGAACGCCTCACGTTCGAGCTCGTAGAAGCGCCGGAGCTTTGCCTGATGGCGGCGCTCCTCGATATACTGCAATTCCAGCTTCTCGGCGGCTCTTATGGCGCGGTGATTGTCGGGCGCGACAACAGCCACAACCTTCTTGATCCCGGACGTCGTGAAGGCGAACAGGAGAACCGCCTTGGCGGCTTCGCCGGCGATGCCCTTGCCGGAAGCAGCTTTCAGGAAGCAATAGCCAAGCTCGATGTCATTGGTCCCTGCAAGCTGCCTGAATCCGGCCCTCCCTACCAGTTTGAGGCCGCCCTGGCGCTTCTCGTAGACCATCCAGAAGCCGAGCCCTCTGTCCCGCCAGTCGTCAAGGTATTGGACGAGCTTCTGTCTCGTCTCTTGCGGCGACGGAACGCGGCCATCCCAGATTGCATGAACGATGAAGGGATCGGAGTGAAGCCTATGCAGCGCCGCTTCGTGCCCGCCGCTCACGGGGACCAGAACCAAGCGCTCGGTCTCCAGCGTCCTCACCTCACCACCTCTCAAGGCCTTAGAGACCGGGCCGCTTTGCGGCAGTCTGGCGGCTGACCTGCTCGGATCGCTGCGTCGCTTCCAGGAGAGCGCACAGCCGACGGATATCCGGCAGCGCATGGCTGGCCGTCAGGCAGATGCGAATGCCCGCGGATCCGCGCGCGACTGTCGGAAAGAACACGGCTGATGCGTAGAAGCCCTCCTCCATATAGCCCTTGACAGCCAGGATGGCCGCCTCTTCGTCGCCAATCGGCACGGTCCGGATCGGAAAGGCGCCACCCTGTTGCGGTGTGGCCACGAGGCTGTCGAACAGCTCTATGCGTTTCCTCAGGGCGGCCTGCAGACGGCCGAGCTCGGGCGAGGCATGAATGCCGGCGGACGCCAGCGCGGCTCCTGTCGCCGCGAGATTCGGCGCAGCCGAGAAGGCATAGGGCTGAGCATAGCGGCGAAAGAGGTCCTCCTGCTCCGTCGTGCCGAGCAGCAGGATTCCGCCGGAGGCTCCGAAGCCCTTGCCCAGAGAGGCGGCTATGATCGTGCGCGGCCCCATGTCGGCCGGCAGTTGGCTTCTTGCGAAGCCTTCCCCCTGGGAGCCGAATATGGAGACACCGTGAGCGTCATCGATGTAGAGGAAGAGGCCGTACCTCTCCTGAAGAGAGAGAAGATCACGGATCGGAGCGCTGCCTCCCATGGAGTAGACACCGTCGCCAACGAAGGCGACACAGCTGCTGCGCCTGCATATCTCCTCGAGAGCCGTCAGGTCGTTATGTGCAATCGTCGCCACTTTCGTTTCGTCGGCGACCACCGGCTTGTGATAGGCGAGCGAAACGTGGCACAGCCGGTCGAAGACCATTACCGGCTTTACGCCAGCGGTCAGATAGCCCGAGGCGATCAGCGGCAAGGCGCCGAGGTTGGCCAGCATGACCGAGGAAAAGGCAATGACGCGGCTTCTGAAGAGCGCGCTCAGCTGCTCTTCAAGGCTGCATAGCAGGCCGAAGTTCAGCCGTGTGCGGGCGCACGACCAGTGAACCGCGCGGTAGCTGTCGATGGCGGCGATCGCCCCTGCGACGATCTTCGGATGATTGTCGAGCCCCAGGTAGGAGCAGCGAACGAAATCAACGAGCGTTCGGGGACGGTCATCCTCGGCCTGGACTTCCACGGTGCGCCCCTCGAGCGACCTGCCGCGGATGCCCATGACGCCTGTGCGGTACGCCTTGTCAAAGGAGCGTCTCGTCGCGCCAATCACGAACGCCGTGTTGCGATAACGGGTCTTCGGAGGCGGCTGCTTCGATTCGGATCCCATGTGCCTTCAACCGCCCAAGGGGACAATACTAGCGAGTTCTCGGAGTATTCGCTAAGCACGGGGATTTTCAAACAACACTTGCGAAAATATTTCATAACACTTCTGTACATTTACGAAAGCTCTGCAAAAAATTTACTTGCTTGCCCAAGTGACGCATGGTTGTGGCAATCGTCCAGCTTGGGCCTGAGGCACGTCCGGCGACCGCTTCACCCAAGAGCCTGGTCGGAGTCCCGGCTTCTGGCCATTGGGGGCCGCTCCGTCTCTCCGGCTTGGAGCGATCACGCTCCGTGACGGGCTTAGCTCCAGCCAGAGCAGAGACGGTCATCCGTAGCGCGAGAAGGGATATGGTCGGCCCCGCGGGGCCAATTGGGCTAGACGTGGATCAGGCCGTAGCGGATGGCTTTGACAACGGCGAGCACGCGGCTGCTCGTCCCCAGCTTGCGCATGGCCTTCTTGAGGTGGAAGTTCACGGTGAACTCGCTGATCCCGAGGATCATGCCGATGTCCCAGGACGACTTGCCATGGGCGGCCCAGCAAAGGCAGTCCTTCTCGCGCTGCGACAGCTGTGGCGGGGCGCGCTCCGGGCCTGCTCTTGCCAGCGCCGTGTAGGCCACGCTGAACTGAGCGGCGAGCGCCTGTAGCTGGCCCGCCTGCCTCTCCGGCTCGCCCGCCCCGCTCGACGAAGCGAAGGAGACCACCTTGACCGTGCCCCAGGGGCCGTGCAGCGGAACGCTGATGCCGGCCCTGAGGCCGGCCTCCCGCGCTTCCTGCATGACCCGGACCTCTTCGCGGTCCAGAGCGAAGCACCGCTCAAGCGCCCGCCATGGATAGGCGGCCGGCATCAGCGGCGTGTAACGCACCACCGGGTCGAGAGCCTGGAAGCCTTGCTCGAAGTAGTATTCGACCCAGTCGCCCGGGTAGTTCAGCACCACCGCCGGCGCCCGCCCCTCCGCCTGCGGCGGCAGGGTCCCGCTCAAGACGCCGTAGGCCAGACGGTCATAGCCCAGGGCGCCGGCCACGCCTACCAGCAGCGCAAAGAGCTCCGCCGCCGAGCCCGCCTTGTTCGATCGCTCAATGAACTCCGATATCCGCATTCTCTGAGATCCCAGCTGCCGCCGTCAGCGTCTCGTCACCATTTTCTAGGCGATAGATCACCATCTTTCGATTGTACAACCGTAGATTGGTTTTGTCCAAATTTCCTTGGTAAAGTTCAAGCAAAGCTTTTGTAAAACTTTTTTATCTTCCAGAGTCTTATTAGACCCTAGTCTTGCGTCTTATGATGGTAGGGCTCAGGCTCCGTCACTTTCCCCTTCGAGTTGGTTGACGCGACAAACATCACGCACACGATCCCGCTCAACGAGATCAATACGGCATTCGACCTCATGCACGAGGGCAAATCGATCCGCTCGGTCGTCATCTACTGAAAAGGTCGGAGATACCTCTCGAGATCCTGTCCCAATCGCGCTCGATCGGCGGAACCCAGTTTACGTGCCGGCACGCCTCATCCGAAACGGGCACCGACATGCAGTTCGCCGCCTATCTTCCGCCGCACGCAGAACGAAGACATGTTCCAGTGATCTGGTTTCGTTGGGGGCTCACGTGCACAAAGGAGAATTTTACAGCCAAGGCCGACGCGCAACGGGTGGCTGCCGAACTCGGTGTCATAGTGATTGCGCCGGACACCAGCCCACGCGGTCCCGAAGTGCCTGATGATCCCGAAGGCGCGTACGACCTCGGCTGTGGGGCGGGGTTCTGGGTCGATGCGACGGTGGGGCATGGTCACGGAACTACCGGATGCGCTCTTATATCGAGAAGGAACTCCCGGCCCTCGTTGAGGCCGAGCTGCCCGCCGATCTTGAGCGGCAAGGCATCGTGGGTCATTCGATGGGCGGGCACGGAGTACCGGCAAACAGAAGCCGCACAGAGAGTTATGCATTGCGGGGCTTTCATTAGATCGGCCCTTCGAGCGAGCTATAACAGAGGTGGTTGCGCGGGCAGGATTTGGACTTTGTGCACTTTTTTCAGTGCGGGGGCTGGAATCTTCTATTTCAGTGGGTTAGCAGGAATCGGGTTCAGCCATAGGGCTTGCGCCCCCAATCCCCGTAGCGGTGGAAACCCCGCCATCTCTCGGGGGTTACGCCATAGAGATCAGCGGGCCTGCGCGGGTCCCGCGAACTGAAGTACTCATCGCTCAGATCGGCGAACCACACTTCCGAGAATCCGAGGCCGTCGAAATCCTCAAGTGCCAGGTTAGCTATGCCTTCGTGAAAATCATAGAGCGGCGGCTGAGCGGCAAAGAGCACGAGGATGATCGGTATCGTGAAGCGTCCGTGCTTGGTGTAGCTGATATGCTTCTTCTCTGCGATCCGCCAAGCCTCCCCGACGTAGGCATACGGGTCAGGCTCTGCATCGACACGAAGCTCGGAAATCTCGACGCCGCCGCGCTGACCATCGATCATGGCGAGAAAGTCCGGGCTTTCGGATGTCTCGATTTCTTTGATGGTCCGGCCCGTGATCAAGCGGTAGCTATCAACAAACACATCAAGTAGTTCGCTCTCGATTTCCTTTTTTACCCAGTCGTACTGACCCAAGTTACGTCCACCCCCTCATGTGTTGTGAGTGCGCTACTACTTCTCCGTGTTCTCGTACAGTACAGTGACAGCCTCACGGATTGCCTTCTTTTCTTCCGCAGTGCATTCCTCCCAGACCTCAGGATGGAGGTTCCACCATTCAGGATTCGCTTGCTTTAATCTGTCTAGTAGTTCCCGCATTGCTTTCGCATCACCAGGATCATCGGAGTTGCTCATTTTTTTCTCCTTGCAAGTTGGCCAAGCATCGGCAGAAGCGTGACACAGCCTCACCTCCCAACTCATTTGCGGGAGCAGCAATCGAGCGCACCGATCATGCCACGATGGCTACTCGCGTCACGAATATGCAACCAGCGCTTGGCGTTGCGAGTTCGTAGTTCCTTTGACGGCACTTAGGCATCAGGTGGTGTGACAAGCCGGTGAGCAGTGGGCGCATCCGTTCGCCGTGGGATAATGCTTCTTTGCTTTCTGCACAGCTTCGTGGCAGGTCGCAAAGTTACCCAGATACCGGCGGTTCTCTTCATTTGCGGGCGTTGGACAGTTGTCCGCACGATGCACCTCGTGGTCCCCATTTGCCTGGGCATTCGTGTTCACATAGTACTGTGGCATTTCCTTCCCTCCAGCAATGCAAACAACCATAAGTATACTTATCGGTACCCGGATCAGCAACCTTGAATGGGGGCAGCGCACTAAGGTCTGCCGGCGGCAGTGGTGGCTTTCCCGCGTCGCGGACTGAGAGGCTTGGGACTGTCTGAGCTCTCCTGAATGGCCCGCGAGGATCATGCGAGGTCGCAGCCCTGAGGCTTGCGCAATAGGTGGTCCCCTCATGCCACGAGCAACAGGCACAAGGGCAAGCTTAACTATGAGTGATGTGCGAAGGGACGGGCCAGATCAGCCGGACGAGCGGGCCACGATCCGAGAATGGGCGCGGAAGACCCATATGCGCAAGACTATGCGCATCGAGGCCCTCACGGCGCAGGAATGCCGCACCCTCGATGAACGGCTGGCGCGCTGGACGGCCGACCGGCAAATGGAGGGCAAGCTGCCCCCGGACTGGGAGCTGCGGGCGCAATTGCCGAAGCTTGCGAAGGAGTTCAAGGACGGCCGCGGCGAGGCGCGCCCCCTGTTTACCCCGGAGGAGCAGCGGGACGTAGACGCCAGCCGCGCGGCCGTCGCGCTGCGCGACCGGATCGACGGCGGGGAGGATCACGGCCCGGCGCTGAGCCATCTTGCCACGCAGAACATGATCGCAAACGGCCTTAGCGGGCTCGACGCCCGCAAGGCCATCACCGAGCGGTTTTCGGCGCTGTACGGCCGCGAGGTTTCGGACTATGTGCGCGAACAGCGCCGGGGCGCGGCAACCGTCCGCGACAGCGAAGGGCAGGAACGGCTGTTTCCGAAGGAACTGGGCTGGGAGCGGTACGAGCCCGCCTTCCGCCGCTATGCCGCCCATAGCGCCATGCTGTTTGTCGCCCAGCGCGACGGGGCTCTCACGCGCAAGGAGTATCAGCAGGGCATGAAATACGGCGAGCGCTGGTTTGCCGAGCAGCAGCGGCAGGGAAAGCTGCCGAACCGCGATGAAATCCGCGCTTGCGGGCAGCCCCTCCAGGTCCTGCTGCTGCCCTACCAAAAGGAATGCGGCCGGCGCGAATCGCGGCGAATGGGCGGGGCCGACGGGGCCTACTGGCGCCAGGCCGACGAACTGGCGGGTTACCTCAAGCAGGATATAGATGCCGAGCGGCGCTACACGCGGACGCTCGATGACTATGCGGTCAAGAACGCGCCCTCATACGGCAGGCCGGTCGATCAGATGAAGCGCGATATCGAGGAGCGCTTCACACTGCGCACGCTCTACACACCGGCGGAGTATCTGGAATCCTGCCTTGAGCGCGACAGGCAGCAATCCGGCGAGAAAAACCGCCACGCGCCGGACCGGCAAACATCGCGGAGGCAGGACAGAAACCGGGACCGCGATGGCGGAAGGGACATGTAGGCACCGCCGCCCTTGCCTCAGTGTGTGCCGTGCCGTGTCAGGGGGGCGGGACCGTAGTCGCCGGGCTTGCCCGGAATCAGGCGGCCGTCGGCAAGCTGGAAGTAGACGCCATCGCCGGACTCGTAGGCGGCGGCAATGTCGTAGGCGCACACGCCGAAAACGGACTCGGAGATATAGCCGAATTCATCGTCCGGCTCGATATCCGCCAGCGCACCGGACTCCTCAAGGCGACGGATCAGATCGCTGACGATAGCCAGGATTTCAATGGAATCTATTGTGATGATCCTGTGCGTCATGGTCCTAGTTTACATGGGCCTGAGGGTCGTGTCCAAAAGCGGCGAAACCCAGCCGCCCGGAGCACCGGGCGGCTGGGCCGGATGACGCCGCCGCTAGGCCGCATCGGTCAGGGCGTCCTCGCTCTCGTCCTCGCTCTCGTCCTCGCCCTCGTCGTCGTCAACCGGCTCGTCGCCGAACGGCTCATCCTCGTCCGGTTCCTGCTCCGGCGCGTCGGGATCGACCGCCGGGAACAGCATGGCCTCCGGCTGCCATTCCCGCGCCTTGACCTGCGCCGGAGTCGGATCGGCGGCGGCGCGGGCATGGGCGAAATGCCGCACGAGCGCGCTGACAAGCTCGCCCTTTTTCCATGAGGCCACAGAGCCGACGCCTTCGGCGTAGCCGCAGTCCCTGGCGATCGCGCAAAGCTGCGCCTTGTTGCGGCGCTCAAGAAAGGCCCGGTCGGGCTGCCAGTGGTTCCTCATGTCCGCGCCGAGATCGCGCGCGACCCGGTTGAACAGGCTGTCGCGCGTATCGAGCCGCTCGCAGAGTTCCTGCCCGAACACCAGCGCCGCCAGCAGCGTGTGAAGCTCGTCAAGCTCGCGGTCGCTCAGGCTGCGCACCGCCTCATAGAGCGCGCACACATCCACCGGGCGCGGCGGGAACTGCGTCCAGTACGGGCGGTCGCCATCAAGAGTGAAACCGAGCCGCGCCGCGATCAGCCGCGCCTGCGCCTCGACCGCAGCATAGGCGTCGCCGCGCTCCTCCTGCCGTTCTAGCTGCTGCACGCCTTCGTGCGGGGCAAGGTTGACCAGCCGGTCCACCGCCGCGATTTCCCGCGCCTTGCGCGGATGCGACAGCAGCAGTTCCTGCACCGCGAGGCTCTTGTGCCAGCCGATATGGCGGCACAGCGGCGCGCTGTAGGCGGCTTTCGGCTTCTTCGGGGCGACGGGGTTCTCGGCGGTCACGGCGCGCGTGTCCGGGTCGATCTCCTGTTTGGCCAGGCCCTCGCGGATTTCGACGCGGCCCGAGAGGGACAGATTGATCAGCACCCCGCCCGGCTCCCCTTCCCCGGCTTTCTCATACTGCCAGTCGGGAATGCGGTAGCTGTTCGTGATCTCGACCCATGCGGCCTTGCCCTCGTACTGCTGCACCAGCTTTTCCACCGCCGCCTGTTGCAGCGTGAAGAACTGCTCCGAATCGTCAAAGTAGCTGGTTTCGCCTTCGGCAAAGAGGTCGGTCGTGATCGTGCCGCTATACTGCTCCAGCGCAAAGACGGCCATCGCGACGCTGGGCCGGTCGTCCAGAAGGTGCGCCCGGATCGCGGCGGCGGACAGGTCGTCATGGCCACTCTCGATTTCTTCAAGGATCGTCCGCTGCGTCTCGAAATCACCCAATGTGAGCGCCTCGGCCTGGGCGAGGCTGACCGCACCTTCCGCCAGTGCCGCTCTGACCTCCTTGCACAAATCGTTCAGCACCAGCCGCCGCCGGATCGTCGTCACTGACAGGCCGGTGCGGGCGGCGAGATCGTCAAGGCTTGCCCCCTTGCGGATCAGCGCCGCGAACGCCTTCGCCTCATCGAGCGGCGGCAAATTCTCGCGCTGTACGTTCTCGACGGTGGCGAGGCGCAGCCGCTCGGCTTCCGAGAGCTTCACGCGGATTTCGACCGGGACCGGATGGTCGCCGCCGATGGCGCCGCGTTCTTCGAGCAGCTTGAGCGCCCGGTAGCGCCGCTCGCCGCTGATGATGCGGTAGCTTTTGCCCCGGCCCTTGGTCACGACAAGGTTCTGCAACAGCCCGTCCGTGCTGATGCTTGCCGCCAGCCCCTCGATGGTCGCCGTATCAATCGCGCTGCGCGGATTGGCGGCGGGGGGCTCGAGGGAGGAAAGGGTTACGGTTTCAATGGACATTGGTTTTCTCCTGGTTGTTGGTGGTTGATGCGGGATTGCACCGGCGGGCGGTCCTTTCGGGCCGTCTTGCGCTGCCATCCCTCACTGCCCCGGCCCGCCCTGCCGCAGGGCGTTGATCGCGGCCTGAACCGATTTCTTCGGAAAATCGACGTTGCAGCGCTTCAAGAGGGCGCGGCGCTGCGCCATCCGTCTTGCCGCCGCCCTGGGCCTGATGTCCACAGGGCACAGGCCGTCAAGCTCGGACACGCTGATGCGGTGGATGTCGAAGGTGGAGACGTCGAGCAGCTTTGCCCATTTCCGGCCCTTGTAGAACAGCGCCACAAGCCGCCAGCCGCCACGATCTGCGTAGTAACTGAAAATCATGGCCGCCACCCTCACGCATTGATCCGGCCCAGCGCCCGCGCTTCGGCAGCGTGCTCACTGATGCCTCTGGCCGAGACGAAATGCTGGTCGCGCTCGATTGGCAGCCCGAGCTTGCCGCGCACCGATTCCAGTTCGGAAATCCGCACGGTGCCGAGCTCCGGGAAGCCCATGCCGAGATCGCACAGGCCGAAGGCGATATCCGGGTCGTCCGGGTCCAGTTCGGTCAGAAGCCACGTGCACGCCCCGTCCGGCGTGAACAGCTTGACCACGGGGAAGAGATCGGCCCTGCCCTCGCCGCTGTCCTCGATCTGGCGGCGCAGCGCGCCGTTGCGCAGCATCACTGCGCGGATGTCTGGGGTAAGAAGTTTCATCACTCGCTCCTTTCAAAAAATGAATGCACGGGTGCGCATGCCCCCCTGCCCCTCGGCGAGAGCGGGTGGGTGTGGGTCGGTGCGGCCTTCGTGGCCGGCCGGGTTGCGGACGGGGCGTCCTCCGAAGCCTTGGCGAAGGGGGATGCGCCGGACGCGGCCCTGCCGGGCCTTAAGAAGACGCGCCAAGGGAGGGAGGGCGGCGCCCTCCCTAAGCCCTTCTGGCCTTACTGAGGGTCAGCGCCGGAACGGCGCTGTCCGTACCCGCGCGCGGCCCGAAAGC
>JBHJOF010000317.1:0-5678 GCA_050330055.1 Kiloniellales bacterium
CCCGCGAAAGCGGGGGTCCAGGGCAAGCGACGGGGCTCCCAACCATGGATTCCCGCTTTCGCGGGAATGACATCGAAGCGATTTCATGCGGTCGGCGACTTAACTTAGCGCCTATGGGACTTGATCCGGGCATCTATGGAGCAGCGGCACCATGGATTGCCGGGCCTTCGCCGCGCCGAAGGGGCTTCGGCCCCGCAGGCGGGTCAAGCCCGGCAATGACAAACTGGGTTTGACACGGATGAACACGGATGAACACGAATAACAACAAACTACTTCAGTGCAAGGCACTCACTCGTGCAGGGTTTCTTACATCGAGCGATGCCAATCTCCCATTCGTGTTCATCCGTGTTCATCCGTGTCAAAACCACTTTTCGTTTGTTGATCTGACGCGACGAATCGTGCTGCTCGCTCTCACAGCAGCGGATGCGTCGGGCCGAGGGAGCCTAGGAAGAGCGAGGCGCCGAGCGCCAGGATGACCAGGCCGCCGGCGAGGGCGACGCCGTTGCCGGCCAGTACCAGGATCTCACCGCGCGCCTGCAGCAGCAGGCCGGCCAGGCGCCGGAAGTAGACCGCAACGAGGGCGAGCGCGGCCACCGCCAGCGCGGTGCCGCAGGACATGACGAAGACCGCGGCGATGCCGGCCAGGCGCAGGCCCAGCACCTCGGCGAAGAGCAGCACCAGCACCGCGCCGCTGCACGGCCGGATGCCGATCGACAGCACCATGGCCGCCGCCGTGCGCAGCGACAGCGGCCGCTCGAGCGCGGCCGGATCGGGTACGTGGGTATGACCGCAGTGGCAGGCAGCACCGGGCTCGGGCGCGTGATGATGACCATCGAGCTGCGCAGGAACCTGCGCCAGATCCGGGCGCCCGCCGAGGCGGGCAAGGCCCAAGCGCCGGCCCAGCGCGAGCAGGGCGCGCAGCGTCAGCCAGGCGCCCAGAAAGGCAATCAGCGCGAAGCTGGCGCTTTCCAGGCGGCCGACCGCCGCCTGGGTGTCGCGCTGGCTCAGGCCGATCAGGCCGACCAGGCTGCCGACCAGCAGGATGGCGGTCAAACCCTGCACCAGCGACGAGGCGGCGGCGACCAGCAGGCCGCGTTTGAGCGCGCTCTCGTGGGTCAGGAGATAGGCACCGATCACCGCCTTGCCGTGGCCGGGACCGGCGGCGTGGAACAGGCCGTAGAGAAAGCTGAGCAGGATCAGCGACCAGGCCGCGGCCGGCGAGCCCTCGCTGCGCAGCGTGCGGATCGCACCGGCCAGCTCGCGGTGCAGCGAGCGCTGCTGCTCCATGACAGTGAGCGTCAGCCGGGTCCAGGGGCCGGCTGGCTCGGCAGCCGGTGCCGCGACAGCCTGCGCCTCAGCGGCAGCAAGCGTGCCGTCATCGGCGACGGCGGGCGCCGGCGCAAGCAGAGCCGCGAAGGCGATCAACAGCGCCGCGGCCAGGCACCTCACTCGCACAGGATCGAGACCTGCTCGGCGAACAGCACGCCCAGGCCGTCGCCGACCGTCTGGGTGCGGTCGAGCGAGGCGGCGAGGCCGACCGCATCGGCGCTGGGATTCGGCTCGTTGATGCCGTAGCGGCAGCCCTCCGGTGCGGCGCCCTCGAAGACGACCGGCTGTTCGCGCACGTGCAGCACCTCGATCCAGTAGGTCGGATCGTAGACCGCGTAGGTGAGGTACTTGGCGCGCGGATCGACCGGCTCGGCCAACGGAATGGTAAAGGTGAGCGTCAGGCGCTCGCCCACCATGAAGGTCTCGTAGTCGGTCGCGTCGCCGTAAGTCACCTGCACGCCGTCGGCCGTGAGGTCGGTGAAGTAGTCGTACTCCTTGAGATTGGCGACGTTGAGCTTGGCGAGCTCGGCGAGGTTCTCCGGGTCGGGCTGGCCGTCGCCGTCCTGGTCGAGGCCCTCGATGGCGAAGAGGGTGTAGAACTCGTCGAACAGCCAATGAATCCGCAGCGCCGCCATGCGGCCCTGGTCGTCGAAGATCACGGCGGTGCGCATGTCGATCCAGGCGTGCGGATGGGCAACCGCGGCCTGCGGCCAAGCGGCCGCCGCGGCCAGGAACAGACAACAGAGCAGACGAAAGCTTGTCATGGCGCCTACCCTACGCTTGCCCCATCCGCGGGCGGCTTGGCAAGCCGTTTCGGTCAAGCTGCCCGGCGGACGCGCTGATACCTGCGCTGCCGTTCTCCTCATCCTTCGACTGCGCGGCGCGAAGCTATGCGCAGCGCTGCAGGCTCAGGATGAGGTCGAAACTCAAGCACCCTCACACTGAGCCTGTCGAAGTGCGAGGGTGCTTGTGACGGGTAAAACCCAAGAAAGCGAGACCAGGTCATCCCCTAATGCGCCTCGGCCCAGTTGTCGGCGACGCCGGCGTCGGCGACCAGGGGGACCGAGAGCTCGACCACCGGGTGGCAGGCGTTCTCCATCACTTCGCGCACCACGGCCGAAGTCCTCTCGACCTCCGTCTCCGGCACCTCGAACAAGAGCTCGTCATGCACCTGCAGCAGCATGCGGGCGGCGAGCTTGTGCTCGGCCAGCGCCGGCGGTACGCGGATCATGGCGCGCTTGATGATGTCGGCGGCGGTGCCCTGGATCGGTGCGTTGATCGCCGCGCGCTCGGAGAAAGAGCGCCGGGCCGGGTTCTTGTCCTTGATGCCGGAAATGTGAACCTTGCGGCCGAACAGGGTGGTGACGAAGCCCTGCTCGCGGGCCTGCCGCTTCATCGCCTCCATGTAGTCGCGGATGCCCGGATAGCGCTTGAAGTAGGCGTCGATGTAGGCCCTGGCCTCGGCCTGCGGGATGCCCAGGTTCGCCGCCAGGCCGAAGGCCGAGATGCCGTAGATGATGCCGAAGTTGATCGCCTTGGCGCGGCGCCGCATCATCGGGTCCATCCCCTCGATCGGCACGCCGAAGACCTGCGAGGCGGTCATGGCGTGGATGTCGTGGCCCTGGCGGAAAGCCTCCTTCAGGGACTCGACCTCGGCGATGTGCGCGGCCAGGCGCAGCTCGATCTGGCTGTAGTCGACCGACAGCAGCTTGCAGCCTCTCTCGGCGATGAAGGCGCGGCGGATCTTGCGGCCCTCCTCGGTCCTGACGGGGATGTTCTGCAGGTTGGGATCGTTCGAGCTGAGGCGCCCGGTCGAGGCGATCGCCTGGCTGTAGCAGGTGTGAATGCGCCCGGTCCTGGGGTCGATCTCCTGCTGCAGGGCGTCGGTGTAGGTGCTCTTCAGCTTGGTCAGCTGGCGCCAGTCAAGCACGCGGGCCGGCAGGTCGTGGCCCTGCGCCGCCAGCATCTCCAGCACGTCGGCGCCGGTCGAGTAGGCGCCGCTCTTGCCCTTCCTGCCGCCGCCGTCGAGGCCCATCTCGTCGAACAGAATCTCGCCCAGCTGCTTGGGCGAGCCGATGGTGAAGGGCCGGCCGGCCAGCTCGTGGATCGCCGTCTCCAGCTCGGCGATGCGCTTGGCGAAGTCGTTGGACAGGCGCTTGAGCGCCGCGGGATCGACCTTGATGCCCGTGCGCTCCATGGCCGTCAGCACCGGCACCAGCGGCCGCTCCAGCGTCTCGTAGACCGTGACCATGTGGCGCTCGATGAGCTGCGGCTTGAGCGCCTGGTGCAGGCGCAGCGTGACGTCGGCGTCCTCGGCGGCATAGTCGCGCGCCTTGTCGAGCGGCACCTTGTCGAAGGTGACCTGCGACTTGCCGCTGCCGGCCACGTCCTTGAACTTGATGGTGTTGTGGCCGAGGTGGAGCTGCGCCAGCTCGTCCATGCCGTGGCCGTGCAGCCCGCCCTCCAGCACGTAGGACAGCAGCATGGTGTCGTCGAGCGGCGAAAGCTCGATGCCGTACTTGGCGAAGACCAGGCAATCGTACTTGATGTTCTGTCCGATCTTGAGCACGCCCGCGTCTTCCAACAGCGGCTTCAGCAGCGCGATCGCCTCAGCCAGCGGGATCTGGTCGGGCAGCAGGCCGTCACCGCCGCTCAACGCCAGCTCACCGTCCGCGCCGGGCGCGCGATGCGCCAGCGGAATGTAGCAGGCGCGACCTGGTACCAATGCCAGCGACACGCCGACCAGCTCGGCGCGCATGGCGTCGAGCGAGGTGGTCTCGGTGTCGACCGCGACGAAGCCCTGGTCGAAGGCGGCGGCAACCCACTTCTCCAGCGCCGCCCTGTCGCGCAGCAGCTCGTAGGCGGCTTCGGCCGGCGCCGGCGGCGTAAGGGCCGCAGCGGCCAAGGTGGCGGTCGCGCCGCCGGCTTCGCCCTCGCCGAGCTGCTCACCAAGGCGGCGCAGCAGCGACTTGAAGCCGTTGACCTCGAGGAAGGGACGCAGCGTCTCGGGATCGGGCTTGCGCACCAGCAGGTCCTCGAGCGCCACCTCGACCGGCGCGTCGCGGCGCAGCGCAACCAGCTTGCGACTGATGCGCGCCAACTCGGCGTTGTCGATCAAAGTCTGGCGCCGCTTCGGCTGCTTGATCTCTTCGGCGTGGCTCAGCAGGTTTTCAAGATCGCCATACTCGGCGATGAGCTGCGCCGCCGTCTTGATGCCGATGCCCGGCACGCCCGGGACGTTGTCGGTCGAATCGCCGGCCAGCGCCTGCACCTCGACGACCTTTTCGGGCGGCACGCCGAACTTCTCGGCCACCTGCTCCGGGCCGATCGGCGCGTTCTTGATCGGGTCGAGCATGGTGACGCCGTCGGTGACGAGCTGCATCAGGTCCTTGTCGGAGGAGACGATCACCACCTGGTAGCCGGCCTTGCGCGCCTGCTCGGCGTAGCTGGCGATCAGGTCGTCGGCCTCGAAACCTTCCTTCTCGATTACCGGCAGGTTGAAGGCGCGCGCCGCCTCGCGGATCAGCGCGAACTGCGGCACCAGCTCCTCCGGCGCCTCGGGCCGGTTGGCCTTGTAGTCGGCGTAGATCTCGTTGCGGAAGGATTCGCGCCCGGCGTCGAAGACGACGGCGATGGCTTCCGCGTGCGACTGGTCGCTCAAGAGCTTGACCAGCATGTTGGTGAAGCCAAAGACCGCGTTGACCGGCGTGCCGTCCGGCCGCGTCATCGGCGGCAGCGCGAAAAAGGCGCGGAAGATATAGCCCGAGCCGTCGACCAGGTAGAGGTGCGGCTTTTCCTTGGGTTGCGATTTGGCGGACGCGGCGGTCATGGTTGACAGAGAATGACGGAGGGCGGGACGGGAGTCGAGGGCCGAAGCCCGTTCATTCTAGACCACGCGCTCACCCTTCGACAGGCTCAGGGTGAGGCCGCAATTTGAGCAGTCTCCCTCATCCTGAGCCTGTCGAAGGATGAGGGCAGCGGCCGAGCAGCGAGCGGCGCGGGCAGTGGGCTCGCCCCTGCGCCACCCAAAACTGTCGTCCCGGCACTTGTTGCCGGGACCCATTGGCTTAACCGCACGCGCATCAATGTCATTGGGTCCCGGGGTCAAGCCCCGGGACGACTGCGCGGCGCGAAGCTATGCGCAGCGCTGCAGCGGCGTGTGTAGCCGCGTCGCGAGACTGCCGCGCCCGATGGGTGCTGCTTGTCGTACTCAACGGCATGGATGATTGCACAGCGCTCAAACCCGCCGGCACACCGTCTCGATCAGCACGGCGCGGCCGTCCGTGAGGCTGCGGCGCAGGTTGCCGATGCGCTCGCGGAATTCGGGGCCGACGACGCAGCCTCACGGA
>JBHJOF010000318.1:0-2565 GCA_050330055.1 Kiloniellales bacterium
AAAGGATCGCCAGGGTTGAGCCGCAGGTAAGAGCGCACGGTCTCCGGCTCGATGCGTTGGGTGCCTTCGACGCGAATTTCGCTCAGCGTGCCGCCGGCCATGATCGACTGCGCCACCGCGCCGCCAGCCCAGAGCAGCAGCACTCCGAGCAGCAGCGAGACCCTGGTCAGGATCCTAAGCCGCGCCGCCAGCACCCCGGTTTCCCCCCCACATCGCCATCAGAATGTTACGAGACCCTTTATTAATTCAAAGACTTGTAGATGCACAAGGTCATTCCAGGTGGCGAAGACCATCAAGCTCAATACCAAAGCGAGGCCGATGCGGAAACCATATTCCTGTGCCCGCTCGCCGAGCGGCCGGCCGCGCACTCCCTCAATCGCGAAAAACAGAAGGTGCCCGCCGTCGAGCATGGGAATGGGAAAGAGGTTGATCAGGCCCAGGTTGATCGACAGCACGGCCATGAACCAGATGACCGTCACCACGCCGGTCTCCGCCACCTGGCCGGACATCTGTGCGATGCGAATCGGCCCGCCCAGTTCGCCGGCGCTGCGCGTCCCGGCGATCATCTGACCGACTGCCTGCAGCGTGCCCACGGTGAGCGCCACGGTTTCCCGGCTCGCCTGCCAGAGCGCGGTAACCGGACCATGGCGAACGAATTCGACACCGCTGCGCGATACGCCCAGCAGGCCGATCTCCTGGACGTTGCCGAAGTTGTCCTCGAAGGTGGTCCGCTCCGGGATCGCCTGGAGCTCGACCGGCTCGTCGTCGCGCAGCACGGTGATCTGCAGCCGCTGCTCGGGCGACAGGCGGACGATGCGCTGCACCACCTCGAAGCGCTCGATCTTCGAGCCGTCGATGGCGATGATGCGGTCGCCGGCCAGCATGCCCGCCCGCTCGGCGGGGCTGCCCGGTTGGATCTCGCCCACCACCGGCGGGGTGAATGGCTGGCCGACAAAGGCGAACAGCCCGGCCAGCAGCAAGATGGCAAAGAGGAAGTTGGCGAGCGGGCCGCCGGCCACGATCCAGGTGCGCTGGCTCAGCCGCTTGTAGGGGAAGGCCTCGTCGCGGTCCTCCTGCGACAGGGCGATCAGGCGCGAATCCGGCATCGAGGCGGCGTTCAGGTCGCCGAACATCTTCACGTAGCCGCCGAGCGGGATCAGGCTGAACTTCCAGCGCGTCTTGGCCCGGTCGGTCCAGCCGAAGATCTCGGGCCCGAAGCCGATCGAGAAGACCTCGACCCGCACGCCGTTGCGTCGCGCCAGAAGGTAGTGCCCCATCTCGTGAACGAACACCAGGACGGTGAGAATCACGAGAAACGGCAGGAAAAAACCCGTAAAGCCATCAAGGAAACCCATGCGATACCCTGTCTTCTGTAGATCAAGACGATGTCGATTAACCCCTAAGTCCGCTCGTTCCCCTGACGGCCCCTGTTTCTCCGCCCTTTGGCTTTGGCCCCAACCGGCCAGTGCCCAAGCCCCTGGCCTGCGCCGCTGCTAGGCGAGCATTCTAGCCTATATGGTGTGGCCTGCGCGAGTTGCCCCGCTTTGACAGAAACTCAAACCAGCGCCTGGGCGATCTCCGCCGCCCGGGCCCGGGCCTCGCGGTCGGCCAGGCGGACGTCGTCGAGGCTGCCCAGGGGCCGGCCCGGCAAGGCCGCCAGGCAGCGTTCGACCACCTCGGCGATATCGAGGAAGCCAATCGCCCCCTCCAGGAAAGAATGCACGGCGACCTCGTTGGCGGCGTTCAGCACCGTGGGCGCCGCCCCGCCGTCACGCAGGGCCTGGCGCGCCAGCCGCAGCGCCGGGAAGCGCGCGTCGTCCGGCGCCTCGAAGGTCAGCTGCGCCACCTTGGCCAGGTCGAGGCGCTGCACCGGCGCCACCATGCGCGCCGGCCAGGCCAGGGCATAGGCGATCGGCGTGCGCATGTCCGGGTCGCCGAGCTGGGCCAGCACCGAGCCGTCGATGTAGGAGACCATGGAATGGATCACCGACTGCGGATGGATGATCACCTCGATCCGCGGCTCCGGCAGGCCGAAAAGGTGATGGGCCTCGATCAGCTCCAGGCCCTTGTTCATCAGGCTCGCCGAATCGACCGAGATCTTGGCGCCCATCGACCAGTTCGGGTGGGCCACGGCCTGGGCCGGCGTGGCCGCCGCCATGGCCTCGCGGGTGGCGGTGCGGAAAGGCCCGCCGGAGCAGGTCAGGATGATGCGGTCGACGCTCTCCAGGCGCTCGAAATCGAGCACCTGGAAGATCGCATTATGCTCCGAGTCGACCGGCAGCAGGGTGGCGCCGTGCCGCGCCACCTCGGCCATCATCAGCGCGCCGGCGCAGACCAGGGTCTCCTTGTTGGCCAGTCCGACGCAGGTGCCGCGCCGCACCGCCGCCAGGGTCGCCTCCAGGCCGGCCGCGCCGACGATCGCGGACATGACCCAGTCGGCCGGCTGCTCGGCCGCCTCGACCACAGCTGCGGGACCGGCCGCGGCCGCCACGCCGCTACCGGAGAGCGCCGCCTTGAGGTCGCGATAGCAGCTCTCGTCGGCGATCACGGCGCGCTTGGCGCCGA
>JBHJOF010000319.1:0-4360 GCA_050330055.1 Kiloniellales bacterium
GGTCAGCGAGCCGGAGCCGTTGTCCTGGTTCATCTTGGCGGCGCGTTCGAGCAGCCGCGAGTGCAGATAGAAGACGTCGCCCGGATAGGCCTCGCGGCCCGGCGGCCGGCGCAGCAGCAGCGACATCTGACGATAGGCGACGGCCTGCTTCGAGAGGTCGTCGTAGAAGATCACCGCGTGCATGCCGTTGTCGCGGAAGAACTCGCCCATGGTGCAGCCCGTGTAGGGCGCCAGGAACTGCAGCGGCGCCGGCTCGGAGGCGGTCGCCGCGACCACGATCGAGTACTCGAGGGCGCCGTAGTCCTCCAGCATCTTGACGAACTTGGCGACGCTCGAGCGCTTCTGCCCGATCGCGACGTAGATGCAGTAGAGCTTGCGCGATTCGTCTTCGCCTTCGTTGATCGCCTTCTGATTGATGATTGTGTCGAGCGCGATCGCGGTCTTGCCGGTCTGACGGTCGCCGATGATCAGCTCGCGCTGGCCGCGGCCGACCGGGATCAGGCTGTCGATCGCCTTGAGGCCGGTCTGCATCGGCTCGTGCACCGAGCGGCGCGGGATGATGCCCGGCGCCTTGACGTCGACGCGGCGCCGCTCGGCGCCCTCGATCGGACCCTTGCCGTCGATCGGGTTGCCCAGCGCGTCGACCACGCGGCCGAGCAGGCCCTTGCCGACCGGCACGTCGACGATGGTGCCGGTGCGCTTGACCGTGTCGCCTTCCTTGATGTCGCGGTCGTCGCCGAAGATCACGATGCCGACGTTGTCGATCTCCAGGTTCAGCGCCATGCCCTTGACGCCACCGGGGAACTCGACCATCTCGCCGGCCTGCACGTTGTCCAGGCCGTAGACGCGGGCCACGCCATCGCCGACGGAGAGGACCTGGCCGACCTCGGCGACGTCCGTCTCGGTGCCGAAATTCTCGATCTGGTCCTTGAGGATCGCGGAAATCTCCGCGGCGCGGATGTCCATCACCCGACCCCTTTCATCGCCAACTGAAGTTTCTGCAACTTGGTGCGCAGCGAGCTGTCGATCATGCGGCTTCCGACGCGGACGACAAGACCGCCAATGAGTGCCGGGTCGACCTTGAGGTCGACCTGAACCTTGGCGCCGACCGAGCGGCGCAGCGTCTCTGTCAGCTTGCTCTGCTGCGCGTCACTGAGCGGCCGGGCGGCGGTCACCTCGGCGGTCACCTCGCCGCGGCGGCGCGCCAGCTCCGCGAGATAAGCCGTGATCATCTGCGGCAGGGCGAAGAGCCGGCGGTTCTGCGCCACGATCAAGACGAAGCGCCGGGTCAGATCGCCCACCCCGGCCTTCACGATGATCGCCGACAGTGCCTTGGCCTGCTGCTCGCGGCTGTAGAGCGGGCTGCGCAGCAGGCGGCGCAGGTCCTCGCTGTCATCGATCAGCTGCTGCAGGCCGCGCAGGTCGGCGGCGACGCTGTCGAGCTCATGCTTGTCCTCGGCGAGCTCAAGAAGCGCCGAGGCATAGCGACCCGCGAGGCCGCTTACCGCCGAATGTTCACCAGCCAAGCCAAACGCCCCCAAGCGGTTTGGTAGAGTCGTATCCCGCCCGCACAACGCGTCGAAAAGACGGCAAGAAGTCCGCCTTCCGGGCGGCTTTCCGCCCCGAGGCGCGGCTTAGGTATCATAGGCCAAGGGGCGTTGCAAGGTGACTCCCCGGCGCACTGGGAGCAAGCCGGAAGCGGCCCACAGACAACTCGCGCCGAGACACGAGAGAGCGCGACAGGCGCTGCATCTGAGCCGCACGAACGGACCTTCGCGGGTCCGAACACCGCTCAAGGATTGAGCAGAGCGCACAGGAGGAAGGGCCGCCCCGACCGGGACGGCCCCTCGGATTTCCTCGGCGCTCTGCGCTTCGATCCGTCTGTGGTCGCCGGCCAGCGGTGCCGGGGCGACCCCTGGCGGGCTCCGGCTAGGCGACCCGGCGGCCGGCGCCCGGCTGAACGCGGCGCGGCCAACGGCCCAGAGGAACCGCGCCCGCACCTGCCCTGGCGCGTGGCTGCAAAATGTCGCCCACCGCGGTCGCGATCGCGGTCTGCGCCGTCAGGCTCTCGATCTCGGCCGAAGCATTGCTCTGAGGCGGCGCCTCACGCCGGCGCTCGGCGTGACAGGCCAGCACGGTCACGGGGACCGCGCGCAGCCGGCCCCAGGGCGTCTCGAGATCAACCGTCTCGCCCTGCTCGCCCTTGCGGCCCGTGTCGTGTGCCGAAACATCCTGGCGCTCCGGATTCAGCGCCAGACCATTCAGCAATGCCGACAGCCGAACGCCGTTGAGCACGCCCCAGGGAGTCAAGAGATCGACCCGCGTGTCCTGCTCGAAGGTCCGGCCGATCACCTTGCCGGTGATGCCGCACCCCAGATCGATATCGTCACCTAACCGCATCCCTATGTCTCCCGATACTTGGGAACTGTCCTAGATGATGGAAGCATACCGGCGCCTGCCTGCGCCTGCTCCCTCTAGTTTGAACATTAGCCCGAAGAATTCAAGTGTTTTGTGCAAGAACGCACAAAATTAAATATTAATATCGAAGTTGTTGTCTTAACCATACCTTTCAAGCCTACATGTAGTTGACTGCCCGAACACTCCAGCGCGCCGGCCGAGTCCCCGGCCTAGAGGAAGCTGTAGGGGTCGATGTCAATGCGCAGCTTGACCTGGCGCGGCAGACTGACGGCCGCGAGCCAGGCCCGGATCACGCCCTGGGGCGCGATGTCGCGCCGGGTCTTGATGAGGAAGCGGCGGCGGTGCTGGCGGCGCAGGATGGCGAGCGGCGCCGGCGCCGGCCCCAGGACCTCGACTCCCTCCTGGCGCGGTGCGGCGCGGGCGAGACGGCGGCAGGCGTCGTCGAGCGGCTGCGGGTCGGGCCCGGAGAGGATGAGGGCCGCCAGCCGGCCGAAGGGCGGCAGCCCGGCGCGCTGGCGGTCCTTAGTCTCGGCGGCGAGGAAGCGGTCGCGGTCGCCGGCGACCAGCGCCTGCATGACCGGATGGTCGGGCTCGAAGGTCTGGATCAAGACGCGGCCGGGATGGTCGGCACGGCCGGCGCGGCCGGCCACCTGGCCGAGCAGCTGGTAGGTCCGCTCGGCCGCGCGCAGGTCGCCGCCGGCAAGACCGAGGTCGGCATCGACCACGCCGACGCAGGTGAGCCGCGGGAAGTGGTTGCCCTTGGCGGCGATCTGGGTGCCGATCAGGAGGTCGATCTCGCCCGCCTGCATGGCCTGCACCAGCGCCGTCGCGTCGGCCGGGCCGAGCAGCGTGTCGCTCGACATGACGGCGCGCCGCGCCTTGGGGAAGAGCGCCGCCACCTCCTCGGCCAGGCGCTCGACGCCGGGGCCGCAGGCGGCCAGGCTGTCGACGGCGCCGCACTCGGGACAGCGATCGGGCAGGCCCGACCAGTAGCCGCAGTGATGGCACTGCAGCTTGCCGGTCAGGCGGTGCTCGACCAGCCAGGCGGTGCAGTTCGGGCAGGTCAGGCGGTGGCCGCAGGCGCGGCACAGCGTCAGCGGCGCGTAGCCGCGGCGGTTCAGGAACAGCAGCACCTGCTCGCCGGCCGAGAGCGTCTCGCCGACTGCCTGGCGCAGCGTCGGCGACAGCCAGCTCTGGCCCAGGCCCGGCAGCGGCGGCGGCTTGTCGCGGCGCAGGTCGATCAGCGCCACCTGCGGCAGCCCGGCGCTGCCGTGACGCTCGGGCAGATGCAGGCTGCCGTAGCGCTCGCTCTGCACGTTGACCAGGGTCTCCAGCGACGGCGTGGCCGAGACCAGCACGATCGGGATCTCGCCCAGGCGCGCGCGCACCACGGCCATGTCGCGCGCGTGGTAGATCACACCGTCCTCCTGCTTGAAGGCGGCCTCGTGCTCCTCGTCGACCACGATCAGGCCGAGCTCGGGATAGGGCAGGAAGAGCGCCGAGCGCGCACCGACCACCAACCGCGCCGTGCCTTCGGCCACCGCGCGCCAGGTGAGGCGGCGCTCGCGGCTGCTGAGGTCGGAATGCCACTGCGCCGGCGGTGCGCCGAAGCGCCGCTTGAAGCGCTCGAGCCACTGCGCCGAGAGCGCGATCTCCGGCAGCAGCACCAGCACCTGGCGGCCCGCCGCCAGCGCTGCCGCTATCGCCTCGAAATAGACCTCGGTCTTGCCCGAGCCGGTGACGCCGTCGAGCAGCGTGACCGAATAGCCGTCGGTAGCGCGCTCCTGCAGTGCCGTTGCCGCTGCTTGCTGCGCGTCGCTCAGCGCGGGTCCCGGCGCACGGGGATCGGGCGGCGCGAAGGCCGGTGGCGGCGTCAGCCAGACCTCTTCGAGCAGGCCGGCAGCCAGCAGCCCCTTGACCACCGAGCTGCCGACGCCGGCCT
>JBHJOF010000320.1:0-5104 GCA_050330055.1 Kiloniellales bacterium
CCGGGGAAGTCCCCGGCGCCCGCCCGGCCCGCCGCCTGGATTCGTAACATACTGTAACAAAGAGTGATTTGAGCGCTCCGAGGGGGGCCCCTAAAGTCCCATTGGAGCCAATCTTTTGCCCGGGGTCGGCTTGCGGCTGGAGGGAGATGGAGCTGGAGCCGACCGCCAGGTCTGGGGCAGATGGAACAGGCCGAAGGTCGGCCATTCCCTGGACGATGTAGCAGAGCATTAGGATGCGCTGGCACGCGCATCGGGGGAAGTCTGAATGAAGCTTTTGTACGGCACGGCGCCGGAGGTAGTCCGGCAGCGGACCCTAAAGAACTCGATCCATTGCTCGGGCATCGGTGTGCACAGTGGCAAGAAGGTTGCCATGACGCTGCACCCGGCGCCAGCCGACAGCGGCATCGTGTTCCGGCGCAACGACCTCTCCTCCGGGTCCGAGATCAAGGCCGAGTGGCACAACGCCATCGAGACGCCGCTCTGCACGACGGTCGTCAATGCCGAGGGCGTGCGCTGCAGCACCGTCGAGCACCTGATGTCGGCCTTCCTCGGCTGCGGCATCGACAATGCGGTGGTCGAGCTCGACGCCGTCGAGGTGCCGATCATGGACGGCAGCGCGGCACCCTTCGTGTTCCTGATCGATTGCGCCGGCAGCGTCGAGCAGGACAGCCCGCGCCGCGCCCTGCGCATTCTCAAGGAAGTCACCGTGATCGACGGCGAGCGTTCGGCCTCGCTGGCGCCGGATGACGGCTTCTCGGTCCACTTCGATATCGACTTCGACAGCAGCGTCGTGGCACGCCAGTCCTGGGGCGGTCGGCTGTGCGACGGGGTCTACAAGCGCGAGATCGCGCGGGCCCGCACCTTCGGCTTCCTGCACGAGGTCGATCGCCTGCGCGCCATGGGCCTGGCCCGCGGCGGCTCGCTCGACAACGCCATCGTCATCGACGGCGACAAGATCATGAATGAGGGCGGTCTGCGCTATCCGGACGAGTTCGTGCGCCACAAGGTGCTGGACTCGATCGGCGACCTGTTCCTGGCCGGCGGCCCGATCCTCGGCCGCTTCCACGGCATCCGGGCCGGGCATGCGCTGACCCTGCGCCTGCTGAACGCCGTGATGTCGGACCAGGACGCCTGGGAGTGGGTTGACCTGACGGGCGCCGGCGCGCTCTCGGGCGCCGCGGTGCCGCCGGTCCGCGCGGTGGCGGCCAGCGCCTGACCCCGCCAATCAAGCGAATTCAAGCAGGAGCGGCGCCACCCCCGGTGGCGCCGCTTCTGATTTGGGCCGCTCCCACGCTTGTGAGACTCCGGCCTTCGACCTATAGTTTTGCGCCATTCGGGGGTCACGCGGCCTCCTGCAGCGGGTGCCAAGAGAATCACCATGAGCCGCTTGCTTCTGCCTGGATCAATCCTGCGCCTGGGACGTCTCGCGGCCGCCCTGGCCGTCGTGCTGTTGCTGGTTCCCGCCTGCAGCAGCAGTGACGACGACGACGCCTACGTCGAGCGCCCGGTCGAGGAGCTCTACAACGATGCGCTCGATGCCATGCTGGCCGGCGACTACATGCGGTCGGCACGCCTGTTCGACGAAGTGGAGCGCCAGCATCCCTACTCCAACTGGGCCTCCAAGGCGCAGATCATGGCCGCCTTCGCCTACTACCAGGCCAACAGCTACGACGACGCGATCAACGCGCTCGATCGCTTCATCCAGCTCCATCCCGGCAATCCGGACGTCGCCTATGCCTATTACCTGAAGGCGCTCAGCTACTACGAGCAGATCTCCGATGTGCGCCGCGACCAGAAGATGACCGAGCGCGCGCTGCAGTCGCTCGACGAGCTGACGCGCCGCTTCCCCGAAAGCAAGTACGCGCGCGACGGCCTGCTGAAGATGGATCTGGCGCGTAACCATCTCGCCGGCAAGCATATGGAGATCGGCCGCTTCTACCAGAACCACGGTGAGTATCTGGCGGCGATCAACCGCTTCCGCATGGTGGTGCAGGACCACCAGACCACGACGCACGTGCCCGAGGCGCTGCACCGACTGGTCGAGTGCTATCTGGCGCTGGGCCTGAGCGAGGAAGCGCAGGCCACCGCGGCTGTGCTCGGCCACAACTTCCCCGGCAGCCCCTGGTACACTGACAGCTACGCCCTGCTGACCGGCGTCGACCTGCGGCCGGAGGAAGACAAGCAGTCCTGGATAGCGAGCGTATGGAATTCCGTCTTCTGAGGCGGAGATGCTGGCCTCTCTCTCGATCCGCGACATTGTCCTGATCGACCGGCTCGATCTCACCTTCGCCGACGGGCTTTGCGTGCTGACCGGCGAGACCGGCGCCGGCAAGTCGATCCTGCTGGACGCGCTCGGACTCGCGCTCGGCGCGCGCGCCGACCAGCAGCTGTTGCGGCCCGGCGCCGCGCAGGCTTCGGTCGCCGCCGCTTTCGAGGTGCCGTCCGGCCATCCGGCGCACGCGCTGCTCGCCGAGCAGGGCATTGTCGCCGAGGAGGGCCAGATCGTGCTGCGCCGCGTGCTTGGCCGCGACGGCCGCGGCCGCGCCTTCGTCAACGACCAGCCGGTCAGCGTCGGCCTGCTGCGCAGCCTGGGCGACGGCCTGGTCGAGGTGCAGGGCCAGTTCGAGCAGCGCGGCCTGCTCGACGGCGCGCAGCACCGCGTGTTGCTCGACGGCTTCGCCGGGCTCGACGAGTCGGTAGGGCTGGTCGGCGGGCAGTGGCGCGCCTGGCGCGACGCTCTCGATAGGCTGGCCGAGGGCCGCGAGGCGGTCGAACGGGCCCGGACCGACGAGGACTTCCTGCGCCACGCCGTGGCCGAGCTCGACAGCCTGGCGCCGCGGCCCAGCGAGGAAGCCGCGCTCGCCGAGCAGCGCGGCCTGCTGATGCACCGCGAGAAGCTGGCCGAGGCGATGAACCAGACCATCACCGAGCTCACCGGCAGCAGCGGCCCAGGCGGCCGGGACGGCGGCGTCGAGCGGGCGCTCGCGACCGCCCGGCGCCTGCTCGAGCGGACCGCCGACAAGGCCGCCGGCCGGCTCGATCCGGTGCTGGCGGCGCTCGACCGCGCCGCCGCGGAGACCGAGGAGGCGCTGGCGCAGATCAACGCGCTTTCCGCCGACCTGGAGACCGACGGCGGCGACCTGGCCCGCATCGAGGACCGCTATTTCGCGCTCAAGGAGCTGGCCCGCAAGCACGGCTGTACGCCCGACGGGCTGCCGGCGCTGCGCGACGCCCTGGCCGAGCGCCTGCAGTCGATCGATGCCGGCACGACCCGCCTGGCCGAGCTGCAGCGCCGGGCCGAGGCGGCGCGCCGCGCCTACCTTGAGGCGGCCGAGGCGCTGAGCCGGGCCCGCGCCAAGGCGGCCGGTGCGCTGGCCAAGGCGGTCGACGCCGAGCTGCCGCCGCTCAAGATGGAGAAGGCGCGCTTCCACGTCCGGGTCGAGCGCCAGGCGGAGGAACGCTGGGGCGCCCAGGGCCTCGACCGCGTCGCTTTCGAGGTCGCCACCAACCCGGGCGCCGAGCCGGGCCCGCTCGGGCGCATCGCCTCGGGCGGCGAGCTGTCGCGCTTCCTGCTGGCGCTCAAGGTCGTCCTGGCCGCGGTCGGCCCGGCCACCAGCCTGGTGTTCGACGAGGTCGACAGCGCCGTCGGCGGCGCCACGGCGCACGCCGTGGGCGAGCGCCTGGAGCGCCTGGCGCGCGATCGCCAAGTACTGGTGGTGACCCACAGCCCGCAGGTGGCGGCGCGCGGCGCCCATCACTGGCGCGTCCTCAAGGAGGCCGCCGGCAAGGACCGGGTGGCGACCCGCGTCGGCCGGCTCAGCGCCGGCGAGCGGCGCGAGGAGCTGGCCCGCATGCTGTCCGGCGCCGTGGTGACCGACGAGGCGAGGGCCGCCGCCGACCGCCTGATCGGCGCCGCCTGACGGGAGCGCCACAGCCATGAACGAGTCGCTCGCGGCATGGCCGCCGGACAAGCTGACGCTGGAGCAGGCTGCCGCCGAGCTGGCGCGTCTGGCCAAGGTCATCCAGCATCACGACCAGCTCTACTATCAGCAGGACGCGCCGGAGGTCTCCGACGCCGAGTACGACGAGCTGCGCCGGCGCAACGAGGCGATCGAGGCGCGCTTTCCCGAGCTGATCCGCGCGGACAGTCCCTCGCAGCGGGTCGGCGCCGAGCCGGTGGCCACCTTCTCGAAGGTCGCCCACAAGGTGCCGATGCTGTCGCTGTCGAATGTCTTCGACGACGACGAGGTGGCCGATTTCTGCGCCCGCATCCGCCGCTTCCTCAACCTGAAGGAGGGACAACCGCTCGAGTTCCTGGCCGAGGCCAAGATCGACGGCCTGTCCTGCGCCATCCGCTACGAAAAGGGCAAGCTGGTGCAGGCCGCGACGCGCGGCGACGGCACCACCGGCGAGGACGTGACCGCCAACGTGCGCAGCGTCCGCGACGTGCCGAACAGCCTGAAGGGCCGCGGCTGGCCCGAGGTGCTGGAGGTGCGCGGCGAGGTCTTCATGCGCCGCGCCGACTTCGCGAAGCTGAACGAGGCGCAGGCCAAGGCGGAGCAGAAGATCTTCGCCAATCCGCGCAACGCCGCCGCCGGCTCGCTGCGCCAGCTCGATCCGAAGATCACGGCTTCGCGGCCGCTGCACTTCCTGGCCTATGCCTGGGGCGAGATCTCGGCGCCGCTGGGCAAGACCATGGCCGAGGTGCGCAAGCACTTCGCCGCCTGGGGCTTCCAGGTCAACGAGCCGGCGCGGCTCTGCCCCGATCTCGAATCCATGCTCGCGTTCTACAGCAAGGTGGCGGCCGACCGCCCGACCCTGGGGCACGACATCGACGGCGTGGTCTACAAGGTCGACCGGCTCGACCTGCAGGAGCGCCTGGGCTTCGTCAGCCGCGCGCCGCGCTGGGCGACCGCGCACAAGTTCCCGGCCGAGCAGGCCGAGACCATCCTGCACAAGATCACCATCCAGGTCGGCCGCACCGGCGCCCTCACCCCCGTCGCCAACCTGGAGCCGATCACCGTCGGCGGCGTCGTGGTTTCGCGCGCCACCCTGCACAACGAGGACGAGATCGCGCGCAAGGACATCCGCGATGGCGATACCG
>JBHJOF010000321.1:0-10390 GCA_050330055.1 Kiloniellales bacterium
CGCGACCTCTTCGGGCAGGCGGCGCTTCAGCTCGTCCCAGAAGCGTTCGTCCGGCCAGTCCTCCAGCTTGTCGTCGAGCGTGACCTGAACGTAGTAGCGGCTCAGGCTGCGCGAGCGCAAGGAGCAAAGCGCAAAGCCGCGTGGGTGGTGATTGTAGATCAGCTCTTCGGCGACCGGCGGCGTGCGCGACAGCACGCCGAGCCAGCCGAAGGGATAGACCTTCTCGTAGGTCTTCAGCACGCTCGCCGGAATCGACTCGCGACTCACCCCGTGGAAGCCGTCGCAGCCGGCGATGAAGTCGCAGTCGACACGGAAGCTCTCGCCGCCCTTGCGGTAGGTAAGAAAGGGCGCGTCGCCCTCGATGCCGTGCGGGGTCACGTCCTCGGCCTCGTCGATGACGATGCCGCCGAGTTGGTCGCGCGCCTCGAAGAGGTCGCGGGTCACTTCGGTCTGGCCGTAGATCATGACCGAGGCGCCGGCCAGCCCCTTGAGGTCGATGCGGTGCAGCTGGCCGCCGAAGGCGATGTTGACGCCGTCGTGCAGCTCGCCTTCGCGGTCCATGCGCTGGCCGACCTCTGCGGCGTGCAACAGCTTGACGCTGCCCTCCTCGAGCACGCCGGCGCGGATGCGGCCCATGACGTAGTCGCGGCTGCGCCGCTCCAGCACAACGCTCTCGATGCCCTGGAGATGCAGCAGTTGCGACAGCAGCAGCCCCGCCGGTCCTGCGCCGATGATGCCGATCTGGGTGCGCATGGCCATGGGTCACCTCTCATCCGCTCAGCAGGGTTGGTAGGAACAAGCAGAGCGCCGGCACCGCGAGCAGCAGCGTGACGCGGACGATCTCGATGCCGAAGAAAGGCATCACGCCGCGGAACACGTCGCGCATAGAGGTGCCCTCGGCGAGCGAGGTGATGATGAAGACGTTGAGCCCCACGGGTGGCGTAATCAGGCCGAGCTCGACCACCACGAGGGCCAGGATGCCGAACCAGATTTTCAGGTCTGCCGCGCTCATGCCGTAGGCGGCGGTCGCGGCGGTCGCGTAGTCGCCGCCGTTGAGGTCGAGCAGGACGGGCCAGAAAAACGGCACCACCACCAGGATCATGGCCAGCGATTCCATGAAGCAGCCGAGTAGGATGAGGATCGCCAGCATGACGATCAGCATGACCCAGGGGTCAAGCCCGCTCGACGAGGCCCAGCCGGCCAGCGCCGCCGGCAGCCCGGCCCGCGTGAAGAAACCCTTCAGCACCTCGGCGCCGAACAGCACGAAGTAGATCATGCCGGCGGTGACGGCGGTGTCGAGCAGCGAGCCGCGGATGCCGGCCAGCGTCAGGCCCTCGCCGCCGAGGCGCAGCAGCAGGCCGTAGACCAGGATCGCGAAGACCCCGACCGCCGCGGCCGGCGTCGGCGTGAAGAGGCCGAGGCCCAGGCCCAGGACGATGGCGCCGAAGATCGCCAGCACCGGCAGCAGGCGAAGAATGGCGACGCGGCGCTCATCCGGCGCCATGGGCGGCGCGGCCGGCGCCGCGCCCGGCTTCACCCGCGCGATCACGGCGACGACGCAGATGAAGAAAAGTACGGCGATCAGGCCCGGGATGATCGCGGCCTGGAACATCTCGATGATCGAGGCCTCGACGATGATGGCGTAGATGACCAGTGCGACCGAGGGCGGGATCAGGATGCCCAGCGTGCCGCCCGCAGCCAGCGTGCCGGTCGCCAGACGCGGGTCGTACTTCATGCGGCGCAGCTCGGGCAGCGCCACCCGGCCCATGGTCGAGGCGGTGGCGAGCGACGAGCCGCAGACTGCGCCGAAGCCGGCGCAGGCGCCGATCGCGGCGATCGCCACGCCGCCGCGGTAGCGCCCGACCAGCGCGTTGACACCCTGGAACAGGTCGCGGCTCAGCTTGGCGTGGCTGGCGAGAAAGCCCATCAGCACGAAGAGCGGCACAACCGAGAGGTCGTAGTTCGCCACCGTGCCCCACAGCAGGGTCTTGAACTGTCGCAGGTAGGGCTCGAAGCGCAGGTAGGGCTCGGCGATGCTGAGCGCGAAGCTGCCGCCGACGCCGACCAGCACCATGGCCAGGCCCACCGGCACGCGCAGCCCGAGCAGCAGGAACAGCGAGGCCAGGCCGGCAAGGCCGATCAGCTCGCGCTCAGCCATCGGCCTCGCTCGAGAAGAGCTGGCTCGCGGCGACCAGGGCCCAAAGCGCCAGCGAGATCACGCCAGGGGCGTAGAAGGGCCACTCGGGCCAGCCCAGCACGCGCGACAGCGCGCCGTCGGCCCGGGTCTCGATCAGGCCGAGCGTCATCCAATAGGCGAGGAAGAGGGCGAGCGCGGCCATCCCGGCCAGCGAGATGGCGTCGAGCGCCTTCTGCACGGCAAGCGGCAGGGCTTTTACGAAGAGATCGACGGCAACGTGGCCGCGCCGCAGCTGACAGTAAGGGAACAGCATCAGCGCGGCGGCACTGATCGCGAGGCGCACGAAATCTTCATAGCCCGGCAGGCCGGAAACCGTGGTGCCGAACAGCCGCGCCAAGCGGTCGAGGGCGAAGGCGCCGGCGTTGGTCACCGTGACCAGGACGATCGCCAGCAGCAACAACCCGCCGAGAATCGCCCACCAGATGGCAAGCCTCTCGAGCAGCCCGCGGAACCCTTCCTGCCTCAAGGCGCCTCGCCCGGCCTCCTGCGGCCAGCCCCCAAAGTCAACGTTCGGGCCAACCTTCGGGCCGGCGGCCGGGCCGCCTAGCGATGCGACCGCCGGCACTCGTGACGGCTACAGCCGCTACAGGGAGTTCTTCGCGACCGAAGCCCGGGCGGCCTTGACCAGCGCCTCGCCGTCGATGCCGTTCGCCTTGGCTTCCTCGGTCCAGCGCTCGATCACCGTCTTGCCCAGCTCATTGAAGGCCGCAGTGGACGCCTCGTCCAGCGGGATGATCTCGCCGCCCGACTTTTCCTGCGCCGCGATACCCGGTGCCTCGACCTCGTCCCACACCTGGCCGATCTTCTCAGCCAGCGCGGCGCCGGAGTTGGCGTCGATCACCGCCTTGAGGTCGTCCGGCAGCGACTCGTAACGCTCCTTGTTCATGGCGAAGAGGAACACCGAGGTGCCGAAGCGCGAGCCGCCCGTGCCGACCACCGAGTACTTGGTGAGATCCTGCAGCTTGAGCGGCAGGACGATCTCGAAGGGCACCAGCGCGCCGTCGACCGTGCCCTTTGAGAGCGCCTCAGGCAGCGCCGGCACCGGCATGCCGACCGGCTCGGCGCCCCAGGATTCGATCAGCCAGGCGCCGGTGCGCGACGGCGTGCGCAGCTTCAGGCCCTTGACGTCCTCGACCGAATGGACCGCCTTGTCGCGCAGGTGAATCGCGTTGCCGGCGTGCACGTGCACCAGGACCGGCTTCAGGTCTTTGTAGTCCTCGGCGATCAGGCCAAAGTTCTCCTGGATCGCCAGGTTGGTCGCTCGCGCGCTGCCTTGATGAACGGTCGGCAGCTCGAAGACCTCGGAGCGCGGGAACACGCCCGGCGTGTAGCCGATCAGGGTCCAGACCACGTCGGCCGCGCCGTCGCGCACCTGGCGGTAGAGCTCCGGCGGTGAGCCGCCCAGCGACATGGAGGGGAAGATCTCGACCTTTATGCGGCCGCCCGACTGCTCTTCCAGCGCCTTGGCCCAGGGCTCGATGAAGGCGACGTGCGCCGGCGACTTCGGGCTCAGGAAGTGGTGCACCGTCAGAGTGACGTCCTGGGCCTGCGCTGCGGCCGTGAGCGCCAGTGCGGCCACGAGCCCGGCGGCAAGGCGAAGCAACGACTTCATGACAATCCTCCCATCCCATGGCGCCGGCGATTGCGAGCCGCCAGGCGCTCGTTGTTGGTTTGCGTGTCGGTCAGCTTGGGGTCAAGTCTGATCGATCTCACTGGTTATGGAAAATGAAACTTTGGGCCCCACTCATAACCGATTGCTAATGCTTGAGGGTCTCGCGGGCCTGGCTCTTCGCCGTCTCGCGCACCGCCTGCATCAGCATCTGGGTGGCCAGCCCGGGCTGGGCATCGGCCCGGACGGTCAGGCCGACCGGCCCCCTGGTCTCGGAGGTATCGACCGGCAGCGCGACCAGCAGGCCGTCGGCCAGGTCGTCGGCAACCACGCCGTTGGAGATGATCCAGACCGCGTCCGAGCCGCGGGCATAGCTGCGGCCGAAGGGCATGGAGACGGTCTCGATGCGATCGGTGTAGGGGGCGATGCCGTTAGCTATCAGCAGCCGGTCCACGTAGGGCCGGATGATCGAGTCCTCGGTCGGCATCAGCACGGTGTAGTTGCCGATCTCCTTCAGGTCGAAGGTGCGGGCGGCGAGCAGCGGGTGGCCCGGCCGCACGACGAAGCAGACGTGCTCGGAATAGAGATGCTCGAAGGCGAGGCCGGTCATCAGCTCGGGCTCGGCCAGCCGGCCCACCACCAGGTCGACCTCGCCCGCGCGCAGCTGCGACAGCAGCACCGTGTTGTGGCCGGTGACGATCCTGACCGTGGTCTCGACGCCGTCCGCCTTGAAGCTCTGGATCGCCCGCGGCATGACCCGCGCCGCGACCGTCGGCAGCACACCTACGGTGATGGCGAAGCCGCCTTTCGCGCGCGCCTGGGCGATCGAGTCCACGCCCTGGCGCAGGGCCGCGATGCTGGCCCCGGCGTAGCGCAGGAAGACCTCGCCGAAGCGGGTCAGGATGACGCCGCGCTTGCTGCGGTCGAACAGCTTGACGCCCAGCGTTTCCTCCAGCTCGCGGATCGTCTTGGACACCGCCGGCTGGGTGATCGCCAGGGTGTCGGCCGCTTTCATCACGCTGCGCTGCCGTGCCACCTCGAGGAAGCACTGCAGATGCCGGAACTTGATGCGCTGGTCGATCATCGAGGGCGCTTCCATGACACCATGGGCGGCGGTCGAGGCCTTTGATATGGCCAAATGGTTATTCAAGACCGCCGAATCATCATTTTACATAACCGAACTGCCAGATCAAACTGCTGCCGGTCAAACAAAGTTGCCAAAATGCGGGGTACTCCACCGGCGCTCCGGCGGGAGGCCAAAGGGAGGAAAGGGCGAAGCGGTGCGGTTCGCGCGCGTGCACGACGTTGTCCTGCACTACCGGGTCGAGGGGCCGGAGGCGGCGCCCGCCCTGGTCTTCGCCAATTCGCTCGGTACCGACTTCCGGATCTGGGACGCCCTGCTGGACCACCTGGGCGGCCGCTTTCGGGCCATCCGCTACGACAAGCGCGGCCAAGGCCTGTCCGACTGTGCCGCCGCGCCCTACAGCATTGCCGATCACGTCGGCGACCTGGCCGGGCTGCTGAACCATCTCGGCGTCGAGCGCGCGGTCGTGGTCGGTCTCTCGATCGGCGGCATGATCGCGCAGGGCCTGGCCGCCGCGCGGCCCGACCTGGTGCGCGCCCTGGTGCTCTGCGACACGGGCCACCGCATCGGCTCGCCCAGCCTCTGGGAGGACCGCATCGCCGCGATCCGCGCCGGCGGCATCGAGGCGCTGGCCGGGCCGATCCTGGAGCGCTGGTTCTCGGCGCGCTTTCGGGCCGAGCGGCCGGACGAGCTGGCCGGCTGGCGCAACATGCTGGTGCGCACGCCGCGCGAGGGCTATCTCGGCTGCTGCGCGGCGATCCGCGACGCCGACCTGACCGGCGCGGCGCGCGGCCTCGCGGTTCCGGTGCTCTGCCTCTGCGGCAGCGAGGACGGCGCCACCCCGCCCGATCTGGTCCGCGCCTTGGCCGCGCTGATACCTGGCGCGCGCTTCGCCCTGATCGAGGGCGCGGCCCACCTGCCCTGCATCGAGGCGCCGGCGGCGCTGGCCGGCCTGATCATGGACTTTTTCGAGGAGAAGGCCCTTGTCCAAGGTGTCTAAGGATCGTGCCGGGTCCGAGGAGCGCTACCGGGCCGGCATGAAGGCGCGCCGCTCGGTGCTGGGCGACGGCCATGTCGACCGGGCCGAGGCGGCCAAGACCGCCTTCGACGTCGATTTCCAGCGCTTCATCACCGAGGGCGCCTGGGGTTCGGTCTGGGCGCGCAGCAGCTTGAGCCCGCGCGAGCGCAGCATGATCACCATCGCGCTGCTGGCGGCGCTCGGCCATGATGAGGAGCTGGCCATGCACATCCGCGCCACGCGCAACACCGGCGCCAGCCCCGACGACGTGCGCGAGGCGCTGATGCACGTCGCCGTCTATGCCGGCGTGCCGGCGGCCAACACCGCTATTAAGATCGCCAAGCAGGTCTATGCCGAAGGGGACGGGCAGGGGTGAGGAAGCAGGACGCGATGGTTCAGACAGGGGACACGACAGCGGGCTATCGGCCAAGGGACCGCGCGGCGCATCCGCCGGCCTACTATCCGAAGTACCGCTCGACCATCCTGCGCGCGCCGAAGCAGCCGCTCGTCGCGCTGCCGCAGAGCCTGTCGGAGATCACCGGCCCGGTCTTCGGCCACGACTCGGTCGATCCGCTCGACAACGACCTGATCGCCAATGGCCGGATCGACGGCGATCCGATCGGCGAGCGCATCAAGGTGCACGGCCGCGTCATCGACCAGGACGGCCGGCCGGTGCCGAACACTCTGGTGGAGGTCTGGCAGGCCAATGCCGGCGGCCGCTATCGCCATGTCAATGACGGCTACCTGGCGCCGCTCGATCCCAACTTCGGCGGCTGCGGCCGCTGCCTGACCGACGAGGAAGGGCGCTACAGCTACATGACGATCAGGCCGGGGCCCTATCCCTGGCCCAACGGCGGCAACGACTGGCGGCCGGCGCACATCCACTACTCGATCTTCGGCCCGGCCTTCGCCACGCGGCTGGTGACGCAAATGTATTTCGAGGGCGATCCTCTGATCCCGCTCTGCCCGATCCTGGGCAGCGTCGGCGACGCGGCGGCGGTGGCGCGGCTGGTGGCGCCGCTCGACCTGGAGGCCAGCGTGCCCTTCGATTACCTGGCCTATCGTTTTGACATCGTGCTGCGCGGCCGTGCCCAGACGCCCTTCGACAACAAGCGCGAGGGAGCCTGAGCATGCCCGGCAAGCTGCTCAAGGAAAGCCCATCGCAGACCGCCGGCCCCTACATCCACATCGGCATGGCGCCGCCGGTTGCGGGCCTTCCGGTCCGCGCCGACGAGACGCCCAACGTGCTGGCCGGCCCCAGGGCGCGGGGCGAGCGCATCCGCATCGAGGGCAGGGTGTTCGACGGCGAGGGCGCGCCGGTCAAGGACGCCATCATCGAGGTCTGGCAGGCCGACGCCAACGGCATCTACGACCACCCGGCCGACCAGCGCAACATTCCGCCGGACCCGGACTTCCGCAACTTCGGGCGCGCCGTCTGTGATCTCAAGAGCGGACACTGGTCGATCGACAGCGTGAAGCCCGGCCCGGTGCCAGGTCCGCCAATTGGGTCCAAGGACGGCGGCAGCATGGCGCCGCACATCTCGATTGCCATCTTCGCCCGCGGTATCAATATCCATCTCAACAGCCGCATCTACTTCGACGACGAGGCCGATGCGAACGAGGCCGATCCGATCCTGGCCCTGGTCGAGCCGGCGCGGCGCGATACCCTGATCGCCAGGCGTGGAGCGCGCGACGGGCAAGCCGTCTATCACTTCGATATCCGGCTCCAGGGCGACGACGAGACGGTCTTTTTCGACGTTTGAGATCCGATCGGGGAACCAGCGATGTCACAACCTTGCATCATCACGGTCGCCATCACCGGCTCGGTGCCGCGCAAGGAGGACAACCCCGCGGTCCCGGTGACCGCCGCCGAGCAGATCGAGTCGACTCACGAGGCCTTCGAGGCCGGCGCCACCATCGTCCACGTCCACGTCCGCGACGAGGCGCAGAAGCCCTCTTCCGACCCGGCCAGGTTCGCCGCCTTTCAGGAGGGCGTGCGCAAGCACTGTCCGGAGATGATCGTGCAGTTCTCGACCGGCGGCCGCGGCCGCGCAGCGCACGAGCGCGGCGGCATGCTCCACCTGAGGCCAGACATGGCGTCTCTGGCGACCGGCTCGGTCAACTTCCCCAACATGGTCTACGAGAACCCGCCCGACCTGGTGCGCGAGCTCGCCCAATCCATGCTGGAGTACGGCGTCAAGCCGGAGGTCGAGGTCTTCGACCTGGCCATGCTCTACACCGCGGCCGAGATGGCGGCCGAGGGCCTGCTGCAGCGGCCGGTCCACCTGCAGTTCGTCTTCGGCCTGAGGAACGCCCTGCCGCCGCGCCGCGAGATCCTCGAGTTCGAGGTCGCCCAGCTGCACAAGCTGATGCCAGACGCAACCTGGACCGCGGCCGGCATCGGCCGAAGCCAGCTCGAGATGAACCACTGGGCGCTGGAGCTGGGCGGCCATTGCCGCACCGGCCTGGAGGACAACATCCGCTTCGACAGGACGCGCCTGGCCGCCTCCAATGCCGAGCTGGTGGCGCGCGTCGCCGAGCTCTGCGCCGACTACGGCCGCCGCCCGGCGACGCCGGCCGAGGCGCGCAAGCTGCTGTCGCTGCCGCAGCCGGTAGCCGTGGCGTGATAGTGCGGCGCCCGGTCCACAGTGATTCGCAAAGGCTGACGGCCTCTCGTCGCCAGCTATTGCTGCAATCGGCGTCTCAACGTCATTGGCATGAGCGAGTCTCGCATCGACGAAGATCTCTTCCGGCGCTTCGCGCCGTCCCCCCTCCTGGCGCTACGCGCCGGCCTCCCCCGCAAGGGGGGAGGCAAACAAACCGTCGCCGGCGCACAATCTTTCCCTCCCCCCTTGCGGGGGAGGGCAGGGAGGGGGGTGTCCGCGAAGCGGACAACAGAAGCGGGACTCTTGTTCCTGACAGTACGGCCATACACCCACTCCGCCCATGACGGTTTCTCCGCTCGACTCCGCGCTCTACGGCGCGCTGCTCTCCGACGCGGAGACGGCGGCGCTGTTCGACGACCGCGCCGACATGCGGGCCATGCTTGCCGTCGAGGCGGCGCTGGCCCGCGCCGAGGCAAAGCTCGGCATCATCCCCGCCGAGGCCGCGGAGAGGATCGCCCGCACGGCCGAGAACCTGGAAATAGAGCCGGCCACGCTGGCCGCGGGCACCGCGAGCGCCGGCGTCCCCGTGCCGGCGCTGGTCGAGTCGCTGCGCCAGGCGGCCGGCGGCGAGGCGGCCGCCTACGTGCACTGGGGCGCCACCAGCCAGGACATAATCGACAGCGCGCTGCTGCTGCGCCTCAGGAGCGCGCTGGAGATTCACGAGCGGCGCCTGGCGGCCCTGATCGAACAGCTCGCCGCGCTCGCCGAAGCGCATCGCGCCACGGTTATGGCGGGTCGCACCCGCTCGCAGCAGGCGACGCCGATCACCTTCGGCCTCAAGGTCGCCGGCTGGCTGGCGCCGCTGCTGCGCCAGCGCGCGCGATTGAATGAGATCAGGCCGCGCCTGCTGCTGGTCAGCTTCGGCGGCGCCGCCGGCACGCTGGCCGCGCTCGGCGAGCGCGGGCTCGAGGTCGCGGAGGCGCTGGCCGGCGAGCTGGCGCTCGGCATGCCGCCCGGCCCCTGGCACAGCCAGCGCGACGGCCTGGCCGAGCTGGGCGGCTGGCTGGCGCTGACCACCGGCGCGCTCGGCAAGATCGGCCAGGACGTCGCCTTATTGGCGCAGAGCGAGGTCAGCGAGCTGCACGAGGGCGCCGGCGGCGGCTCCTCGACCATGCCGCAGAAGGCCAATCCGGTTGCGAGCGAGACCCTGGTAACGGCGGCACGCATGAACGCCGGCCTGCTCGCCACGCTGCACCAGGCCATGCTGCCCGAGCACGAGCGCGGCGGTGTTGCCTGGCAGCTCGAATGGCTCACCCTGCCGCAGATGGTTGTGCTGACCGGCGCTGCGCTGCGCCAGGCCGTCGCGCTGATCGGCGGCCTGCAGGTCGACGTCCGACGCATGCGCGCCAATCTCGATGCGTCCAACGGCCTGATCCTGGCCGAAGCGGCGAGCTTCGCGCTCGCCCGCCACATGCCGCGCCCCGAGGCGCAGGCCCTGGTCAAGGCCGCCTGCCGCGATGCGATCGCGCAGCAGCGCCACCTGATCGACCTGCTGGCCGAGCGCGTCGACGCGCCCCTCGACTGGCAAACGCTGCGCGACCCGGCGAACTACCTGGGCGCTGCCGGCGAGATCGTCGACCGCATCCTCCGCGATGCGCGATCGGGCAAGTCCTAATTTGTAGATCGTTTCTATCGACGAGACTTGGACAGCGAAGGGCCTCTACACTGTCATGGTCGGCGAAGGCCACTGCTGTCCGGCTTAAACAAGAAAGCCTTTGTGTTGTCCGCTTCGCGCCCCGTGGTCCCTGGCCCCCTCCCAACCCTCCCCCGCAAGGGGGGAGGGAAAAGATGAGCGGCGACGGCCCTTTAGTTTGCC
>JBHJOF010000322.1:0-4437 GCA_050330055.1 Kiloniellales bacterium
GGCCTCGGCCACGGCGGCGGGCGCATCCGGATTCTCGACCAGCAGGATCCGGAGGCGGTCGAGACCAGCCTGCACGAGCTGGAGCGGCGCGACGGCCCGCCGGCCGGCAACTTCCTGCCGATGGGCGGCAAGCGGGCCCGCACTATGCTGGCGCTGCGCCATTTGCACGAGAAGGCGCCGCAGCCGATCGAGCTGCTGCCGCTGCCGCCGGGCGCGCCCTTCGGCGCGGTCAAGGTCGACACCGGCGCCTGCACGCTCTGCCTGGCCTGCGTCCCGGCCTGCCCGACCGGCGCCCTGGTCGACGCCCCGGGCCAGCCCTGGCTCGGCTTCACCGAGGAGGCCTGCGTGCAATGCGGCCTGTGCCGCAACACCTGCCCGGAGAGCGCCATTACGCTTGAGCCGCGGCTCAACTTCACCGAGTCGGCGCGCAGCACGGTGCGACTCAACGAGGAGCCGCCGTTCCACTGCATCCGCTGCGGCAAGCCCTTCGGCGTGCGCCGCTCGATCGAGCGCATCGCGACCCAGCTCGCCGGCAAGCACTGGATGTTCGAGAGCGGGCCGCAGGTCGAGCGCATCATGATGTGCGACGACTGCCGCGTAGTGGTCGAGTTCGAGCGGCCCGACGCGCCCTTCGCCGGCACACCGCGGCCCAGGATCCGCACCACCGAGGACGACCTGCGCGAGCGCGAGATCGAGCGCGCCGCCGCCGGGCTGGCGCCCGGAAAGCCGAACGGCGGCGAAGCGTCGTAGGCCGCGCCGCCCTATATTCCCGGGACGCACGGCGGAGGGGACTGTACCCGCAGGGGACTGTCCCCGGGGAGTCGAGAACCGGCTCGGGGACAGGCCCCTCCGCTTCGCTTCGGGTACAGTCCCCTTGAGGCTAGTGCAGCCGCGCCAGGCGTTTCTGCAGATAGACGGAGGGCAGCTTTAGGCCGTTCGGCAGCGTGATGTCAGGCCGGGCGAGTTCTCGGTAGCCGAGCGCGCGGTAGAGCGGCAGGCCGGTCATGGTGGCGATCACGTCGGCGCGGTGGTAGCCGGCGGCCTGGGCCCGGGCCTCGAGTACCTTCATCAGCAGACTGCCGATGCCGCGCCGGGTCCAGCGCGGATGGACGAAGACCGAGCGGATGTCGATCACCCCGGCGCGGCTCTCGCCGGAACAATCGGCTCCCTCCAGGCCGCAGAGCCGCCGCAGCTTCATCGAACACTCCGACCAGGCCCCGGAGCCGACGATGTCACCAGAAATCTCGACGACAAAGAAAGATTGTTCTTCAATGAGCTGTTCATCGATTCTGCCGAAGTACTTGAGGAAGCCGTGGATCTGCTCGGCGCTGTAGTCCTTGCCGTTCAGGCTGCGGACCGAGGCGTGCTGCATCGCCTCGATGGCCGGCAGGTCCTCCCAGAAGGCCCGCCGAATCAGGATGACATCGCCGTCTCTCATGACTGCTCCTACTGATCTGTTGCGGCGAGAGATGCGCGGAGGCAGCACGATGCCGCAGGGCTCGGCGCGCTTGTCGGCCGCCCGGCGCAGCACTTAGGGTGGCGCTGTTTCAGTCCGATGTCCGGCGATGCGGGTTTTTGTATCCTCTGTTTCTAGTACCGTGGGCGCGGTGCGCGCGGCATGGCGGCCAGCTCGGGCAGGCGCCACGCGGCTTCGGCGTCTTTTCCAAGGCTTAAGGGGCGTCGCTTAGAGTGCCTGTCATGAGCAAGCTGGACCCGCGCCTCTACGCCTACCGCGCCGACCTGGCCGCCGCCGGTCTGCGCGGCCGGGTCGAGGCGGACCGCTTCGTCGAGGGCGAGCCGGCGCAGCTCTGCCGCGGCGTCGCGAACCTGCACCGCCGCCCCGCCGCCGGCGCTCCGGTCGACACGCAGCTTCTGTTCGGCGAGCCGGTGACGCTCTACGAGCGGGCCGGCGGATGGGCCTGGGTGCAGAGCCGGCAGGACGGCTACGTCGGCTACGTCGAGGCGGCAGCCCTGGGCGCCGTCTTCGCCCAGCCGAATCACAGCGTTGCGGTGCTGCGCAGCCACGTCTTCCCCAAGCCCGACCTGAAGGTACCGCCGTTGGACGCCCTGCCGATGACCAGCGCCGTCCAGGTGACGGACCGTGAAGGCCGCTTCAGCCGGATCGCCTTCGGCTCGGACGGCAGCGGCTGGGTCTTCAGCGCCCACCTGGCGCCGGCCGGCAGCGTGGCGCCCGACTACACGGCGACCGCCCGGCAGTTCCTCGGCGTGCCCTATCTGTGGGGCGGCAAGACCAGCGAGGGCCTCGACTGCTCGGGCCTGATCCAGGTGGCCCTGGCGCGCGCCGGCGTCGCCTGCCCGCGCGACACCGACCTGCAGGCGGCCGGCCTGGGCAAGGAGATCGCCCCAGGGCTGGAGGGGGGCCTGGAGGGGGGCCTGGAGGGCCACCGGCCGGCCTATGGCGACATCCTCTACATGCCGGGCCACGTGGCGATCGCGCTGGACGAGAGCCGCGTGGTGCACGCCAACGCGCACCACATGCTGGTCGCCATCGAGCCGCTGGCCGACCTCCTGGCGCGCGTCGCCGCCGAGTGCGGCAGGCCGGCCGAGCAGGTGATCACCTCGGTGCGCCGGCCCGCCTAACGAAACCTGAGATTACTGCGCCGGAATCGCGGGCGGGCCCGAGCCGCCGCCGTGCTGGTCCTGGCAGAGCGCCTCGGCGCGACTCTTGAAGAGGCTCGCCTGCTCGGGCGTGAAGGTGCCTTCCTGCAGCATCTTGTCGATCTCGGCGGCGCGCTCGGCGAAGCAGAGCGCCACCGGATCGTCGGACGCGATTGGCGCCGCCTCCGGCGGGAAGAGATCCTCGCGGTGCATCCAGCCGAGCGCGGCCAGCACCAGCAGGACCACCAGCCCGGCGACGACGCGGGCCAGCGGCCGGTCGAGCGGCGCGGTTGCGGGCTCAGCCGGGCGGTTCATGGCGGCTCACGCTAGCCTTCCCCCAAGCCCCTGCCAACGCCTTATTTTCATGAGGAAAATCCCCAAAAGATTTTGTGAGCGAAATCAGCCGCGACTGGCCCTATATTGAATCCCGTGGTATACAAGCTCGCCGACCAGGGAAACGAGAAAAGAGCAACCGGGGAGAGAGCGCATGACGGCCATGATCGATCCGTTCGGACGGACGATCACCTACCTGCGGGTCTCGGTCACCGACCGCTGCGACTTCCGCTGCGTCTACTGCATGGCGGAGGATATGACCTTTCTGCCCAAGGCCGAGGTGCTGAGCCTGGAGGAGCTGGACCGGCTGTGCAGCGCCTTCGTGCGCCACGGCGTGCGCAAGCTGCGCTTGACCGGCGGCGAGCCGCTGGTGCGGCGCGACATCATGCGCCTGTTCCACGGCCTGTCGCGCCACCTCGGCACGGGCGCGCTCGACGAGCTGACGCTGACCACCAACGGCAGCCAGCTGCCCCGCTACGCGCAGGAGCTCGCCAATCTCGGCGTGCGCCGCATCAACGTCTCGCTCGACACCCTGGACCCGCACAAGTTCACGGCGATCACCCGCTGGGGCAAGCTCGACAAGGTGATGGACGGCCTGCAGGCGGCCAAGGACGCCGGCCTGCAAGTCAAGATCAACACTGTGGCGCTCAAGGGCGTCAACGACGACGAGTTCGACCGCCTGATCGCCTGGTGCGGCGACGAGGGTTTCGACCTGACCTTCATCGAGGTCATGCCGAGGGGCGAGCTCGGCGGCGAGCAGCGGGTCGACCAGTACCTGCCGCTGTCGCTGCTGCGCGGCCAGCTCAAGCAGCGCTGGACGCTGGACGAGATCGACTATCGCACCGGCGGGCCGGCGCGCTATGCGCGCTGTGCCGAGACCGGCGGGCGGATCGGCTTCATCACGCCGCTGACCCATAACTTCTGCGAGAGCTGCAACCGGGTGCGGCTCACCTGCACCGGCACGCTCTACATGTGCCTGGGGCAGGAGGACGCCGCCGACCTGCGCACGCCGCTGCGCCAGAGCGACGACGACGCGCTGCTCGACGCGGCGATCCACGAGGCCATCGCCCGCAAGCCCAAGGGCCACGACTTCGTCATCGACCGCCGCCACCAGAAGCCGTCCGTGGCCCGCCACATGAGTGTGACCGGCGGCTGAGGCCAGTCGCTCCGAACCAAGCGGAGTCCCCTTTTTTTCACCCTCACCCTCCCATCGCTTCGCGATGGGCCCCTCCCTCTCCCCTCAAGGAAGAGGGCAAGAAATCGCCGTAGCGTATTGTTTTTCCTCTCCCTTGGAGGGGAGAGGGAGGGGCCCGCGCGCGTCAGCGCGTGGGAGGGTGAGGGTGGCAAGGAGGAGTCGATCGCGCCAGCTAGTGCACTGACTCATACGGATGGTGCAGGCAGTCGGCTGAGTTTGTCGAGGATGACATCGGCCGGCTTGGTCCAGACGAAGGGCTTTGCGGTGGTGTTGTGCTCGCGGATGTAGCG
>JBHJOF010000323.1:0-15756 GCA_050330055.1 Kiloniellales bacterium
CTGGCCAAGGACTTCGAAGCCACCGTCGCCTCAGCCGAAGCCTTCCTCTATGCTGCCTCTGTCATGCTGCTCACGCGGCGCCTGGCACGCTCAACATGAGTTTCGAGTCAGACTCTAAAAGCTCTCACGGCAGCTCGTAGGGGATGCGACGAATCTCGGCGTTCACGGTGTTTCCGTTGAGATAGAGGGCGGCCAGCACCGTGTAGCGGCCCGATGCCAGCTTGTCGCGGAGATCGAGGCTGAAGGTGCCGTCGTCCTGCGCCCGTCCCCGGCCGGCCAGCGCCACCCGGCCGTCTTCGCCGATGACGACATAGCGGCACTCGGGAATCGAACGGCTGCCGAAGCTGGCGCTGGCTTCCTTGAGCGGCCGGCGAACGATCCGGTAGCTCCGCATGGAGGTCTCGACCGTCTCGACCTCGACCGAGAGGACGATCCCGTCCGCCCCGCTGTCCACCTGGGAAACGTAAGCACGGCGGGGTATCGCATAGGAATCGTACGAGCCTACCCCGAGCGGGTAGTTCGGATCGCGCACGACCTCCAGCACCGTGGCGTCGTCCGACCAGCTCGTGACGACATAGGGCCCGTTGGTGACGAGGAAGTGGCCATGCCTGGCATGGAACGCAAGCAGCGCCTGCCAGCGGCTGCGCGCCTCCGCCGGCGTGACCATGCCGGCCAGCGGATCCGGTAGGTATCCCTCGCGCTCGAACGCCTCGACCAGGGACAGGAGATGCGCCTTCAAGGGCTCTGAGCGGACCGGGTCGAGCCATTCGACGCCGAGGCGGACGGCCTCGTCTTGCGAGAACGCCGCCCAGCCACGGACGACAGCCTCCTCCAGCAGCGCGATCACGTGCCATGGCAGGGGGCTCCACGGCGGCGCCACGGCCGCTGCCGCCTCGACATCGCCGGCCGGCAGGTCCAAATAGGCCGCCACCACGAGCACTTCGCGGGCATAGGTGAGATCGCCGAACCGTATGGTCTTCGAGGCCGCGTCGACGCCGAGCAGCTCCAGACCGGCAAGGCCTCGCCGCAAGAGGGCCGTCGCCCTTTCGATCACCGGGTCATAGCGCTCGTCGTCCGCGGACTCGCGCGCTGCCCAGCGGAAGGCAACGGAGAAAGGATAGAGCAGATCCGCTGCAGTCATCGCGGTGCCGTCGTGGAACGGGGACGCCATGGCACCGTAGGTGAGCTTGGTCGCCACCGTTCGATTGGCCCCGACCGGGACCAGGCGGCCGCTGCCGAGCTCCGGAAGCAGGGCGTCGGCGGGCACGACCACGGCCTCCGCGCTGGCCGTCGGCGCCACCTCGGCTGCGGCCGTAGGCGTCCGTTGCACGAGGGGTTCGGCCATGACCGACAGGCTCGCCACCGTAAAAGCCACCATCAGGGCGGTCAGGGGATACTGGCTGCGCAGCGCGGGGCGCCGAGCGCCGAAGGTCGCGACCGCCTGCACGTGGGCAAGACACACTGCGACGACGTGTCCCGTGACGATGGCGACGACGGCGGCATACCAGGCAAAGCGTGCGCCGACCACCGTCAAATCGACCCGGTATCCGGCCGTCCCCAGCAGATCCCAGCCCTGCCCGAAGGGGTCCGAGGCGAGCGGAATGGCGTGCTGTCCCTGGATCAGGAGATAGGTGAGGTAGTGGGCCAGGTGGTAGCCGATGGCGATCGGCACCAGGGTGAAGGCGAAACGCCGCGCGATGGCGCCGGTGGCTGGCCGTCCCTCGACCAGCGCCCCCATGGCGCGGCAGGTGGCGAGGTAGACGCCGAGACAGACGAGCCAGAGCCCGACGAGCCCCGAGGTCCGCACCGCCATCCGGGACAGGTCGCCCGCGGCGGGCACGAGAGGGACGATCAGAGCCTCGAGTTGTCGCCAGGCGGGGGTCACCAGGAGGCCGTCGAAGAGCACGGTCGAAAGGTAGAGCAGGACCAGGGCGACCATTGAGGCAGACACCGGCTCGTCGCGCAGGAGGCCGACGGCGAAGGGTCGGATCGACCACTCGCGTTCGGCGGCGGGGACGCGGCTCCAGCAGGTGGTGCAGTTGACGCAGGCGCCGTCCCGGTCGCGGCAGCCGAGACCGCAGGCCGCACAGACCTCGGGCCGGGCGGTCCTGACCTCGGTCGGCGCGAAGCGGGCCAGCAGCCCGAACACGACGGAAAAGACCTCGCCGTGGCGCAGCCAGCGCTCGCGTCCGAAGAGGACCATCCCGGTCCAGGTCCAGAGTGAATAGACGAGCGCCATCCAGGCAAGGTAGGCAGGCGCCGCGGGACGCGGGGAGATCAACTCCGACCAAGCGAACGCGAGCAGCAGCGCGACCGACGGCCAGACGCCGAGCGATGTGGGATACGGCAGGCCGAAGGCGAGCGCGCGGCCCGGCCGCAAGCGCCGCCATAGGGCCTCGGCCCAGGCGAAGAGGCTGCGCCAGGGGTTGATGACGGTCCAGAGGTCGCCGATGAAGGCCGAGACGTACGCCAAGCCGACCCAGAAGATGATCCACACCAGGACCGGCGCGATGTTGCGGAAGGGGTCAGGATTGCCCAGAGATCCCGCCGCCAGAACGAGCAGGAAGAGCAACACCGACGCCAGCTTGAGGACGGTGACGACGGCGGGATGGGCGGCAAGGCGGCCCAGGGGATGGGCAAGGAGATTGTACCGCGGGTACCGCCGCGACCAGGCGACATCGCGGACGAATAGTCCGATCAGCACGAAGGAAACGACGACCGTCGCGGCCGCGCCGCCGAGGTAGAGCCCGAGGGGCAGCGGCAAATCGTAGCGCTCGCCGAAGGCGTGGGCATCGGCCGGCCCGGCCCCGGCAGCCAGCACCACCGCCCAGGCTGCTGCCCAGGTTGCCGCTTGGCCGAGCCTCCGCCTTGACTGCGCCACTCTTCCCGTTACGCGGGCCATCAACGCGGATAGACCTCCAGCTGCGCCAGTGGCGCCTCGTGGCTGTGGCCGGCCGCGGACGTGTGGCTCTCGTCGTGGACATGCACCGAGAACCGCCCGGTCGCGTGGGCCTCGAACGCCATCTCTGCGACCGCGCCCGACGCCACCCGGCGTTCGATGTCGTAGCCGTGAAGGTGAAGGATCAGGGGCTCGTCGGCGGTCCAGTGCAGGCGCACGCGGTCGCCTTGCGTGACCCTGATCACCCGGTCCGCTTGCGGCAGCTTGCGGCCCTCGATGCGAAGCTCGAAAACGCGCACCGCCGCGGCGTCCGATGCCGCGTCCGCTTGATCGGCCCGCGCGCCGCCGCCGACCGCCAAGCCGGTGACGAGAGCCATCATGAGGACGATGGCCATTCTAGCGCGCCAACCACGCCCGCTGACAGGTTGCTTCATCGCTCGTTTCCCTCCTGCACCTCGCCGATCCGGTTCAGGATCCAGCCGTCGCTGTAGGGCTCGGGAAACAGGGCCGGGTCGCCAATGGCCGACCAGATCAGGCGGCCCGCCTCGTCGCCGAAGCCGGCAAATGGATTCCAGGCGGCCTGTGGCGGCTCCGGGACGCCGAGCCGGAGCCAGCCGTTCCAGGGGAAGTCCTTCAGCTTGACGGTGCGCAGGAAGATCGGCGCGTTGAGCCCCGCATGGGAATCGTGGGCGATGTTCTCAATGCCTTCCGAGTAGGCGTCGCTGTAGTACTCCCTTTTCACGCTGTATCCGGCGACGATGGCCCGGCAGCTGGCGGTCAGCAGCCCCAGCAGCTCGCGCTCGAGGTTGAGTCTCTCGGTCTCATCGGCGGGTGCGTCCGTTTGCAAACGCGCGACGAGGCGCTCCACCCGCTCGCGCGAGCCCGGATCGTCGAGCGCCGGGGCCAACAGGAGGGAGGCGTGAAACCAGCCTTCCTTCAGCCATGGGGGCCCGAGCCAGCCGTTGATCGCGAAGCGCTCCGCGGCAACCAGCCCGGCGGCATCGACGACCTCGAGGCTGACGTCCCATTCCGCCTCCTCACCGGGCCAGAGCCCGCGCACCAGCCGTTCCGCCTCCGCACCCTCGGCCCGCACCCGCAGGCCGTCGAGCGGGGCTGCCGGCCCTTCGAGGAGACGCGCCCGGGCAGCAGCGGCCAGATCCGCGTGATGGAGATAGTCGGCGTGGACGGCGGTGATCGGATAGGGATGAAGCACGAAACCCCGCGGATCTGCGGAGAGGGTCGTGAGAAGCGATCGGACAAGCCCGCACATGGCGTCCTCGGGCTGCGCCCGGGGCGAGCTCGCATTGACGCGCACGACCAGAAAGGACCCCAGCGATTCCACGTAGCGCAGCGAGTCCGGTACGGGGCCGGCGAATTCGGGCTCTGCCCCGAGGTAGGCCTGAATTCCGCCCTCTTCGAGCAGGCGCGCGGCCGAGGACGGCGCGACCGCCTCGATGCGGATCTCCTGCGGGTAGTACGACGGATAGAGCGGCGCCTCGTGGCCGCCACGGGCGGTCGAGGCCGCCACGAACAAAAGCAGGACGAGGGCCGGGACAGCAGGACACTTCATCGCAACACTCCTCCGCAAGCGCCGAGTTGCCTTGCGCGCGGACGGGGCTGCGGGGTCGCCTGAGTCATCCCCGCAGGGTCTTCTTCACCTCCTCGTTGGTCAGCGCCTCTTCCGGCGTTCCGTGGAAGATGATCTCGCCGCGGTCGATGGTGTAGAGGCGATCGGCGATGGCGGCGGCCGCGGGAAGATTCGATTCCGAGAGCAGGAGGGAGATGCCCAGGGCCTTGATCTTGATGACCGCCTCCCGGAAGCGCGAGACCACCACCGGCGCAAGGCCCTCAAAGGCCTCGTCGAGCAGGAGCAGGCCCGGCGACAGAGCCATGGCGCGCGCGATGGCCACCATCTTCCGCTGGCCGCCACTCAGGTTGAGCCCTCGCCGGCCGGTAAGGTCGCGAACCTCCGGGAAGACCGAGAACACGCGCTCGTCCACCGCGTCGCTGTCTTCGGCAGCGGCCTTCGACCGGTCCTCGGACAGCCAACGGCTGATGGCAAGGTTCTCCGCCACGGTCAAATCCGGGAAGACCCCGCAATCCTCGGGCGAATAGCCCATGCCCCGGCGTGCACGCTGATGGGCCGGCAGGGAAGTGATGTCCTCGCCGCGGAAGCGGATGGTGCCGGACCTTACCGGAAGCAGCCCCATGATGCTTTCGATCGTCGTGGTCTTTCCGGCACCATTGCGCCCGACCAGGCACACCACCTCGCCTTCGCCCACGGTCAAGGAGACGCCATGCAGGATATGGGCGGTCGCCCGGTAGGTATCGATCGCTTCGATCTCGAGCATGCCGGCCAAGTTCCGTTCCTCCATCAGGCCGGCGCCGGGCTACCCAGCAGCGTGGCCGCCACCGTCTCGTTGCGCCGGATCTCATCAGGCGTTCCGTCCGCCAGGATGCGTCCTTCGTGCATGGCGACGATACGGTCAGAGTATTTGAACACCACATCCATGTCGTGTTCAACGATGACCGCCGTCACGTTGCCGGCCCGGACCACCGACGAGACGACGTCCATAATCTGCAGCTTCTCGCGGGTGCTGACCCCGCTGGTCGGCTCGTCCAGGAACAAGAGCTTGGGGCGCAGAGCGTAGGCTACCGCCACGTCGAGGAGCTTGCGTTCGCCCTGCGCCAATCCACCCGCCGGCACGTCGCGCTTAGCCTTCAGCCCGAACTGCGAGAGCAGGTCCAGCGCCTCCTTGGTCACGTCGTCGTCCCGCTCCGCCAGGCTCAGGAGGCTGTGAGTCTTGCCGTCGCGCGAGAAGATCGACAGCGCGACGTTGTCGAAGGCGGACATGTCGTCGAACAGATTGACGATCTGAAAGCTCCGCGCGATGCCAGCGCGCATGCGGTCGTAGACTGACGCGAAGGTGATGTCCTGGTCGTAGAACAGGATCTGGCCGTCGTCCGGCAGCAAGAGGGCGCTGATGAGGTTGATCAGCGTCGTCTTGCCGGCGCCATTGGCGCCGACCAGAGACACGAATTCGCCCTCCGTGACCGTGAAGTCGACGCCGTCGACGGCCCGCGTGTCGCCGAAATGCTTCTTCAGTTTGACCGTCGTGAGAAGCGTCATACCTGCGCCCCTCCCCGAGGTTGCTGATCCTCCGCGACAAGCTGCGCCGCCGGCCCTCCCCAGCGCTTCCGGAAAAATGCGACGAGCCGCGACGCCGCGCCGACGAGGCCGATCGGCAAGGCCATCACCAGCACCAAGAGGACGAAGCCGAGCAGGAACTGCCAGTATTGAGTGGTCGCGATGGCATAGGCCTTAAGATAGGTGAACACTACGGCGCCGACGATCGGTCCGGTAAAGTTGCGGAAGCCGCCGAGCAAGGTCATGAAGACGATCTCGCCGGAAAACGGCCAGTAGAGAATGTCGGGGGTGACCAAGCCGTTCAGCGGCACCCAGAGAATGCCGGCGAGCCCCGTGAAGCAGCCCGACACCAGAAACGCGAGCCAGCGGTAGCGTATGATCCGCACGCCCAGGAACCGGGCCCGCACCTCGTTGTCCCGAATCGCCTGCAGCGCCTTGCCGAAGGGCGAATGCACGATCACCCACATCAGGACCACGCAGCAGACGAACAGGAACAGCACATAGTAGTAGTAGGCCTGCACGAACGACGGATAGGCGCCGCGACCGGAAAAGTCGATCAGCCCGCCGAGCAGGGTCAGATTGCTGAAGGGAACCCGAATGCCGTCGGTGCCGCCCGTCACCCAGAAGAACTTGTAGGCCAGCGTCCACAGCACCTGCGACAGCGCCAGTGTCAGAACGGCGAAGAAAATCCGGGTGTGGCGCACGCAGATGTAGCCGAAGATTGCCGAGATGGCGCCGGTCATGAGGATGCCGCCCAGGATGTAGAGCTCCATGGAGCTGACGCCCAAATACCTCACCATGAAAGCCGCCGAATAGGCGCCGAGGCCGAAATAGGCGGAGTGGCCGAACGACAACAGGCCCGTAGAGCCCAACAGCAGGTTGAACCCGAGCGCGGCGATGGCGAAGATCAGGCCGTAGGTGAAGAGCTGCGTCTGGTATATGTTGATGAAGCTCGGCAGCAGCAACAGCACCACTACGACCGGAGCAACCAGAAGCAGCGTGCGTCCCAGCGAGCGGTCGAAGACCTTGGCGATCAGTCTGGCCATCATACGGTCCTCGTGAAGAGGCCCGTGGGCCGGATCAGGAGCACGGCGGCGGCAATCAGATAGAGCACCGCCAATTCGACCTCGGGGAAGAACTGAATCCCCGCGGTGCGCACGAAGCTGACCAGGAGCGCACCGATGAGTGCGCCCTCGAGGCTGCCCAAGCCACCGATGACGACCACCACGAACGCGAGAACCAGGGACTCGATTCCCATGCCCAGCACCGCCGCCTGGCTGGGCACCACGATGGCTCCGCCAAGCCCGGCCATGAAGCAGCCCAGCGCGAAGGCCTGTACGTAAACCCACCTGACGTTGAGGCCGAGGGCCGAGGCCATGCGCCTGTCCTGGGAGGTGGCCCGGAGCATGATCCCGAACCGCGTGCGGTAGATGAACGCCCAGAGGAAGGCCGCGGCGGCGACCCCAACGCCGATGACCGCAAGATTGTAGACGGGATAGCGCAGGCCCATGACGGCCATGGATCCCAGGGCGTCTATGACCTCGCCCGCCGTGAGCGGCATGCCGCCGAAGAGAAAGTGCATGACATCCTCGAGGATCAGCAGCAGGGCGAAGGTGGCCAGAAGCTGATACTCCTCGCGCCGCCTGTAGAGCGGCCTCAGTATGGTCGGCTCGATCACCGCGCCGACCACAGCCACGGCGGCCGCGCCCACCGGAAGGAGCAGAAAGAGCACCCAGACGGGAGCCCCAGCGGCGGCCGCGGCGCCGATCGACCAAGCGGTCACATAGGCGCCCAGCGCGTAGAGGCTGCCATGCGCCAGGTTGATGATCTGCATGACCCCGAAAATCAGGCTGAGGCCAGCGGCTATGAGGAAAAGTATGGAGGCGTAGAAGACCGAATTGAGAATCTGGATTACAAAGATATCCATTTCTTCTCCCCCCGACTTGTGAAGGTAGGATATCGGCGATTTCCTGGCAAGAAGATGGGCGCCTGCCCGCGCGCTCCGCTCCGGCTGCCCCGACAGACCCTGGCTGGCCGGCTGCGGAGGCCCCTGACGCGCCCTGCGCCCCACGGCGGCGAAGGGAGGCGCGCCGCCATAGGATGCCCGGCCATAGCACCGTTTCCGTCACACCGGGCCGGCCCTGGCGCAGTGGCCATCAAGCGCGCGCGCTCAAGGGGCATCATGCGGACCTCTCCTCTACCCGGGCGGGCTCTGCTCGCCGACGTGAAAGCGCAGCAGCTTCGCCGACGGATGCATCGTATTGCCATCGAGAAATATGGCTAGGACGACCGTATACTGCCCGGGCTGCAAGTTTTGCGGAAGCTCTATGACGAAACTCTCGTCTTTCTCCCAGCGCATCCTGTCGGACTCGAGCACCGTTCCGTCCGGTCCGATCAGGAGATAGCGGGAGACGACCAGCAGCCCGAACAGCCCGTGCGTCGTCTCGTGCGTCAAGGCTTGGCGCTCGACCCTGTAGTCGCGCCCGACCTTCACGGTGATGTCGGCATCCGCCTGCACGACGATTCTGTCCGCGCGCTGCGTCACCTCGCGGATCACCGCACGCGGCGGGTGGACGTAGCGGTCGAACGTTCCGAAGCCCAGCGGATAGGTGGCTTCGCGCACCGCCTCCAGCACCACCGTGTCGGCTGTCCATTGCTTCAGCCGGTAGGGGCCGTTGGTGACCAGGAGATGGCCGTCCGCTTCGCCGAATTCCCTGAGGGCCCGCCAGCGGAGCTGAGCCTGTTCCGCGCTCACCAAGTCCCGAAGCGCTTCGGGACGATAGCGTTCCCGCTCGAAGGCGGCGATCAGGTCCAGCAAGCTCGCATGCAACGGCGGATCGCGAACCAGGTCCAGCCAGCTGATCCGCCGGCGCTCGGCTTCCTCTTGCGAGAAGGCGGCAAGGCCCCGGTCCGCCGCCTCTTCCATCAGCACCAGAAGGTGCCAGGGCAGCGCGCTCCAGGGCGGCGCCAGGGCCGAGACCTGATGGTCGTCGCCCGGCGCGTCCCTGAGGTAGACCTCGAGCACGGGCGTCTTCTGGACGATGTCGAAGCCGGGCGCGATGGTGTTGACCGTGCTTTCCACGCGAAGCGGCCTGAGCCCCGCCAGCCGGTCGCGCAGGCTGGCCCATGCTGCTTCGAGTCGCGGCTCGCCGCCCTTGCCGCCAAGGCCCGCCTCGCCCGCCCAGCGACTGGCGAAGACGAACGGATAGACGAGATCCGCCATCTCCATCTCGGTCCCGTCCTGAAACGGCGAGGCAAGGACCTCGTAGAGCACCTTCGCCGAGGCGAAGGTCCAGTCGCCCACCGGCCCAAGCGTCCGGCTGCCCGAACGCGGAAGGATCGCGTCGGCCGGCACCTTGAGGCCGCCGGACTGACCGCGGATCACGCTGGCCTCGAAATGGACGCGGTTCGGAATCCAGCTGGCGTTGAAGGGAAAGGGGATCATCGCCGGATCGCTGACCGCCAACCAGATCAGCCGTCCGGCGGCATCGCTGAAGCCGGCCACCGGATTCCAGGCTGCCTGAGCCCGGGCCCGCAGGCCAAGGTGCAGGCTGCCGTTCCACGGATAGGCCTTGAGCTTCACGGTGCGCAGGAAAACGGGAGAGTTGAGCCCGCTGTGCGAGTCATAGGCGACGTTCTCGACGCCTTCCGTGAAGGTGCGGTTGGTATATTCTTCCTTCACCGAGTAGCCGACCACCAGGCGCTCGCAATCGCCGGTCAGGGCAGCGACCAGGCGCCGCTCCAGGTCTGCCCGCTCCGCCAGATCGCGCACCTCGCCGCGCATCAATCGCGCGTAGGTTCGGTCGATTTCGTCAGTCTCCGAGCGAAGCTCGTCGGCGGGCGGCCGGGCCAGCAGCCGTCGGGCCTGGAACCAGCCTTCCTTCTCCCACGGGGGCCCCAGCCCGTCGTTCAGCGGGGCGCCGGCCTCGGCGATCAAGCGGTCCGCCGGAACCTCGTGCAGGGTGACCTCTGCGTCCTCGCCGCCAAGCGCCCAACGCGCGCGCGCGACGGCCTGCGCGATCGGGCCCTCGGCATGGACCTTCAGGGACGCCGAAACCCCGCCATCGCCAGCATCAAGACTGCGTCTCACCTCCTCGACCCGATCCAGGTGATGGAGGTAGTCGGCGTGATAGGGGGTTACCGGATAGGGGTGGAAGACGAAGCCTGCCGTATCCGCTTCGCGGAGCGCACCAAGGATGGAGCGCGCAGCGGCACAGCGACCTTCGGATGACGCCAGGGAGGCGGCGGCACGATCGAGGGTGAGAACGAGAAACGATCCCAGCGACGTAACCGGCGCCAAGTGGTCCGGGATGTCGCCTTCGAACAGCGGCGCCTCTCCGACGTAGGCATGCAGCGTGCCCTCGCCGAGCCGCCTGGCCGCGGTCGCCGGATCCACGGCCTCGATGCTTATCTCGTCAGGGTAGTACGAGGGATAGTGGCCGATTGAATGACCGGCCACGGCCGCCGCGCCGCCGCCAGCGCAGAGGGCCGCGGCCAAGGCTGCCCGACAGGCGCAATGGAGCAGCCATCGCGTCAAGGAGCGTCGCTGCGCGCCCAGGCCCGGACAACCGAACCCCAACGCCCGCCTACCTTGGCCCCGGTCCGTCTTCAGAGTCTTCTGTCCGCGCGGAGGTGGAGCGGCCGCGCCGATGGGGAACGGCCGCTCCGTCCTGCCTGGATTGCTCAGGCTTGCGGCCAGGTGGTCTTCAGCCAGTTGGCCGCCGCCGTAGACTCGTCATGCGTCGTTCCGGGCTTCGGCCAGTTGGGCGGGGCCGTGATGTCCCGGATGGGGATCGACAGGATCGAACTCGGATTCCAGATCGGGAAATCATACTGAGGATCGTTCATGGTGAGCCCGATAACGGAGTCCTTGTAGCCTTGGTGATTGTCGGGCCGGATGTAGAGGTAGCCGGCCGGCGTATCGATCCCCATGCCCTCGAGCTGGCTGATGATGACGTCGTCCTCCGGCCATCCGCCCACCAGCAGGTTAGCCTTCTCGACGGCCGCTTTGAGCGCGTAGAGCGCCGCATAGGCGCCATCGGCCTCGAAGCTGGGATACTCGTTCCAGCGCTTGTAGAAACGCTCGATGAACCCATCGTTGATCGGCCAGCGTCCCTTGCTCGGATGGAGGAAAAAGTAGTTGGCGTGGACGCCGGCCAGCACACCTTCGGGATGATCCTTGCCGATGGCATGCGGCGCGCCGCCGAAGGCAAGCGTGGTGGCCACCTTCATCTTGTCGAACAGGCCGTAGCGGAGGGCCTGCTTGTAGAACGCCACGTAGTCTCCTCCCCACAGGCCGCAGATCAGGATATCTGGGGCGTCGGAAAGCAGCTTGGTGATATGCGGCGTGAAGTCGGTCGTGAACAGCTTGGGCCAAGCCTCGGAGACCGACTCCGCTCCGGGAACCATGCTCTGGTAGGCCAGCAAGAAGTGCTCGTGGACGTTCCGGCCATAGCTGTAGTCCGGCTGGATGGAGCCGACCTTCTTGGCCTCGGGCCAGAAGTGGGCGGCGCCGGCGGCGGAGGTTATGCCGTCCGCCGACTGGATGTTGGTCACCCGGAAGACGTAGTGCGGCTCCGGTACCGCCTTGTCGAACAGGAAATCGGTGCATCCGTCGTTGAACAGCGTCAGGATGCCGAGCTCCTCGGCCACTGGGCCCAGCGCCGGCGTATTGCCGCTGGAGATGACGCCCGTGAACAGGTCAATGTTCTCCTGCAGCTTCATGCGCCGGAGTTCCTTGACATTGGCGTCGGTGCCGGCGGCTTCGTCGGCGACGATCGTCTCGATCTTGCGCTTGCCCAGAAGCCCGCCTTCGGCGTTGATCTCCTCGGCCGCCAGGATATGTCCCTTTCGACCGGGCTCACCCAAGAGGTTGGCCGGGCCCGTCATGAAGGTGATATGACCGGTCAGGAATGGCTTGTCCGGGATATTGCCCTTGAACTGGGTCGCGGCCCCCGCCGGGCGCGGTCCCGCGAAGTAGGTGGCGGTGCCCGCTGTGGACGCGAGGCCTGCAGCCCCCAAGGTCACGCCTACTCCGTTCAGGAATTCGCGGCGGCTGACCTGGTTATCCTCATCCTGTCCCTTCATGATTGCCTCCCTCGGCAGATCTGGTTGGTGCGAGCCCCTGTTCGAGGACGAGAAGCTTCCGTCTGAGGGCAATCCACCGCGGAAGAGGCCGGGTACAGCACGAAGGATCAAGCAATCGATTAGGGCGGCCGCGCCGCCGTCGCCCGAACTTGGCGACGGCATCTCTGAGATCTTTCGGCGCGGCGCCAAGGAATTTCCACAACCACAAGACCCGGCGTCGGGTTCCGCACCTGCCCGTCGGCTAAGGAAGCTCTTGTCCTCACGTTTCGCACTGAGCGGGCAGTGTAACGCCCCGGGTCCGGCAATGTCAAAAGGTGACCTCTTCCGGCCGAAGCGCGGCGATTGACGCTGTCGGCGCCACGGCCTACCGTAGAAGTCGCCGGTTTCAGCCGATGCTTGCACGGAAGTTGTTGCCGGCGCCCAGAAAAATCGGACCGGGATCGGCGGCGCCCGCGTCGTCGATGAACGAAAGGCAATCAAGGGAGGCCGTGCCATGCTCAAGTATGCGCTCACCGCACTCTTCGCCGGCCTGATCGCGACTTCAGGCACCTCTGCGTGGTCCCAGGTCAAGGAGCTTCCCTGGGGAACCTCGGCTGTCGGATCGGCCGGGCACAAGGCGCTGGTCGCCCTGGCCGACGTGCTGAACCGCGAGATGCCGGACTACCGCGTCACCGTGCAGCCCACGGCGGGGGCGATCGTGACCGTCAAGGGTTACGCGATGGGCGAGTTCGAGGGCTACTACGGCGCCGACGTCGCCTTCTTCGAGCTCGCGAACGACTCCAACCGCTTCAAGGGCTTCAAGGCAAGCATGAAGCGCCAGCCGGTGCAGTCCTTCTGGGCCTTCACGCTGGAGGTCGGCACGGCCATCCATCCGCGCGACAAGGACAGCATAAGGACCTGGAGCGATCTGTCCGGCAAGCGCGTGTTCACGGGGCCGCTGCCCTGGGACGTGCGGGCCCATCTCGAGCGCGCCTACGGCGCGCTGGGCGTGAACCACGAGTACGTCCAGGTCGATACCTCGGCGGCCGGATCGATGCTCGATTCCGGCGGCATCGACGCTTTCATCATCTATTCGAGCGCCGAATCGTCCACGGCGCCCTGGATCACCGAGGCGTCGCTGGCGGCCGATTGGGCCGCACTGAATCCGAGCGCCGAAGAGGTGGCCGCCCTCGAGAACGGCGGCTTCTCCGTGATCGAGGTCCAGCCCGACGTGTTCCGCAAGGACGTACACGCCGACAAGGTGGTCCTGTCACCGTTCTTCTACGGCTTCCACGTCGGGCTCGAGGTGCCCGAGGATGACCTCTACAGGATGTTGACGGTGATCGAGGAGCACGCGGCCGATCTGGCCAAGACCGACGCGAGCTTCCAGCAGATCGCCACGGACATGGCCGGCATGCAGCGCAGAGGCGTCGCGGCATCGGTGGAGTTCGTCCCGATCCATCCAGGCCTCGCAAGGTACATGCGCGAGAAGGGCGTCTGGGATCCGAAGTGGGACGCCAGGATCGCGCAGGACTAGGCCAGGCCGCCGCAGCCGACCGGGGACCGGCCCGTCCGCGCGCCGGTCCCGGGCTGGCTTCGGGAACCCGCCGGGCATGACCGACGCTTCCGCGCCCTCCCCTCGCTCGCGCCTCGTGATCGAGGGACTCTACTTTCTCACCGCGATCTTCTTCTTCGGCTATCTCTTCAACTACTACTTGACCAGCCTGGGCGGGCCGGTGCTGCTCGCCATTACCCTGGTGCCGGTCACCTTCGTCCTCTTCACCCTCGACGCACTGCGCAACAGCGAGCTCTACCCGCGGCTTCCGGCGCTCGCCAACTACGTCATCGCCGCGGTCTATATCGCCATCTCCGTCGCCGTCGCCGTCTACATGCACACGGAATATGAGGAGATCGGCACGGTGCGGGCCGGATTCTGGAACACCACCGACCTCGTCATGGGCGCGCTGATGGCGGTGCTGATCCTTGAGTTCGCGCGCAGGCGCTACATGCCGCTGTTCGTCGTCAACGTCATCCTGATCCTCTACGCCGTTTATGGATCGCTGGTACCCGGCATGTTCTTCCATCCCGGGCTGAGCTGGCCGCGCATCGCAAGCGCCATGAGCGTCGAGATGTCGACCGGCATCTTCTCCAACCTGCCCCAGCTTGCCCTGACCCTGATCGGCTCGTTCATCCTGGTGCTGAGCGTGCTGCGCGCCTATGGCTGCATCGACTCGATTCTCCGCGGCGCCGCGCATATCGCCTTTCGCTCGCCGCACGCCCTGCCGCAGACCGCCGTGTTCGGCTCCACCTGCGTCGCCGCCGTGAGCGGCAGCGGCGCGGCCAACGCGATCACCACGGGAGCGGCCACCATCCCCGCCATGATCGGCGCCGGCATGCCGCGTGTGACCGCGGCCGCCATCGAAACCGCCTCGTCGCTGGGTGGCCAGTTGATGCCGCCGATCATGGGAATCTCCGCCTTCCTGATGGCCGAGTTCCTGGGCAAGAGCTACTTCGACGTCGTCGCGCGCGGCTATGCCCCGGCGATCATCTACATCGTCAGCGTCGCCCTTTCCGTCTACCTGCTGTCCTCACGCTATCGTTCCCGCCTCGACACCGTCCCGGCCCAGACGATGCGCTGGAGGGACTGGACCAACGTCGGCGCCTTCTTCGCGGTGGTCGGCGGCCTGATCGGCCTGATGGCGGTCTTGCATCTGCCGCCGATGTTTGCGGCGCTCTACGTCTTCATCGCCGTCGCCGGCCTCCTGGCGGCGCTGCAGCTCGCATCGCTGGCATGGATGCGCAGCTGGTCGCTGCGGGAAGTCGTCGCCCCGCTCGGGCGCTTCGTCGACACCTTCGGGCGCATGACCGCAGACTTGACGCTCTTGCTTGCGACCCTGTCGATCATGACCGGCGCGCTCGTCATCACGGGCGTGCCGACCAAGGTCGGCGCCCTTCTCATCGAGGCTGCCGGCGTCAACCTCGTCGCCATGGTGCTTCTCGCCTTTCTCTTCGGGGCGCTGCTCGGGACCGGCCTGCCGCCGGCGCCGACCTATATCATCGTCGCTCTGGTGATCGCGCCGCCCATGATCCGCGTCGGCGTCGATCCGTGGGTGGTCCACTTCTTCGCATTCTTCCTCGCCGTCTGGGGCGAGCTGACGCCGCCCACCTCGGTCGTCGCGGCTGTTACGGCCAAGATCGCCGACGCCTCCTTCGGCCAGACGCTGTTCCGGGCGATCCAGATATGCATCTCGCTGTTCGTCCTGATGGCCGGTATCTTCGTGCGGCCAAGTCTCGTCACCGAGCCCGGGCTCGGGCAGATCACCGCCATGCTGCTAATCATGCTGGCGGCGGTCGGCGTCACCTTTGCCATCCAGGCGCGCTTCGCAGACCGCCGCCCCGTCGATCTGAGTTTGCGTGTCGTGCTCATGACCTTCGCCCTCGTCGTCCTGTTTCATCCGAACGAGCAGGTCGCCTGGCTGGCCGGATTGCCGGTTCTGTGGTTTGTCGGCTACTGGCTGTTGCGCCGCCGCAACGTCCCGGTCGCCCCGGCGACGCCCTCCGGCTGAGGTCGAGCGAAGCCGTGCCGTCGAGCCTTTCTGCGGCGCCGTCTCGGCCCCTGCGAGCCATGCGTCGGAAGTTCGGC
>JBHJOF010000324.1:0-14399 GCA_050330055.1 Kiloniellales bacterium
CTTGGCACACGCCATGACCCGGTCCGGGCGGGCGGGACCATCCTCCTGGTAGCCCTCGACCATGGCCACGGCGAAGGCGGCGCCGAGCAGCGGGTCCTCGCCGGGGCTCTCGGCGCAGCGGCCCCAGCGGGCGTCGCGCGCGACGTCGAGCATCGGCGCCCAGGCGAGCGTGATGCCGTCGGCCGCGGCTTCGGTGGCGGCGACGCGCGCGGTGCGGCGGACCAGGGCCGGGTCCCAGGCGCAGGCGAGGCCCAGCGGCAGCGGAAAGATCGTGCGGTGGCCGTGGATCACGTCGCTGGTGAAGAGCAGCGGAATCCCCTGCGGCGAGTCCTCGACCGCGATGCGCTGCAGCTCGCTCAGCCGGGCGAAGCCGAGGCCCGCGGCCAGGCTGCCGACCTCGCCGCGGCGAATGCGGCTCTCGATGTCGGCAACGGCCTGGCCGGCGCCGGTGGCCGCCTCGCTTTGGGCGGTGGGATGATTGAGCTGACCGACTTTATCCGCAAGGCTCATCCGCTGCAGCAGATCTTCGATCAACGCACACTCCACTCGCCCTCGGCTTCGGGCCAGCATGCCGCAGGCAACGGCTGCCGCACAGGGGCAATTCAGTGATCGTGCACGCGGCGGAAAGGAAGCATCGCAGGATCGAGATCATGCTCCGGGATCTGGCGCCGACCCATCCTGGTGGATGCCCACCTGGTGGATGCCCAGCCGCCATGAGCCCGCCGTCGCGAAGCGCCATGGCAATGCTTCAAGCGAGGCTGGCGAGAACGGCGGCCGTGTCATGCTCCGGGATGTCACCGATCTCGGCCATCTTGGCATCGAGTTTCGCGATCATTTCGCGCACGACGCCGGCCATCTTGGGATCGTGAAACACGTTGCAGAGCTCGAGCGGGTCGGCCACGCAGTCGAACAGCTCCCACTCAGGCGGCTCGTCGCCGGGCTGCGCGCCGGGCTGATCCAAGGCGTCGTTGTACCAGTAGATCAGCTTGTAGCGCTGGTCGCGGATGCCGTAGTGCGCGAAGGCGTTGTGGATGCTGTCCTTGTGCATCCAGTAGCGATGATAGGCGACCTGCGGCCAGTCCGCGGGAACGCGGCCCTCGAGCAGCGGGCGCAGGCTGCGACCCTGCATGTAGGATGGCACCGCCAGGCCGGCGTAGTCGAGAAAGGTCGGGGCGAAGTCGACGTTGGTGGCGATCGCCTTCGCCACGCCCGGCCCGAAGCCCGCCGGATAGCGGGCCAGGAAGGGCATCTGCAGCGATTCCTCGTAGATGAAGCGCTTGTCGAACCAGCCGTGCTCGCCCAGGAAGAAGCCCTGGTCCGAGGTATAGATGACGATCGTGTCCTCGGCGCTGCCGTCCTGGTCGAGCCAGTCGAGCAGCCGCCCGACGTTCTCGTCGATCGCCACGATGGTGCGCAGGTAGCGCTTGATGTAGCGCTGGTACTTGAAGTGATCGAGCTCGCGCTTCGAGCCGAAGGTGAAGCGCTGGCCGCTGTTGCGGTCGAACAGCTCGAGGCCGCTCGGGTCCTCCAGATCGGGCAGCTTGGCGCGCTCGGGCCGGCCGGTCTCGTCGTTCCAGACCTGTGCCGGGCCTTCCGGCTGGGCCAGGCCGAGGTCCTCGTAGGTCATGTCGACGCGCACGCGCATCCTGGCCGCCGCCGCGGCGCGGGCCCGGTTCTTGTAGTCGTCGTCGAAGCTCTCGGGCACCGGGATGGTCTCGTTCTCGAACAGCCGGGCGTGCCGCGGTGCCGGCTCGAAGGCGCGATGCGGCGCCTTGTGGTGGCACAGGAGGAAGAACGGCCGGTCGCGGTCGCGCGCGCCGAGCCATTCGAGGCAGTGGTCGGTGATCAGGTCGGTGGCGTAGCCACGGTAGTGGCGCGCGCCCTCGGGCCCGATCATCTCGGGATCGAAGTAGGCGCCCTGGTCGGGCAGCACGCGCCAGTCGTCAAAGCCGGTCGGCCGGTGGCGCGGCCCCTCGCCCAGGTGCCACTTGCCGAAGATCGCGGTCGCGTAGCCGCCCGCCCTGAGGCTCTTGGCGACGTTCGGCCAGCGGTTGTCGAGCAGGGTCACGAGCGTCGTGACGCCGTTCACGTGGTTGTAGGTCCCGGTCAGGATCGTGGCGCGGCTCGGCGTGCAGATCGAGTTGGTGACATAGCAATGGTCGAGGCGCACGCCCTCGGCGGCGATCCGGTCGATCGAGGGCGTCGTGACGATGCGCGAGCCATAGGCGCTGATCGCCTTCGCGGCATGGTCGTCCGCCATGATGAAGAGGATGTTTGGCTGTCGGCTCATGGCGTTTCCCTCTACAAACCCGTCTGCTCCTGGCGCCGGCAAGCCTGTGGCGTCCAGCCGGCTACGTCTTGGCCTTGCATTTACCGCGGGTAACTGCGCCGGAGAAGCACTTATCGGCGACCGCGGCCGGCAACCCGCGGCGGAGCGCCGCAACGGCGGGCCGTTGCGTCCTGCCCACCTCAGGCCGGCGCGTCGATCAGCGGCTTAGGGCCCGGCCGCCTTGCCGGGCGTGAGAGGGCAGGCAGCGCGGTGCGCTAGCTCACAAACTGCCGCATGGCCAACAGCTATAGTTGGTGACCAGACTGCGACCGGCAGCCCAAGGTTGGGTGGCGGCCGTTGCGGCTTGCGCGTGACCTCGATTGCGGCGTGTCTTTAACGGGGCGTCATTGTAGAATTCCGCGCTCCGGAGACGCCCCGCGGGATCGGCGCCAATCGTTCAAACCCTAACGCTGGCGGTTAGCCATGGGATTGCGCCTTCGCTTCAACATCGTGCTGACGGTGGTCTTCCTGCTCGGCCTGGCGGCTTCGGGCTATGTCTTCTTCGACCTGCTGCGTCGCAACGCCCGTGACGAGGTGGTGCGCCACGCCGAGCTGATGATCGAGGCGGCGCAGGCGATCCGCTCCTACACCGTGTCGGAGGTGCGTCCGCTACTGGCGCCGCAGATGTACGAGGAGTTCCTGCCGCAGACCGTGCCGGCCTATGCGGCGACCAACACGCTTGGGCTGTTGCCGGCGAACTATCACGAGTACATCTACAAGGAGGCGACGCTCAACCCGACCAACCCGCGTGACCGCGCCGCCGACTGGGAAGCCGACCTGATCCACACCTTCAAGCGCAACGCGGACCTGCACGTGCTGAGCGGCGAGCGCCAGACCCCGAGCGGCCCCTCGCTCTACATCGCCAGCCCGATCAAGATCGAGAACGAGGCCTGCCTGACCTGCCACAGCGTGCCGGCCAATGCGCCGGCCTCGATGCTGGCGATCTACGGCGACGCCAACGGTTTCGGCTGGCAGCTCAACGAGATCGTCGGCGCGCAGATCGTCTCGGTGCCGATGTCGGTGCCGCTGGCCAATGCCAACCGGGCCTTCATCACCTTCATGATCTCGCTCTGCGCCGTCTTCGCCGTGCTCTACATCGCGCTCAACGTGATGCTGAGCCGCATGATCGTCAAGCCGATCACCGACATGTCCAAGGCTGCCGACCAGGTCAGCCGCGGCGACTTCGGCGTGCCCGAGTTCAAGGACAGCAGCAGCGACGAGATCGGCCGCCTGGGCGCGTCCTTCAACCGCATGCGGCGCAGCCTCGAGCAGGCCATGAAGATGATCGGCTGACGGATGGACCGACCCGGACCCTATAGGAGGCCGCGACCATGATCGAGCGCACCGGCCGGACCGTCATCTGCTCCATCGTCTTCATGGACATCGTCGGCTTTTCCAAGAACCTGGTGCCGGACCAGATCGCCATGAAGGCGCAGTTGAACGGCCTGGTGCGCCGCGCGGTCGCCGACATCGCCGAGTCCGAGCGCATCGTCATCGACACCGGGGACGGCGTCGCGCTCTGCTTCATGGGCGATCCGGAGGATGCGCTCTTCGTCGCCATGGCGGTCAACGACGCGATCAAGAAGGGTGCTGCCGACCTGCCCGCCATGACGCTGCGCATCGGCATCAACCTGGGTCCGGTCAAGACCGTGGTCGACCTAAACGGCCAGGCCAACGTGCTGGGCGACGGCATCAACGTGGCCGAGCGCATCATGAGCTTCGCCGGCGACAACGAGATCCTGATCTCGCGCTCCTACTACGAGGTGGTGTCCTGCCTCAACGAGCGCTACGCGAAGCTGTTCCACTACATCGGCATGAAGAAGGACAAGCACATCCGCGAGCACCAGCTCTATGCGCTGGGCGCGATCAATTTGGGCCAGCTCGAGGCGGTCTGCGGCCCGGCCAAGCCGGCCACCCAGGCGGTCGTCGCCGAGGTCCCGGCGGCGGCGCACGCCCATGAGGAAGCGGCTGACGCCGGCCTTGACGGCGTGCCGGAGGCCCGCGTGGCGGAAGGCGGGGCGGCCGGGGGCGGCGAGGGCGGCCTGCTGCCCCCTATACTGCCCGGCCCGCTGCTGGCGGCCGAGACGCAGCGCCTCGCCAACCTGATCGGCCCGCTCGCCAAGGTGATCGTGGCGCGCGCCGCCCAGTCGGCGGACAGCCGCGACAAGTTCTACCAGACCATCGCCTCGGCGATCCCCGACCAGGCAGACCGCGCCAGCTTTCTGGCCAAGGCCCCGCCGCCGCCCGGCGACACCGCCGGTTCCTTCCGCTCCGCCTTCGCCACCACCTTCGAGCGCCCGAGGTCCCCCAAGACGCCGATGCCGCCGCCTCCCGCGGAGCCCGTGCTGGCAGCGGCGCCGGAAGTGCCTCCGGCTGAAAGCGCCCCGCCCACGGCCGAGCAGCTGGCCGAGATCGAGCGCCAGCTGACCGAGTACCTCGGACCCTTGGCCCACCTGCTGGTGCAGAAGGAGGCCGGCAAGGCCGCCTCGCTCGAGGCCCTCTGCGCCAGCCTGGCCAAGCACATCAGGAGCCGGGACGAGCGCGAGCGCTTCCTGGCGGCGTTCCGGGAGTAGGAGCCGAGTCTAATCGCCGCGCTTTGGCCTGTCGGCCCAGTCGATCGGGCCCGTGGTTTCCTCCGCCGTCATCTGCTCGGGGCCGACCTTCTCCGTGAAAACGATCAGGTTCGAACAGCTCCAACGCGCGTTCGGTACCAGTACGGCGTCGAAGCCGAGAAAGCTCGCGACCTCGGCGATCTGCTGGGTGGTGGGATACTCCTGGTCCCGCTCCGCATAGGAGAGCCGTCCGAAGCGGGCCATGTCCACGCCGAGGCGTTCGAGTTCGGCCGGATCCGACAGATCCAGCACCGCCTCCAGTGACACCTCGATCCTGTGCAGGAAATAACGGACTCGCGATGGAACAACGGGCAGACCTTTCGACAGATGATAGTTTAACTCGGCAATGGCGCCGTCGGCGTCGAGCGATGTGTAGAGCACGTCGAAGGTCCCGTCGTCCCAACGCCCGCCAGCTCGCGCGCCGCGCAGGGCATCCCGTTTCTCTCTCGCCACCCGCCAGACCATGCCGCGAAAGGGCCTTCTCGGCTTCGTGTCAAGCGCATCGATGAGCTCGCTAGGTCGGGGAGGCCGCGGCGTGGCCATCCCTAGAGGTAGGCGTCTGCGTCCAGGCGATCGAGGATCGCCAGCACCGCCTCGGATTGGCCGTCGATGATCAGGTCGATCGCCCGTCGTCCCTCGAGTTGGGGGTGACGGGCATAGAGCCAGGTACGAATTTCCTCGGCGGAATAGTAGGCCTCCAGGCGACCGACGATGTAGTGCAGGTCGGAGAGGATAAGCTGGGTCCGGGGATGCGGCAGGTGCGTGCCGGCCTTCCAGCGCGACACTGTGGCCGAGGAGACATCCGTGATGTTGGCGATGTCCGTGCCCTTCAGGCCGCCATGCTCGCCCAGCTCCTCAAGGTATCGGGTGACGGTGCCCTGCGTGGCCACGATCTATCGCTCGGTTTCACATTGTGCTTTCATGCTTCAGTCTACATGAAAACAAAACGTAAGTTCAAGGTCAAGCACGTCGCCACGCTTGGCACCGGCGGAAGAACCGGGCCGGCGTGACCGATGGCGGCGGAGGGCTTGGCCGGCCCTCTTTGGGCGTGGGGCCACCATCCGCAACCCCGCCCACAGCTAGCCGCCGCAGTCGCCGTCAGCCTGGACCGGCGCGGCCGCGGCCCGCCGTGATCGTTCGCCTTCATCGGGTGCTGCAAAGGGCCGGTCGCTTGGTGTATGCCTGCAAGCGGAGAGCGGCGCTCCGCCGCTGGAGGGCCCCCATGCCGCGCGTCACCCTTGGTACCCTGATCAAGATTGTCCTGGTCTCGCTGGCGGTCGGCCTGGTCATGGCCTGGTTCGGTCTGACGCCGCAGGCGGTCTTCCGGGGTGCCCTTGATCGGCTCGTCGGGGCCTTCGACTGGGCCGTCGAAGCCTTCGGTTGGACCGTCTCGTATGTCCTGCTCGGCGCCGCGGTCGTGGTGCCGGTCTGGTTCCTGCTCTATCTGCTGCGCGCCTTCAAGGGCCGCCGCTGAGCGCTGGTCCCGCCGCAACCACCGGCAGCCTGCCTCGCCCCCGTCTCGTCGCCGGCACCGCGCCCTTGCCGAACCAGGGCCCGGCGCCGAATATGGCGCTGCCAAGAGGAGGGCTCGAGCGAATGAAGGTATTGATTACGGGAGGATTGGGGTTCCTGGGCCTGCGCCTGGCGCGGCGCCTCACCGAGCTGGGGCGGCTGACCGGGCCCTCCGGGAAGCCGGAGGCCATAGATCACCTCGCCCTGTTCGACATGGCGTTGCCGCGCAGGCGCCCGGAGGGGCTGGACGAGCGGGCGGAGCTGATCGCCGGCGACATCGCCGATCGCGACACCCTGTTCTCGCTGGTCGATCGCGACGACATCGGCATCTTCCATCTGGCCTCGGTGGTCAGCGGCGGGGCGGAAAAGGACTTCGACCTGGCGATGAACGTCAACCTGATGGGCGGCCTCAGCCTGTTCGAGGCCTGCCGGGGCCTGAAGTCCTGTCCGCGCCTGGTCTTCGCCAGCTCGATCGCGGTCTTCGGCGGCGCCGCCATGCCCCCGGTGGTGGGCGACACCACCAAGCAGACGCCGCAGACCACCTACGGCACGACCAAGGCGGCGCTCGAGCTGTTCCTCAACGACTATACCCGCAAGGGCTTTCTCGACGGCCGCTCGGCCCGCCTGCCGACCGTCATCATCCGGCCGGGCAAGCCGAACGCCGCGGCCTCCAGCTTCGCCAGCGGCGTGTTCCGCGAGCCGCTCAGGGGCGAGCCCTGCGTCGTGCCGGTGGCGCGCGATACGCCGATGCCGGTCATGGGCTACCGCGAGATCGTCGAGGGCCTGATCCGGCTCTACGAGACGGATGGTACCCTGCTCGGCGACGACCGCGCGGTCAGCCTGCCCAGCCTGACCGTGACGGTCGGCGACATGATCGAGTCGCTGCAGCGCGTCGCCGGCGAGCGGCCGCTCGGCGAGATCACGATCGAGCCCGATCCCTTTATCGAGGCGATCTGCCGCACCTGGCCGCGCGACGCCCGCTTCGACCGGGCGCTCACGCTCGGCCTGCCGCGGGCGGCGAGCCTCGACCAGATCGTCCGGGCCTATATCGAGGACTATGTCGACCCGGTTGGCGCAAAAGGGGCCGCCTGAGGCGCAGCATGTTCGAGAAGGTCGAGGAACATTCGCTTTTCCCCACCTGCATCTGGGTGCACGACCTGGAGGCGGAGCGGGCGCGCCGGCTGAACGAGAAGCTGTTCCACGATCTCGATCGCCTGACCGCGCCGCGCCCCAAGCTGCCGCCCGGCCAGACCTGGCAGACCGAGCAGTTCCTGCACGAGCTGGAAGAGTTCCGCGAGCTGGTCGAGGCCATCGAGGCCGCCGCGCTGGGGGTGGTCGAGAAGATGGAGATCGTGCACGACGGCCTGCAGATCACCGCCTGCTGGGCCAACATCAACCCCAAGGGCACGCCGCATCCGCCGCACTTCCATCCGAACAACTACCTGTCCGGGGTCTACTATGTGGCCGCGGCAGCGGGCGCCGACAGCATCGTGTTCCACGAGCCGCGCCCGCAGCTCGACATGATCGCGCCGCACGTGCGCCGCTATACCAAGTATACGGCCCCTAACCAGGAGGTGCGGGTCAAGCCGGGGCGGCTGGTGCTGTTCCCGGCCTGGCTGACCCACTCCGTGCCGGTCAACCGCAGCGAGGGCCTGCGCATCAGCATCGCCTTCAACCTCATGTTCAAGGGCTACGTGGAAAAGATGACCCGGCCGCGCTGGACCGGCATTCCGGTACACCGCCCGGCGAGGGAGCAGGCCGGGGATGACTAGACAGGAATCTGCTTGGTCACGGGTCCTGGCGGGGTAGAATCACTGTGGCCGGGCGATCCGGGGTCGCGCGAGACGGCGCTCGCGTTGTCGAATGAAGGCGGCCCGCTATCGCATCCGTGAAACGGCTCTGTGCAACAAGGAACAACGATAGTGACAAGCACTTTGGGACAGGGAGCTCATGACAGCCATCGGAGGGGCACCGAAGCCCGCACTACTGTTCGCTGACCGCCTGGCGGGCCTCCTGCTGGCGGCCCTGCTGCTCGGGGGGCTTGCCGGGCCGGCGTCGGCCGCCGTCGAGGTGATCGGCGCCTCGGACGCGCCGCCGCCGGCGAGCCTGCAGGAGCCGCTGGCCCTGCAGGCCGAGGTGGAGGCCGGTGCCCTGCCGCCGATTGCGGAGCGGCTGCCGCAGCAGCCGCTCGTGGTGCCGGAGACGGAGAGGCGCAGCCTCGGTCATCCAGGCGGCGAGCTCCGCACGCTGATCGGGCGCGCCAAGGACACCCGGCTGCTGGTGGTCTACGGCTACGCTCGCCTTGTCTGCTACGACGAGAACCTGGAACTGGTGGCCGACATCGCCGAGCGGGTCGAGGTCGAGGACGATCGCATCTTCACCATCACCCTGCGCAAGGGCCACAAGTGGTCGGACGGCCAGCCCTTCACTACCGAGGACATGCGCTACTGGTGGGAGGACGTGGCCAACAACCGCGAGCTTTCGCCCTCGGGCCCGCCCGCGCTCATGCTGGTCGACGACCAGCCGCCCGAGGTCGAGGTGCTCGACGAGGTGACCATCCGCTACAGCTGGCCGAAGCCCAATCCCTATTTCCTGCCCGCCTTGGCCGGCGCGCGCCCCGAGTTCATCTATCAGCCCGCCCACTACATGAAGGACTTTCACGTCAAGTACGCCGACCCGGCTGCGCTCGAGGCCAAGGTCAAGGCGGCGAACATGCGGAACTGGGCGGCCCTGCACAACCGCGTCGACAGTCAATACAGCTTCGACAATCCCGATCTGCCGACGCTGCAGCCCTGGATGAACACCGTGAAGCCGCCGTCGGAGCGTTTTGTCGCCAAGCGCAACCCCTACTACCACCGCGTGGACGCCGCCGGGCAGCAGCTGCCCTATATCGATCGGGTCATCCTGCAGGTGGCCAGCAGCCAGCTGATCCCGGCCAAGACCGGCGCCGGCGAAAGTGACCTGCAGGCGGTCGCGCTGAACTTCAGCGACTTTCCTTTCCTCAAGTCGGAGGAGAAGCGCAGCAAGTTCAATGTGTATCTCTGGCGCACCGTGCGCGGCTCGCAGTACGCGCTCTACCCCAATCTCAACGCCAGCGATCCGGTCTGGCGTGAGCTGCTGCGCGACGTGCGCTTCAGGCGCGCCCTGTCGCTGGCCGTCAACCGGGACGAGGTCAACCAGCTCATCTACTTCGGGCTCGGCCTGCCGGGCAATCAGTCGGTGTTGCCCGACAGCCCGCTCTACAAGCCGGATTATCGCGAGGCTCATGCAAGCTTCGACCTGAAAGCGGCGAACAAGCTGCTCGATGAGACCGGCCTGACCGAGCGCAACAGCGCGGGCATTCGCCTGCTGCCGGACGGGCGACCGCTGGAGATCGTGGTCGAGACCGCCGGCGAGAACACGCAGGAGACCGATATTCTGCAGCTGATCGCCGACAGCTGGCGGCAGGTCGGCGTCAAGCTGTTCAGCAAGCCCTCGCAGCGCGAGGTACTGCGCAACCGGATCTTTGCCGGCGACACCATCATGACCCTCTGGTTCGGCTATGAAAACGCCGTGCCCAGCGCCGATATGAGCCCTTGGGAGTTCGCCCCGACCGCGCAGCACAGCTACCAATGGCCGAAGTGGGGTCAGTACCGCGAGACCAAGGGCGCGGCCGGCGAGCCGATCGACCTGCCAGAAGCCAAGGAGCTGATGGAGCTCTACGAGAAGTGGGCGCTTGCCACCAGCAAGGGAGAGCGCGGGACGATCTGGAACCGTATGCTGGAGATCAATGCAGAGCAGGTCTACACAATCGGTATCGTGGCGCAGATCCCGCAGCCGATCGTGGTCTCGCAGCGCCTGCGCAACGTGCCGGAGGAGGCCATGTACAACTGGGATCCGGGCGCCCAGTTCGGCATCTACCGGCCCGACAGCTTCTGGCTCTCGTCGACCGCAACCAACTAGACCGGGAATCACAAAGGGGTGTTACGTGGCATCGGCCATCATACTTCGACAGGCTCAGCATGAGGATGTGCTTTGCTCGCATGAGCAAAGCACCTCACCCTGAGCTTGTCGAAGGGTGAGCAGCGCTACGCCGATTCAATTCGAACGGACTACGCTCTAGCTTGCGGTCTGGGGCTGGCCCGTCTTCTTCAGAAGCTTGTCGATCAGGTGACCCTGATAGAGGTGCGTCCCCAGGGCCTTTCCCGTTTCGAACGCCAGCTCGTCATCGCAGCGGATCAGGATCACGCGGTTCGCGTCGAACGACTTCAGCGCCTCGAGTACGGCGCTGTCCTTGCGGTTGACCTCGTCGTGGAGCTCCGGGCTCCAGATCACCTTGATCAGGTCGACGCCGAGCCGCGCGCAGTTGATCACGGCCAGGGACTGGCAAGTCAGGCCGTCCAAGCAAAAGCGGTAGTTCCGCTGGTGCAGGAAGTTGCGCGAGAAACGGAAGGAATCGAGGTCCGCCATGACATCGACCAGCTGCAGCTCGATCACCACCGTGCGGCGCGCTTCGCCGCCGAGCTTCTGGTCGAATGCCATGAATTCGTCCGAGATCACGCTGCCGACGTTGAGGTTGACGCTGAAGGCCTTGGTGAGCGTCGCGTCGTCCCTGTGTCCAAGATAGGCGATCACCCGCCGGTCCAGGTGGGAGGTCAGCTCCTGAAACAGCCAGCGGCTGCCGTGGATATCGACGTCCGGGGTCAAGATATCGCGTAGCGCGCAGATCGACGTGAAGACTTCGGTGAAAACCGGCTTGGGCGGCGTGCCGGGCGCCACGGCGCAGACCGCCTGACGGCGGATCACGCTGGTCAGATCGGCCTGGGCAATGGCGGTCTGAATGCTCGCCAGGCTCTTGGGGTCGAGGGTCTTCTGCTGCGTTTCGACCGGATGGCTCAACAGGGCGCTCTGATTGGCCGCGTCAGAGTTGCGCGCGGCCTCGAGCGCCTCGCGGGCGAAGTTCTGTACCGCGGCAAAACCCCTAGCCAGATCGAACTGCTGGCAGAAGCCGGCCAGGTTCTCGCCGGCCGCCCTGATCGCCGGGTCGTCGGCATAAAGCTCCATCAGGTTCATCAGCGCCTGATCTACGGCTTCGGCGCTTGCGTCCTTGAAGAAGACGACGAAATCGTCGTTCTGCAGACGAAACAGGATGCCATCGAAGCCGCTGACCAGGGGCTCCAGGGTCAGGGCGGCGATGCGCAGGCGCTGTGGGCTTCGGTTCGCTGGGCGCAGGCTGGACATGCGCACGTGTAGGCCCTGGCGCCCGGCCGCCTGCTTGCCGACGCGCTCGACATAGTCGAGCAAGGCGGCCTCTCCTTGCCGCTGCAGCCGTGGATCGTTGGCGCCCATCGAACTCCCTCTTCAGCAGAAGCCAAGTGCGACAGAAACCGAGTGACGGTTTCCTCAAGTTGAAGTTTGGTAGCCTACAAATGTAGAGGAACGGTTAATGCTAACAACTAGAAGGCCGCGTAGCCATGATAACCCATACGATCTATGCCTTTCCTAAATACATGGCTAGGCCAGGTCAGACAGCGGTCGGGAGCCGCGGATACAAGCTGGAGGCTCCTCTCGAAATATTGAGATCTCATCAGAGTCCGATTGTCGTGAGTTTGTAGTCGCGCCCTAGGTCAGCGGCACCATGACGTGGTGGCGGAAGGCCTTACGCTCGGTCAGGCGCTGGTACCAGGCCCGCAAGTGATAGTGTGGTGGATGCGCGACGGTCAGGCCGTACCAGCGATAGGCGGCCGCGCCCAGGGCGATGTCGGCCATGGTCAGCCGCTCGCCCAGGATGAAGCGGCGCCCGTCCAGGCGTTTGTCGAGGATGGCGAAGGTCTTGCCCAGCTTCTCGGCCGCGCTCTCGATCGCCGCGGTGTTGCGCTGCTCGACCGGCGTGCGCACCAGGCCCCAGAAGATCGGCGTCATCAGCGGCTGGATGCTTGTCGACTGCCATTCCATCCAGCGGTCGGCGTCGGCCCGCGCGGTCAGCGGCTCGGGGCAAAGCCCGCCCGGGTCATGCTTGGCCGCCAGGTAGCGCACGATGGCGTTCGATTCCCAGAGCACGAAGCCCTCGTCGTCGATCACCGGAATCAGACCGTTCGGATTCATGGCCAGGAACCAGGGCTCGTTGTTGCGGCCGAAGGCGCCGCCGGCGGGGATCACCTCGTGCGCCAGGCCGAGCTCGCCGATGCACCACATGGCCTTCTGCATGTTGATCGAGTTGGGCCGTCCCCAGATCTTCAGCATCGCTCCCCTCCTCCCGCCGCGGCCGCCAGGCGAGGCTGGCGTTGGTCCAGTCTTATCGCTAGAAGCCTCCTGTTTCCATGCCGAGGAGAGCAGGGGGACCCATGAGCGCCAACAGCGCCTTCACCATCGCCGTGCTGCCGGGCGACGGCATCGGCCCGGAGGTCATGGCCCCCTGCCTGGCCCTGCTCGACCAGGTGGTGGCCCAAGTGGGGGAGGGTGCCGGCGGCTTCCGCCTCGCCTACGAGAGCCACGAGGCCGGGGCCGGGCTCTACCGGCGCAGCGGCACGGCGCTGCCCGGCGAGACCCTGCGGCGCGTCGGCGCGGCCGACGCCATCCTGCTGGGCGCCATGGGCCTGCCGGGCGTCCACTATCCCGACGGCCGCGAGATCGCGCCGCAGGTCGACCTGCGCGAGCATTTCGGCCTCTTCGCCGGCCTGCGCCCGGTCAAGACCTATCCCGGCATGGCGGTGCCGCTGGCCGATCCGCGCGGCAAGCAGCTCGACATCGCGCTGATTCGCGAGTCGACCGAGGGCTTCTTCGCCGGCCGCGGCCAGGGGCGGATGGGGGACGACCGCGCCGCCCACGAGACCATGACCATCACCCGCGCCGGCTCCGAGCGGCTCTTCGAGTTTGCCTTCGCGCTGGCGCGGCGGCGCAAGGCGGCCGGCCTGCCGGGCCGCGTGACCTGCGTCGACAAGGCCAACATCTTCGGCGCCTTCGCCTTCTTCCGCAGGATCTTCGACGAGGTGGCCGCTCGCCATCCCGATATCGAGGCCGAGCGCTGCTACGTCGACGCCGCCGCCATGCGCCTGGTGACCCGGCCCTGGTCGTTCGACGTGCTGGTCACCGAGAACCTCTTCGGCGACATCCTGTCGGACCTGGGCGCCGGCCTGATGGGCGGCATGGGCATGGCGCCCTCGGCCGACATCGGCGCCGCGCACGCGGTCTTCCAGCCCTGCCACGGCACCGCTCCCGACATCGCCGGGCAGGGCAAGGCCAACCCGACGGCGATGGTCCTCTCGGCTGCCATGATGCTCGACTGGCTGGGCGAGCGCCACGGCGTCGCCGCCTGTTGCGAGGCTGCGCGCCTCCTGAGCGGCGCCGTCGAGCGCGCCTATGCCGCCGGAGACCTGCGCCCCTACGAGATGGGCGGCACGGCCGGGACGGAGGACATTACCGGGCGGGTGATGGAGGCGCTGCAGCGCTCCTGAAGCCGGCCTCAGTTTGGCTTGCCGGCGCCGCGCTGCTCAAGGAGTGCGCGGACCTGCTCGAGCACCTCGAGCCAGAACAGATAGGCCTCGCGCTTGCCTTCGTCGCGCAGCTCCAGGGCGCGGCGCTCCGCCTCCTCGGCGGCGGTCTCGCCGAAGCGCTCGATCAGAGTGCTAGCCGCCTCGAAAACCTTGACCGTTTCGTCCACCTGAGGTCGCCGCTCCGCGCGGGAAGCGCCATGGCTGGATCGAGATGGCGACTTGCCACGCCGCTGCGACGAAATCATTGACTCCGGTCAAGCAGTCGTTTGTATACTATAGGTTGCGCTAGGGATCGAGGTTTGAGCGTGTGCTGGGTGGAAGGGCCCGCGACGATCTCAGCGAGCAAGAAGAAATGCTTAGACAGGAGCGATCGTCCTGCCGTGTGCAGGGCAGCGGTTACGGGGGTTCTCCAGCTGCGAATCGGGACGAGCCCTTCGACCACATAAAGTCAACCAGGGAGTACGGCGCAGGCGA
>JBHJOF010000325.1:0-5162 GCA_050330055.1 Kiloniellales bacterium
GCCCTGCTGAAGCGCGGCGTGATCGCCCGGGCCATGCCGCAGGGCGACATCATCGGCTTTGCCCCGCCGCTCTGCCTGACCAGCGCCGAAGCCGACCAGATCGTGGATGCCACAAGGAGCGCGGTCGAAGAGGTCTGCGGCTGAGCCTGTGCGAAAGGGGACTGTCCTCGGCCAGCTCGCCCGACATACGCCCTTTGTCACCCTCACTTTCCTGCGCGCAGATGCGCGCGGGCCCCTCCCTCTCCCCTCAAGGGAGAGGGGAATGAACTGGCGCCCTTGTTTTCCCTCTCCCTCGGAGGGGAGAGGGAGGGGCCCAACGCGAAGCGTTGGGAGGGTGAGGGTGAAGAGAATCGGCCTCGCGCTTAGCAAGTAGAAAGAGCTGTTTATCCGTCGTTACCTTGACCGCGCTAGACCTCGAGCATCTCCATGCCGCCCGCTGCGCGCAACGAATGCAACAGGTCGCCCAGGCCGTCGCTCAGCAGGCTGACGTGCTGGCGCATGAGCTGCTGCGCCTGCTCGCCGTCATTGCGGAAGAGTGCTTCCATCACCGCCTGGTGCTCGGAGATCGAGTCCGCCATGCGTCCGGGCTGGTAGGTCACGTGGCGCCGGTAGGGCGAGATCAGCACGCGCAGGGCGCGGAGCTGATCCTGCAGCACGCGGTTGTGCGAGCCTTCGATGATGACGTCGTGGAAGCGCAGGTTCTCCTCGTAGAAGCCGTCGGGGTCGTTGGCGGCGCAGAGCTCGGCGCAGCGCCGGTGGCTTTGCTCCAGGCGGCGCCGCTGTTCCGGGCGCATCCGGCGCGCCGCCTGGCGGGCAGCCATGCCTTCGAGCTCGGCCACGACATAGAAGGCATCGAAGAGATCCGGCACCGAGAGCCGGGCGACGCAGGCGCCCTGCCGGCCGCGCAGGGTAATCAGTCCGCTCGCCCCCAGGCGCTGCAGCGCCTCGCGCACCGGGGTCCGCGACACATGGAACTGCTCCGACAGCGAGCGCTCGTCGAGCCGCTGGCCAGGCGCCAGCCGCCCGAGCAGGATCTCCCGTTCCAGCTTGCGAACGATCTCGTTCGCATGCGAGACGACATCTCCTTTCATGTCCGCCTCTCCGCCTGGTGCCGCCAGTCGGGACCGGCCGGGCGCAGCCGCCGGGCCCGGACAGGCTGATAGCACGCTTTGCCGCAGAACTCACCGCATACGGTCGACTATAATCCTCGCTTTTCGAATGCAAGACCAGCGGCAGCATGGGATATAGTCTCCGGAACTCGCCAATTGGCATGCCATACTTGATAATAAGTATGCCAATGGTCACGAGAGGCCGGGCAGCAGCCCCCATGAGGACATTCGAGCAGCGTAATCAGCATTTCGACCGCCTGGTCGCCAACCCCGCCCTGCGCTGGATGGGGCAGAACAGCAACCACTATGCGCAGCACCCGGCCGTCCGTGACGCGATGGTCGAGTCCATCAGCCGTGAAGAGTACCACGTCTATGCGCCGCCCGTCGGTCTGGAGGAGCTGCGCGCCCTGGTCCTGCGTGACTTCGGCCTGCCGGATGTTGCGGCCCTGATCACCGACGGCGCCGTCGCCGGTCTCTACCATATTGTCCACAGCCTCTGCCGAGCGGGCGACCAGTTCCTGACCACCGACCCGAGCTGGACCTGGCCGATGGCCGTCGCCGATTCCCTCGGCGTAGAGGTCGTCCAGCTACCGATCTATGGCGACGACTACGGCTTCCGCCTCGACCCGCAACGCCTGCAAGAGGCGGTAACCGGGAAGACCAAGCTGATCTACCTGGTCGACCCGAACAACCCGCTCGGCACCTCCTGCAGCGCCGAGGAGATCGCCGCAATCGCCGAGGTCGCCCGCGAGGCCGGCGCCTATCTGGTGCAGGATTGCAGCTATCGGGATTTCGCCTACCGGCACCACCTGGCAGCCCAGCACTATGTTGAGCGCAGCGTGACGGTCTGGAGCTTCTCCCAATGGCTCGGATTTGCCGGCCTGCGCCTCGGCGCCGTGATCGGCCATCCCGATCTGATCGAGCGGCTCGCGGCGGCGCCGCCGAACATGCTGGGCTCGAACATCGTGGCGCAGCGCGGCGCCATCGCGGGTCTCAAGGTCAAGCAGGAATGGTTTCCGGCGGTCCTGGAAGGACAGCGCGCGAACCAGGAGCTTATCCGCCAGGTGGTCACCGGCATGCCGGGGCTGCGGCTGCCGGTCTTCCCGTCGAACGGCAACTTCCTGGTGCTCGACTGCCACGCCGCCAAGGTGAGCCCCGAGGCGCTCTGCGCCGCCCTGGCGCGGCACGATATCCTGGTGCGCCAGGGCGCCTATCACAGCGCGCACTTCGGCGACCGCTTCATCCGGATCAGCACCGCGGTGCCGCCGGAGTGGATTGACGCGTTCTGCCAACAGCTACCTCGAGCCTTGGACGAGGCACGCGGCATGACGGAACAAATTGAGCTGTTCTGATCGCTCCGCCAGTGCCTCTTGAAGACTACGGCCGCGAATCGTCCGGCCCTGAACCGCCGACTGGAAGAATGAGGACTCATCCATGGATCTTGGCTTGAAGGGAAAGTCGGTGCTAATTACGGGCGCCTCCCAGGGGATCGGCGAGGGCCTTGCCAAGGGCTTCGCCGAAGAGGGCGCCACGTTGCACCTGACGGCGCGCAACGCCGACAGGCTGGCGCGCCTCAAGTCTGAGATCGAGGCCGGCTTTGGTGTCGGCGTCCAGCTCCATCCGCTGGACCTGACCGCTGCGGGCGCCTCCGAGGAGCTCGCCCAACGCTGCGGTGATGTCGACATACTGATCAACAACGCCGGCGCGATTCCCGGCGGCAGCCTGTTCGACGTCGATGCGGAGGCCTGGCGCTCGGGCTGGCAACTCAAGGTGCTCGGCTACATCGACCTGACCCGTCTGTTCTATCGCAAGATGAAGTCGCGGGGCGGCGGCGTCATCATCAACAACATCGGCAATGCCGGGGAGAGCTATGACGTCGACTATATCGCCGGCTCGAGCGGCAACGCCGGCCTGATGGCCTTCACCCGCACGCTGGGCGCGCGCAGCCTCGATGACGGCATCCGTGTTCTCGGGGTCAATCCTGGACCGGTCGACACCGAACGCATCTATAAGCTTCTGAAGCGGCGCGCCAAGAACCAACTCGGCAACGAGGCGCGCTATGGCGAGCTGCTGGAGCGCTTTCCGCTGAAGCGGCCGGCCCACGTGCGCGAGGTGGTCGACCTGATCCTGTTCCTCGCCTCCGAGCGCTCCAGCTACACGTCCGGCGCGATCTTCACGCTGGACGGCGGCATCGCCGCGCGCGGCTCGATCGTGTAGCGGCTCTCGATCGCGTAGTGGCCGGGGGATCACACTCAGGCCATCGGCCAGGCCATCGGCTCGCCTAGGGTTTCGCCCCCCTCCAGGCAATCGCGGGACGATAGCTGATGATGCGCTGCGGCGAGGTCTTGCCGATCCACCGCCTGAAGTTTCGATCGATGACTTCGTCCAGCGCCTTCCAGTTAGCCCGGGCGTCCGCGGGCGCGCCGGACACGTCTGGCAGTGCCATGAAGTGCTCCACCTGCACGTCGTCGGCGAAGGCAAAGATCGTCTTGAAGTGCCCCGCCGGATCGAAGCTGAGGTAGCCGAGATGGTAGGTCCCCATGTACTGGATGCCCAGTGTCTTGCAGCGCTTGAAAACAGCCTCTTCGCCCTGCAGATCGTCCTTGAGGTTGTCGAGGAAGTCCTTGAGATTGGCTTCGTTGTCGCTCATCGGCTGCGTCGGGATGTGGTAGTTCCACTCCATCACGATCATCCGATTGCCGATCCAGTCCTTACCCGCGACATCGGCGTCACTCAGTGCCGCAAAGCCCTTGGGCGGCAGATGCCCCATCGAACGGACTTCAAACTCGATCTCGCGGATTTCCGGCGGGTTGAGGCTCGCAGCGGCGGCCAGCCGTCTGGCAAGTTCTTCCCGTGTTACCTCCTTCGACATCCTTGCACCTCCCTCTCTTGGTGTTGACGATTCCGTAGCCCGGCTCAGTACGCAGCGCCATCCAGGGTAATCAGGCCGCGACGCCAGAGCTCGAGGAGATGGCTCTCCACCAGATCCTGCGCGCGGTTCGCCCAGCGCTGCGTGCGGACCAGGCTCGAGAACTCATCGCGCAGCGCCTCGACCGTGCACCCGTCGCAGCCCTGCAGCAAGTACCAGCCTGCCAGGTTCACCAGATGCAGGCCACGGCCCGGCGCATACACGAAGCATTGATCCTGCCACTCCTCAATGGGACGAAGCCGGACGCCGTCAGCCAATCTGAGACGTGCGGTCGGGGAGAACACGAAGATCGACTCCTCTGTTGAGCGTCACGCAGAAAGGATCGGGCGCGCTCCAGTCGCGATGAAAGGCGTAGGCCGAAGCCCGGCAGCCGCCGCGGGTCTGCTGCGTCGACGAGCAGGTGGGGCAGGCCTCCAGCGGGCCGCCATCGGCGCGCTCGCCGCCGCGCAGCTGCCGGTACAGCGGATCGGCCCAGGTCTCGAGCAGGCTCTGCTCGCGCAGGTTCCCGTAGTCGACGAAGTCCCGCAGGTAGGGACAACCGACCGAACGGCCGTCGGCTGTCACCGCGGCGTTTTGCCAGCAGCAATTGTCGTCGTTGGGATGCCAGGAGTGCATGACCGTCACGCCTTCGAGCTGCGCCGCCTCCGCCAGTGCCTCCTCCATCTCGGCCAGAGAAAGCGCGAGCTCCGGCCAGTTGTCCCCGGCGCAGCCGACGGGGTGGAGCCGCAGAATGCCCAGCTTGCCGACGTCCAGCTCCCCGAGGAGATCGCCGAAGGCAGGCAGGTCGCGATGGTTGTAGCGGGTCAGCAGCGAAGCGACGATCACCTTCATGCCGACGGAGCGAAGGTTGCGGATGCCTTCGAGCGCCGCCTCGAAGCTCCCCTCCACGCCGCTCATGGCATCGTGCCGCCCGGCATCGGCGCTGAAGAGGTCGACCACGACGCTGTCCACGCTGCGCGCCTTGAGCGCCCGCGCGGTGTCCTGGTCCACAAGCGTAGCGTTGCTCCGCAGCCAGACCTGCATCTCCTGCGCGGCACTGCCCAGGACGTCGAAGATATCGGGCCGCAGCAGCGGCTCGCCGCCCTCGACGAAGGAGAACACCACGCCGTCGGCCGCCGCCTGCC
>JBHJOF010000326.1:0-7277 GCA_050330055.1 Kiloniellales bacterium
GCCCCGACACTGCCTGGCCCAGGGTCTCGGGCGAAGTCCCGTCCGACGGGAGGCGAGCACGGCGCTCGGGCCCGCCCTCCCCCTCAGCCGAGCTCCACCTTGCCCGTGAACTTGTAGCCGGCGCCGCGCACCGTCTTGATGATCTGCGGCTTGCCGGGATCGGCCTCGATCTTCTTGAGCCGCCGGGGGATGCGGATGTCGATGCTGCGGTCGAAGGGCTCCCAGCCCCGGTTGTGCGCCATGTCGAGCAGCTGGTCGCGGTTCAGCACCCGGTTCGGATGCTCGGCGAAGACCTTCAGCAGGTCGAACTCCATGGAGGTGATCGCAACCTCCTGGCCGGAAGCGTCGAACAGCTTGTGCGCGTCGAGGTCGAGGCGGAAGTCGCCGAAAGCGATCTGGCTGGTCGCTCCCTCGAGCGGCGCGGCCGGTGCCGCCGAGACGCGGCGCAGCACCGCCTTGATGCGAGCCATCAGCTCGCGCAGGTCGAAGGGCTTGGCCACGTAGTCGTCGGCGCCGATCTCCAGGCCGATGATCTTGTCGACCACCTCGCCGGCCGCGGTCAGCATGACGATGGCGACGCCGCCGCGCTCGCGCAGGAACCGGGCCAGCGACAGGCCGTCCTCGCCCGGCATGTTGATGTCGAGCAGAACCAGATCGACGTCCTCGTTCTCGACCACCTGGCGCAGCGCCTTGCCTTCCTCGGCCGTGGTCACCTCGAAACCATGCATCTCCAGGTAGTCCTGGATGGTCTCGCGGATGTCCGCTTCGTCGTCGACCACGACAATATGCGGCTTGCCGGTCATGCATCCCCGCTTGGCGATGGGCGCTTTGACGGACGCCCGCTGAACAGTCGCAAGTCCATACATGATATCAGCCTTCCCCTAGCTCTCTATCAGCTTTCCCTTGGCCCCTTCCACGACCCGGGCACAGGCCGCGCCTTACTGCAGGGTCGCCGGGCGGGCCATGATGCTGTTAACCACCCGACGCACCTCGTCCGGCATGAAGGGCTTCTCCAGGCAGGGCAGGCCGGTCTCGGCCAGGAACTCGGCCGCCCTGTTGCCGAAGGTGTCGCCGGTGACAAAGGCCATGCGGTCAACCAGGCCCGGCTGGCGCCGCCGCAGGGCGGCATGCAGGCCGCGGCCGTCCACGTCGGGCATGCGCAGGTCGCAGAGGATGACGTCGAACTCGCCGCGGTCCAGCAGGTCGAGCGCGGCCGCACCCGAGCCGGCGATCGCGATATCGTGGCCGTCGGCCACGAGGATCTCGCGCAAGGTCTGGGCGATCTCCGGCTCGTCGTCGACGATCAGGATGCGGGCCTTCTCGGCCGCGGCCTGACCCAAGTCCTGCTGGCTCGCCACGCTGTACTCCGGCCGGGCGCGCGGCAGCTCGACGACGAAGGACGCGCCACACCCCTTGCGGCTTTCGAGTTCGATCGTGCCGCCATGCGACTCGATGATGCCGTAACTCACCGACAGTCCGATGCCGGTGCCGCTGCCGACATCCTTGGTGGTGAAGAAGGGATCGAAGACCCGCGAGCGGATCTCGTCCGGTATTCCGGGGCCATTGTCGCTGAACCGCAGGCGGACCCGGTCGCGGCCCTTGTCATAGTCGGACACGATCTCGATCCGGCGCGTGCCCTCGACCTCGGCTAGGGCCTGCTGGGCGTTGACCATGAGGTTGACGAAGACCTGATTGAGCTGGTCGGCGTCCGCCCAGACCGGCGGCAGGTCGGGCGCCAGCTCGACCGACAGTTCGATGCCTTCGGTGCGCAGCGAATAGCCGAGCATCTCGATGATCGAGGTAATCAGGCTGTTGGTGTCGATCTCCGCCCGCTCGGGCCGGCGCTGGCGGGCCATGGCCAGGAAGGCGCGCACGATGCGCGCGCAGCGGTCCGCCGCCGCGCCGATCTTGGTGGCGCGCTTGACGATATTGGGGTCGGCCGCGGTCTCCTGCAGCAGCAGCGCCTGGCCGACCACCACGGAGAGCGGGTTGTTCAGCTCGTGCGCCACCCCGGCCAGGAGCGAGCCGAGCGCGGTCAGCTTCTCGGTGCGGTGCAGCGCCTCGCGCTGGCGCGCCATCTCGGCCTCGACGGCGCGCCGTTCGGTCAGGTCCAGCACGCTGGAAACGATCACCTTCTCGCCCTTGTAATCGATCAGGCGGGCCGAGAGCGACGCCCAGAAGCGCTTACCGTCGGCGTCGAGGAATTCGACCTCGTAGCCGTCGACGAAGCCCTGCTTGGTAAGCAGCTCGATGTAAGGTTCGCGATCCTCCGGATTGGCGTAGTAGTCGGAGGCCAGCTCGGTTCCGTTCAGGGGCCGGCCGCGGTGGAACAGTTGGTTCGAGGCCGGGCTCTCGTAGACGATCTTGCCGTCCTCCAGCCGGGTCATGCCGACCGGCAGGGGGGCCGCCTCCAGAACCTGGCGAATCAGCGCCTCGCTCTCGCGCAGCGCCTGCTCCATCTGCTTGCGATCGGTGATGTCACTGCGCGTCACAACGACGCCGCCGGAGCGCGTGCGCTGGTTCGAGACCTCGAACCAGCGGCCGTCGGACTGCTGGAACTCGAGTTTGGCATCGGGCTGGCGGCGTTGTTCGACGCGCTCTTCAATCCACTCGTCGACGCGACCGACGGCGTTGCGGTACTGGCCGCGTTCGGCTCCGGCACGGATGAAATCGGACCACCGCACGCCGGCCGCCAGCATGTCGGCGCTCTGCTCGTTGAATTCGCGGTAACGCTCGTTGCACATCACCAGACGGTCTTCCGCGTCGTAGAGCGCAAAGCCTTCGGACAGCGACTCGATGGCGTCTTCCAGCGTCTCGCGGGCCTGGCGCAGCTCCGCTTCGCGCTGCTTGCGCTCCGTCAAGTCGATCATGCTCGAGATGATCACCTGGCGCCCGTCCAGCTCGAACGTGCGGCAGGTGGCGGAGATCCAGAAAGCCATGCCGTCCTCGTTCTTGAGCTGCAGCTCATAGTCGTGCACCGCGCCGGAATCCTGGACATGCTTCAGGATTTGCGTCCGATCCGATGGATCGACGTAGTGGTCCTTGACGTTGGTCAGGCTTCGCGTGCCGTCCGAGCGGCCGAACAGGCGGGTGGCGGCCGGGCTTTCGTAAAGGATCTTGCCGCTCTCCAGCTCCGCCATCCAAACCGGTAGCGGCTGGCCCTCGACGATGCGGCGATAGTGCTGCGCCCGCTCGTGCAGTGCAGCCTCGGCCTGCTTCGCCTTGGTGATGTCGCTGCGGATGAAGACCGTGCCGCCGTCGGTCGTCGGGTGCCCCGTGATCGACACCCAGCGGCCGTCCTTCAGCTCGACCTCGACCGGCCGACGGGTCGCCTCGTTGATGTACTCGTTCAGCGTCTCGGCCGGAAAGTCGCTCTCCACCACCGGAACGCCGTCGATCGAGCGGATGCTGGGCATCGCGCGCCGCAGCAGCTCGACGCAGGAGCTGCCGGTCAGCTCCTCGGGTTTCACGCCGTAGAATTCGGAGTAGGCGGTGTTGCAAAGCACCAGCCGATGATCGGGGTCGGAGATCGCGAAGCCGTTCGGAATGCTCTCGATCGCGTCATGGAACATCTGAATGAGCTGCTTGCGCTCCTTGCGGGCCTTCTTCTGCTCGGTGATGTCGCGCAGCCAGGCGGTGAAGACGCGCCGGCCTGAAGACTTGACTTCGGCAACCGACACCTCGACCGGGAACTTGCTGCCATCGGCGCGCAGCCCCTTCACCTCGACGCGCTGGCCGATCACGGCGCGATCGCCGCTCCTCAGAAAGCGGCGGAAACCCTCGTCGTGCATTTGGCGGAGCTCCTCGGGGATGATGAGCTCCCTGACCGCCTGCCCCAACGCCTCGTCGCGACTGTAGCCGAAGGTGCGCTCCGCGGCCGGATTGAACTCGATGATCCGGCCCTCTTCGTCCATCGTGATGATGCAGTCGAGCGCCGAATCGATGATCTCGGCCTTGAGCGCCTCAGCCTCCCGCACCTTCGCCTGCGCCTGCTTCTGGGCGGTAATGTCGGTGCGGAGAACGGCAATGGTGCCCTGCCCCGTATGATGGACCCCGACCAGGAACCAGCGTCCGTCCTTGACCCGCATCTCGTAGATGTCGGTGTGCCGGCGGGCCGTATCAGACTGGTACTCGTTGGTCCAGCGCAGGTCGCGCTCGGCGCCGTGCCGGTCGAAAATCTTGTCGGTGAAGGTCTCGGCGCGCTCGATGATCTCGTCGGCGGAAAGGCCGCGCAACGCTTCGCTCGGCACCCCATAGAGCGACGCGAAGGCGCTGTTACAGCGGACTAGGCAGTCGTCCTCACCATAAAGCGCGAAGCCGTGCGGAATTCCCTCCAGCGCGTCGTCCAGCAGTGCCGAGGTCTTGGCCTGCTCGGCCACGGCCTTCTTGCGCTCGGTGATGTCGATCATGCAGCCGACCATCTGCTCGGGACCGCCGGCGCCGCTGACCGCCACCCGCAGATCGTCGCGGAACCAGAGATAGTCGCCGCTGCTGTTGCGGAAGCGGTATTCCTGGCAGCCCGCGCCATCCTTCTTCAGGAGCGCTACCGCCTCCAGGTAGGCGTCGATATCGTCTGGATGGAGCAGGCGGCGACCGAACTCGGGATCGCGCAGGAAGCTGTCGGGCTTGTGCCCCGTGATGGTTTCCACGTTGGGGCTGATGAAGGTGACACGTCTGTCGCCGGTCAGCTCGGCGATGTAGAAGATCGCCGGCGACTGCGAGACCGCGTAGGTCAGAAGGGCATCTTGCTTTCCCAACGGCCACTCCGGCGAGTCTGAGGAACCACTCGGGCGGCCTGGGAGGAGGGCCGCCCGAGAGGCAGGGGGCATTAGCGACGGGGGTCGATGCCCCGCTCGATGTCCATCACGGCGCTGGGGATTCCGCTGCGCTCCAGGCCGATGTCCTTGAGGGCATGGTCCGAGAGCCGCGTGAGCGTATGCTCCAGGCGGGCCCGCTCATGACGCCGGATGATCTCCCGCGTCAGGCGCAGCCCGAGCCGGAGCGCCTCGCCGCAGAGACCCGCGAAGGTCCCTACGGTAACCCGCGCCGGCCCAGGCAGCTGAGCGAGAGACAGCGTCGCGCGACGGGGCCGCACGTAGCCGCTCGGCATGGGGGTCAGACTGCGCATTGTCTGGGTACTCCGGTCGTTGTTCTTGCCAAGGCTGATCGGACCGCCGCCCGCTCAGTCCCTCATGCCTATAAACGCTCAGCTTTTCGGCATGATGTCTAACGACGGGAGAATTGTTTCAATTGTTTCAGCCAGAGCGCCTGAATTGCAGGAATAGGGGCATTTCACCCTAGATGATGGCGTGGCGGACCCTGGCTGAGACCCATTCGCTGAGCACCACGGTGGCAAGGATCGCCAGCAGGATCACCGTGACCTGCGGCCAGGCCAGCACGTTGAGCGAGGCCTGCAGCTGCAGGCCGATCCCCCCGGCGCCGACCAGGCCCAGCACGGTGGATTCGCGGATATTGATGTCCCAGCGGAACACCGTGATGCCGGCGAAGGCCGGCATGATCTGCGGCACGATGCCAAAGGCGATGACCTGGCCGCCGCCCGCCCCGGTCGCGGTGACGGCCTCGACCTGGGAGCGGTCGATCTCCTCGATCGCCTCGTAGAGCAGCTTGGCGATGAATCCGATCGAGCGCAGGGCGATGGCGATGACTCCGGCCAGCACTCCGGGCCCGATGATGGAGACCAGCAGCAGGGCCCAGATCAGGGAGTTGATCGATCGCGAGGAGACGATGATCAGCAGCGCGACGGGCCGTACCAGCAGTACCGAAGGCGTTGTGTTGCGCGCCGCGCAGAAGGCGACCGGAACCGCCAGCACAATGGCCAGCAGGGTGCCCAGGGTGGCGATGTTGATGGTGTCCCAAAGAGGCTGCCAGAGCTTGTCGAGGTAGGGCCAGGCCGGCGGCACCATGCGCGAGAAGATATCGCCGGCGACGCGCGGCGCGTCCCAGACGAAGGGCCACATGGTGGTCGCCGAGATCGCCTGCCAGCAGAGCACGAAGAGAGCGACCCCTACCAGCCAGGCGAACCAGATGGCGAGCTGCTTGCCGCGCTCGCGGCGCTGCCAGACGCGGCCCCTGTCACCCTGCGCGACCGGCATCACTGCACCCTTGCGCGGATCAGGCCGGAGAGGTACTCGGCCAGCATGACGATGGCGATGATGATGATCAGGATCGCCGCCGCGGTGTCGAACTCGTAGCGGTCGAAGGCGGTGTTGAGGGTGGCGCCGATGCCGCCGGCACCGACAATGCCGACCACCGCGGACTCGCGGAAGTTGATGTCGAGGCGGTAGAGCGAAAGGCCGATCAGCCGCGGCATCACCTGCGGCTGGATGCCGTAGTTGATCCACTGCAGCCAGCCGGCGCCGGACGCTCTGACCGCTTCGGCCTGGCCGCGGTCGATGTCCTCGATGTCCTCGGCCAGGAGCTTGGCCAGGAACCCGATGGTGGCGAAGGACAGCGTCAGCATGCCGGCCAGCGGACCGAAGCCGAACATGGCGACGAAGAAGATGGCGATGATGATCTCCTGGAAGCTGCGCGACAGCGCGATGACGCCGCGGCAGACCAGATAGACCGGCAGCGGCGCGATGTTGCGCGCCGCGCCGAGGGCGATCGGGACCGACAGCAGGATGCCCAGAACCGTCGAGGTGACCGTCATGGTCAGGCTCTCGATCAAGCCTTCGCGGATGTCGACCCAGCGCGAGGTGAAGTCGGGATGGAGGAAGGCGACGATGAAGGCCAGGCCGCGGTCGAGCCCGTCATAGATGCGCAGCCAGTTGACCTCCAGGCTGCCGATCGCCAGGGCCAGATAGATCGCCGCGCCCAGGCCGAGCGCCCAGCGCAGGCGCGGACTGCGGATCAGCGGCGGCCGCCGCCAGCGGCGCAGCGGCAGCGCCGCTTCTGCGCGGGATGTCATCGGCATGACCTCACCGGGCGATCCTCAGAGGCCGACTCGAAATGGACCAAGTTCTTCCAAAGTGTTGCAGTCGCTCCTGTCATTGCCTGGCTTGACCCACGGCTGTCCGTTTGAGCCGACGGCGATTTGCTGCCGAGCCTTGTTGCATCTGGGATAGCGACATTTGCAGCACGGCAGAGACTTGCCTGCCGTTGTTCGCTTTCGGCGCTTCGCACCCGTTGGTCCCTGGGCCCCCCTCCGGCGCCCTCATCCTGAGCCTGTCGAAGGACGCGCCGCCTCCCCCTCGAGGGGGGAGGCAAACTAACGTGTCGCCGCCGAATTTTCTCCCTCCCCCCTTGAAGGGGGAGGG
>JBHJOF010000327.1:0-16346 GCA_050330055.1 Kiloniellales bacterium
TCGGGCCTGAAGGCGGAGGGGCGCTACCGGGTCTTTGCCGACCTGGAGCGGCAGGCCGGGTCCTTTCCGCGGGCGAGCGTCCACCACGGCGATAGGGGGCGCGGCGCGGAGCGCGGCGAGGTCACGGTCTGGTGCTCGAACGACTATCTGGGCATGGGCCAGCACCCGGTCGTGCTGGCGGCCATGCAGGAGGCGCTGGAGCGCTGCGGCGCCGGCGCCGGCGGCACGCGCAACATCTCCGGCACCAATCACTATCACGTGCTGCTGGAGCGCGAGCTGGCCGAGCTGCACGGCAAGGAGGCGGCGCTGCTGTTCACCTCGGGCTACGTCTCCAACCTGGCCAGCCTGGCAACGCTGGCTTCGCGGCTGCCGGGTTGCGTGGTGCTGTCGGACGCGCTGAACCACGCCTCGATGATCGAGGGCATCCGGCACAGCCGGGCGGAGAAGCGCATCTTCCGGCACAGCGACCCTGAGCACCTGGAGAGCCTGCTGGCCGAGCTCGCGCCGGAGCGGCCCAAGATCGTCGCCTTCGAGTCGGTCTATTCGATGGACGGCGACATCGCGCCGATCGGGGACCTCTGCGACGTGGCCGAGCGCTACGGCGCGCTGACCTACCTGGACGAGGTGCATGCGGTCGGGCTCTACGGGCGGCGCGGCGGCGGGGTGGCCGAGCGCGACGGGGTGATGCACCGCCTCGACGTGATCGAGGGCACGCTGGGCAAGGCCTTCGGGGTGCTGGGCGGCTACATCGCCGGCTCGGCCGCCTTGGTCGACTTCGTGCGCTCGTTTGCCTCGGGCTTCATCTTCACCACGGCGCTGCCGCCGGCGGTCGCCGCCGGGGCGCTGGCCGCGGTGCGCCACCTGAAGCAGAGCAGCAGCGAGCGGCAACGGCACCAGGAGCGGGCCCAGACCCTGAAGCGGCGCCTGGCCGAGGCCGGCCTGCCGGTCATGGCCTCGGCGAGCCACATCGTGCCGGTCATGGTCGGCGACGCCGCGCTCTGCCGCCGGGTCACCGACCTGCTGCTGACCCGCTACGGGCTCTACGTGCAGCCGATCAACTACCCGACCGTGCCGCGTGGCAGTGAGCGGCTGCGCCTCACCCCCTCGCCGCTGCACAGCGACCACGACATGGACCGCCTGATCGCCGCCCTGACATCCATCTGGGCCGAGCTCAGGCTGCAGCGCGCCGCCTGAGCACAAGGGCTCAAGGGGGCCAGCCGCGATCAAAGGTTGTTGTTAACGGCATTATCTCCCGCATGACTTGCATTTCGTGACGCCATGGTGACTCTCCTTTTTTGCACTGCGGTACTCCGGGCTTTCAGGCCGCGACCGGATGCGCTAGGCTCCCGCTCAACGAACGAAGAAAAGACTGAACGGGGACATAGTGGCCGCCTGATAAGCCCGAGCAAGGGCGGCGCGCGGCTGCAAGGTGAGCTGGTGGAGGCGGATGACCGGAGAGAAGCACCCGATAGTTCGATTCGTGGCCGTGCAGAAGAGCTACGACGGGGAAACCCTGGTCGTAAAGGATCTCAATCTCACGGTCGAACGGGGTGAATTCCTGACCATGCTGGGCCCCTCGGGCTCAGGCAAGACGACCGTGCTCATGATGCTAGCCGGCTTCGAGGTACCGACGCACGGCGAGATCTTCCTGAGCGGCACCCCGATCAACAACGTGCCGCCGCACCGCCGCGGCATCGGCATGGTGTTCCAAAACTACGCGCTCTTCCCGCACATGACGGTGACCGAGAACCTGGCCTTCCCGCTGGAGGTGCGCCGCACCGGCAAGGCGGACATCCAGGCCAAGGTGAAGCAGGCGCTGGAGATGGTGCGCCTCGGCGCCTTCGGCAACCGGCGGCCGGCGCAGCTCTCGGGCGGCCAGCAGCAGCGGGTCGCGGTGGCCCGCGCGCTGGTCTTCGGGCCCGAACTGGTGCTGATGGACGAGCCGCTCGGCGCGCTGGACAAGAACCTGCGCGAAGAGATGCAGTACGAGATCAAGCACATCCACGAGCACCTGGGCGTCTCGGTGGTCTACGTCACGCACGACCAGTCCGAGGCGCTGACCATGTCCAACCGCATCGCCGTCTTCAACGACGGCGTGATCCAGCAGCTCGCCACGCCGCCCAAGCTCTACGAGGAGCCCGAGAACGCCTTCGTCGCCGCCTTCATCGGCGAGAACAATCGCCTGTTCGGCAAGGTACGGGCGATGAACGGCAAGGCCTGCACGGTGGAGCTGGACAGCGGCGGCACGCTGCAGGCGCTGGCCGTCAACGTGAACGGGGTCGGCACGCGGACCACCCTGTCGCTGCGTCCCGAGCGTGTCGTGATCAACCCGCCCGATGGCCGCTTCCCCAACGTGGCCGAGGCGTGCGTCGAGGAGCTGATCTACCTGGGCGACCACATCCGCACACGCATCCGCCTCGCCGGCAACGACGATTTCATCGTCAAGGTGCCCAACGCGCAGGGCCACGCGGCCCTGTCCGAGGGTTCCACCGTCAAGGTGGGCTGGAGCATGGAGGATTGCAGGGCGCTCGATGCCTGATGTCGCCCGGCAGACCAGGGTCGGTGGTGTATCAGGCCGACGACGAAGGACTTTCCCCGTAGGCGATCGGTACGCCCGGTCGCCAGCAACTAACCGCCGGCGAGCCGGCATCACAACAGGGAGCTAGTGGAGACATGAGAGCAACGTTAAGATACAGCATATCAGGCTTGGCGGCCGCAGCCTTGCTGGGTGCCGCCGCGCTGCCATCGGCCGCAGAGTCGCTTACGGTCGTGTCCTGGGGCGGCGCCTACACCAAGAGCCAGATCGAGGCTTACCACAAGCCATTCGCGGCTTTGAAGGGCGTCACGATCAATTCAGAAGACTACAACGGCGGCCTGGCCCAGATCCGCGCCCAGGTCGAGGCCGGCAACGTAACCTGGGACGTGGTCGATGTCGAGCTGTCCGACGCACAGATCGGCTGCGACGAGGGCGTTCTCGAAACCTTGGACCTGTCCGAGCTGCCGCCGGCGCCCGACGGCACGCCGGCGAGCGAGGACTTCATCGAGGGCACGCTGCACGAATGTGCGGTTTCGACGATCGTGTGGTCCACGGTGATCACCTACGACAAGTCGAAGTTCGGCGACAACGAGCCCTCGACCCTGGCCGATTTCTTCGACCTCGAGAAGTTCCCCGGCAAGCGTGGCCTGCGCAAGAGCCCCAAGGTCAACATCGAGTGGGCGCTGATGGCCGACGGCGTGCCGCCGGAACAGGTCTATGATGTTCTGTCGACCGGTGAGGGCGTTGAGCGGGCCTTCGCAAAGCTCGACACCATCAAGAGCGAAGTGATCTGGTGGGAAGCCGGCGCCCAGCCGCCGCAGATGCTGGCCGACGGCGAGGTCGCCATGACCTCGGTCTACAACGGCCGCATCTTCGATACCATCGTGGTCGAGAACAAGCCCTTCGAGGTGATCTGGGACAACCAGGTCTGGGACATCGATCTCTACGCCATGCCCAAGGGCACGCCCAACAAGGAGCAGGCCTGGGAGTTCATCAAATTCGCGACCGACACCCAGCGCCTCGCCGACCAGGCGACTTGGATCTCCTACGGACCGACGCGCAAGTCGTCCGTCCCGCTGATCGGCCCGAACGCGGAGACCGGCGCCGACATGGGGCCGCACATGCCGACCGCGCCGGAAAACTTCAAGACCGCGCTGCAGAACGACTTCCTGTGGTGGGCGGACCACCAGGACGAGCTGACCGAGCGCTTCAACGCCTGGTTGGTGCAGTAGCCTAGCGGGGTGCGCGGGGCGGGTCTCGTGCCCGTCCCGCGCCCTTGCCTGCAACTGATCACCATAGCGATCACCGCTTCGGCGAGACGCGACTCAAAGCATGACACAGGCCTACGCACCGGCTGACCTTCTGACGACCACGGATGGCGTGCCGCTCAAGGTGAGCCTGCGGCGCGCCATGCGGCGCAACAGGGTCAGGGCCTTCCTGCTGGTGGCGCCGCTCCTGCTGTTCATCACCTTCACCTTCATGATCCCGATCCTGCAGATGCTGTGGCGCAGCGTCGAAAACCCCGAGCTGAGCGCCGCGATCCCGCAGACCCTCGCGCTGCTAGAGGACTGGGACGGCGAGGGCACGCCGCCCGAGCAGGTCTACGCCGCCTTCGCCGCCGAGATAAAGGCGGGGCGCGCGGAGCAGACCATCGGCAAGGTGGGCGCACGCCTCAACCGCGAGGTGCCGGGCATGCGCAGCCTGGTCAACAAGACGGCGCGAACCGTCTACCAGCTCGAGACCGACGCCTGGAAAGAGGCCTTTATCGAGATCGACCAGGCCTGGGGCGAGACGAGGATCTGGCGCCAGATACAGCGCATCGGGGCGCCCTATACGGCGGCCTTCTACGTCGCCGCCTTCGACATGCGTTACAACGTGGACGGCGAAATCGAGCGCCTGGCGCCGCATCAGCGCATATATATCGATCTCTTCCTGCGCACCCTCTGGATCAGCCTGCTGGTCACGCTGTTCTGCATTCTGCTCGGCTATCCCATCGCCTATCTGATGGCCAACCTGCCGATGCGCACCAGCAACCTGCTCATGATCCTGGTGCTGCTGCCGTTCTGGACCTCGCTCCTGGTGCGCACCTCGGCCTGGATCGTCATCCTGGGCAAGAACGGCGTCTTGAACGACACCTTGGTGTGGCTCGGCGTCGTCAGCGACGCCAACCGGCTGGAGATGATGTACAACCAGATCGGCGTGGTGGTCGCCATGACGCACATCCTGCTGCCTTTCATGGTGCTGCCGCTTTACAGCGTGATGAAGACCATCCCGCCCAGCTACATGCGCGCCGCGCGCTCGCTGGGCGCGACGCCCTTTACCGCCTTCATACGGGTCTATCTGCCGCAGACCGTGCCCGGCATCGGCGCCGGCTCGATCCTGGTCTTCATCGTGGCCATCGGCTACTACATAACGCCGGCGCTGGTCGGCGGCCAGAGCGGCCAGATGATCAGCAACCTGATCGCCTATCACATGCAGCAGTCGCTCAACTGGGGACTGGCCGGGGCGCTCGGCACGCTCCTGCTGGTCAGCGTGCTGTTCCTCTACTGGCTCTACAACCGCGTTGTCGGCATCGACAACATGAAGCTGGGCTGAGACCATGGCGCTGCCCCCCTATGCCGGTCCCCTGGAGCGCAGCTGGTTCTACACCTACCGCTTCATCTGCGCCCTGATCTTCATCTTCCTGATCCTGCCGATCCTGGTGATCATCCCGCTGTCGTTCAACGCCGAGCCCTTCTTCACCTTCACGCCCGGCATGCTGGCGCTCGATCCCGAGGCCTACTCGTTCCGCTGGTACCGGGACATGGTCCTGAACCCGCAGTGGCAGCATTCGGCGCAGAACTCGATTATCGTCGCGTTCTTTGCCACCATCCTGGCGACCACGCTCGGCACGCTCGCCGCGCTCGGCCTGAGCAAGCCCTACATGCCCCTCAGAACCGCCATCATGGGCCTGTTGATCTCGCCCATGATCGTGCCGCTGATCATCGCCGCCGCCGGCATGTTCTTCTTCTACTCCTCGGTCGGTCTGGCGCAGACCCTGCCCGGCCTGATCCTGGCGCACACGGCGCTCGGCACGCCCTTCGTGGTGATCACCGTGACGGCGACCCTGGTCGGCTTCGACAACAGCCTGGTGCGCGCCGCCCAGAGCCTCGGCGCGCCGCCGTCGACGACCTTCTTCAAGGTGATCATGCCGCTGATCCTGCCGGGCGTGATCTCCGGCGCGCTCTTCGCCTTCATCACCTCGTTCGACGAGGTGGTGGTGGTGCTGTTCCTGGCCGGCTTCGAGCAGCGCACCATCCCGCGCCAGATGTTCTCCGGCCTGCGCGAGCAGATCAGCCCGACCATCCTGGCCGTCGCCACCATCCTGGTGACCGTCTCGATCCTCCTCCTGGCCACGGTCGAACTGTTGCGCCGCCGCAGCGAGCGCCTGCGGGGCATCCAAGCGACCTGAGAAGAGTTGCAGCCCAGGGGGCAGCCGACGAGTGCCAGCCGCCCGCCCTGCTTCAAAATCTGTTGACCCATGTTATGAAAGTGATGTCATATTCATTATGCCAAATCCTGCCGTTCGACCGATCAGCATGACCGTTGATTTTGTCTCCGAGCTGGGACGGAGCACCGCATCGGCCGGCCGGGCCGAACGCACGCGGACGGCCATTCTGGCGGCGACCTGCCGGATGCTGAACAGCGCGCCCTCCGACAAGCTGAAGGTTGCCGACATCTGCCGTGCCGCCGGCATCGCCCACGGAACCTTCTATATCTACTTCAAGGACATCAGGGCAGCCGTCGGGGTTGCCCTGATCGCTTTCGTCGAGTTCGTCCAGCGGGTCATGCGACAGGCCGCGAAGGAGCGCCAAGCAGATCGAATCCGGGCCACGACCGAGGCCTACTTCGACCTGTTCGAGCAGAATCCGGGCCTGATGCGCGCCCTGGTGACCAACTTCGACGCCTGCCCCGAGGCCATGCAGGCTTTCCAGAAGCTGAACCGGGAATGGACGCAGACCGTGGTCGAGGCCGCGCAGCGGCGCTATGCCCGCAAGGGCAAGGCGCCGCCTGCACAAGACGAACTGCTGCGCCGGGCCTATGCGCTGGGCGGAATGGTCGACCAGTATCTGATCGCTCTGCTGTTCAACGGCGACGCAACGCTCGCCTCGGTTTCGCAGGACCGGGGGGCGGTGATCGACACGCTGAGCTTAATCTGGAAGCGAGGGCTGGAAGAATGACGCTCGTCCAGGATGCAGAATTCCTGAGCGCGGACGAGCTTCGGGCCCACCAGCAGGCGGCGTGGCGGCGGCAGCGGGCCCATGTCTCTACGCAATCCGTGTTCTTTCGCGCCCTGTGGAACGGGAAGACGCCGCCGGAGGACCTGCGCGACCTCGCCGAGCTGCCGCTCTCCGACAAGGCGCAGCTTCGCGTCTCTCAGGCGGAGCATCCACCCTTCGGCGGCTACCTCGCCGCGCCGCGCGAGACCGCGATACGGCTGCACCGCACCTCCGGCACGACGGGCCAGGCGATGAACCTGGCGCTGTCGGCCCGGGACTGCCGCGTCACCGAAGCGGTGGGCGGACGCTGTCACCGGGCCGCGGGACTGGGTCCCGGGCACACGGTCGTCCATTGCCTGAACTATCAGATGTGGATGGGCGGCGTGACCGACCACATGACGCTGGAGCAGACCGGCGCGCTGGTGGTGCCGTTCGGCGTGGGCAGCACGGACTTGCTGATCCACACCATCCGCGAGATCGGCATCACCGCGATCTCCTGCACGCCCTCCTATCCGGCGGTGCTGGAGCGCGTGCTGAACGAGCGATTCCCCGCTATCGCCCCGCGCGACCTCGGCCTGAAGCTCGGCCTCTTCGGCGGAGAGGCCGGTCTCGACGACCCTGCCCTGCGCGAGCGCATCCACGCGACCTGGGGAATGGAACCGCGCAACGCCAACTATGGCGTATCGGACGTGCTGTCGAACTTCGCCGCCCAGTGCCAGCACGACACGCGGCTGCACTTCATGGCAGCCGACGTGCTCTGGCCCGAGCTGATCGACCCGGCATCGGCCGAGGCCATCCGGCTGGCAGCCGGCGCGAAGGGGGAGCTGGTCCTCACCCACCTGATGCGCGATTGCCAGCCGCTGGTCCGCTTCCGCACCGGCGACATCATCGCAATCGACGAGACCGCCCCTTGCGCCTGCGGGCGATCCGGCTTCCGCTTCCGGGTCGTCGGGCGCAGCGACGATATGGTGGTCGTTCGCGGCTTGAACCTTTTCCCGACCATGATCGCCACGGTGATCTCGGAGTTCGCGCAACTGTCGGGCGACTATCGCATCGTTCTGGACAGCCCGCCCCCGCACGACTACCTGCCGGTTCAGGTGGAACTGGCGAAGGGCCAGCCGGATCAAGCGGACCTGGCGCAGCGCGTGGAGCGCGCCATCAAGGCGAAACTTGGCGCCACCGCGCGCGTCACCGTGCTGCCTGCCGCGAGCCTGCCGGTAACCGAAGGCAAGACGCGGCGCCTGATCAGGAGCTATCAATGACCGGCTTTCAATACAAGACCGTCCTCAGCACGCTCGAGAACGGCGGCGTCCGGTGCATCGCGCTCAACCGGCCGGAGCGGCTGAACGCGATGAACCGGCAGTTGATCGACGACGTCGCACGCGCCTTCGACGACGCCAATGCCGACCCCGCCACCCGCGCGATCATCCTGACGGGCGAGGGCCGCGCCTTCTGCGCCGGCGACGACCGCCATGCCCACGTCCACCCGGGAAGCGAGGAAGAGGCGCGCGAGCTGGTGAACGCCATCCAGCAAGCAACCCGTTCTATCGTGTTCGGCGCCAAGCCGGTGGTCGGGGCGATCAACGGCTGGGCGGTCGGCGGCGGCTTCGAGTGGGCCATCAACTGCGATTTTCCGATCTGGGCCGAATCCGCGAAGGGCTTCTTCCCCGAGGTTTCGCTGAACCTCTTCGTCACCGGCGGCGTCACCTCGCTGCTTTCGGCGCTGGTTGGGCTCAACAAGGCGAGAGAGATGCTGTTCCTCGGGCAACGCTATACGGCGCGCGAGCTCGCCGAGGCAGGGGTCGCCTGGCGGGTCGTAGAAGACGCGAAGCTGATCGAGGAGGCCCGCTCCGTAGGCGCCCAACTTGCCGAGCTGCCTCCCATTGCCGTCAGGGCCATGAAGCGAGCGTTGCACGCCGCGGCCGTCACGGATCTGAACCGGGCGCTGCAGCTCGAAACCGATGCCACCGTCGCCGGATTCCTCGATCCCGAGACGACGCGGCGCCTGAAGGCATTCTAAAGGGCGAGCGCGAGGTCGACGGTCACCGGGACCACTGCCCTCCTCAGGCGCGCGGCGCGCGCGTCGGGATATGGCCGTAGCGCAGCATCAAGGGCCAGCACAGCGCTGTCACTAATGCCGAAGCCGGCTTCGGCAGGGCGTCGCGCCAGGAATCGTCGGACTGAATCTCGCGGGCGGGGCGGCGCTTCAGGCGGTTACCGCCGATATCGTGATTGTTCCCCAGGGCTGACCCGACCGTCCGGCCCTGCAGCGAGCCGGCCCCGCCGGAGGCCTGCAAGGCCGGAGGCAGGCCCGAGACCATCAGCCGCTCGTAGGTCAGCCGGGTATAGCTGCGCCGATGCACGAGGCCGTAGAGCTCGGCGGCCAGATTGGCCAGCAGCCATCCGAGCGACGTCCGCAAGCCGCGGCTGAAAACGGCCCAGAACGACAGCGGCCGGCCCTTGCGGACGCCGTCGCGCAGCTGGGACCACAAGACGCCGCGCGGATCGCGCACCAGGTGGATCACGCGAATGCCGTCCATGGCCCCCGTGGCCCCCACGGGCCCCATTGCCAGTGAGCGGAGCTGGAAGGCGCGCAGCGCGAGACTGCCGCAGGATTTGGACGAATCGACGATGACGCGCATGGCCGGCTGGCTCGCCACGATGGCCTCGAGTATGGCCCTATGCGTCGCGGCGTCCGCGGTGTGGCGGTTCGTCTGCAGCCCATCGTGCCAGACCGGCTTCCAGACTGGGCATTCGCGGAGCGCGGCGCCGCAGGGACAGGTTTTTTTCGACGTGCTCAGAACCCAGGCGGCGAGCGCGACTTCCCCGACATTGAGCACGCCCTGATCCTGGGCGAGCAGCCGCGCCAGCATCGTCGATCCGCTGCGGCCATAGCCGGCGATGTACAGCAGCAAGGGACCGCCGCTGTTCCCTGGTTCGCTGGTCATGCGCGCTGCATCCGCGTAATCAGCGAGACGGCGGCATGAGGCTTGCCGGCCAGGACTGTTGCAAGCCTTCTCTGGTCGCTTTCTTCAGCAAGCCGATTGTTTCCTCTCCGCTGCGCATGAAGGGAGAAATCCTAGGCGGCAGCAGAGGGTGTGTCACGAGCGCCCTGAGCCCACAAGCCGGTTTGCCACCCCAGGACAAGGTGCTAGACCTGAACGCGGACCGAGCCCCACAGGCCGCAGGAGCGCCATGACAGCCATTCGCCGCGGCGACCGCGCCCTGGCCGCCCGCCTGCAGCGCGCGCTGCAGGGCGAGGTGTTGTTCGACGCCTTCAGCCGCGGGCGCTATGCGACCGACGCCTCGATCTACCAGATCGAGCCGGTCGGCGTGGTGGTGCCCAGGACCCGAGCCGATGTGGTCGCCGCCGTCGCCATCGCCGCCGAGGAGGGCGTGCCGGTCCTGCCGCGCGGCGCCGGCACCTCGCAGTGCGGCCAGACCGTGGGGGAGGCGCTGGTCATTGACTTCAGCAAGCACCTGAGCGGCATCCAGGCGCTCGACGTCGCCAAGCGCCGCGTTACGGTCGAGCCGGGCCTGGTGCTCGACCAGCTCAACAAGGCGCTGAAGCCGCACGGCCTGTTCTTCCCGGTCGACGTCTCGACCGCCAGCCGCGCCACGCTCGGCGGCATGGCCGGCAACAACTCCTGCGGCGCCCGCTCGATCCGCTACGGCAACATGGTGCACAACGTCGAGGCCATCGAGGCGGTGCTGGCCGATGGCAGCGAGCTTAGCTTCGGCCAGGTGCCGGGCAACCTGGGCGGGCTGGAGGCCCCAGAGGCGGGAGGGCCGCGCTACCGCGACCTGGTCGAGCAGCTCCGCGCCATCGCCGCGCGCGAGGCCGACGAGCTGGCCACGCGCTTCCCCAAGCTGCTGCGCCGGGTCGGCGGCTACAATCTGGACAGTCTCTCTCCCTCTGGCCACAACATGGCGCAGATTCTGGTCGGCTCCGAGGGCACGCTCTCGGCCTTCACCAGCCTGACCCTCGCGCTGCAGCCGATTCCGCCGCACAAGGTGCTGGGAGTCTGCCACTTCCCCACATTCTACGCGGCGATGGACGCGACCCAGCACATCGTCAAGCTCAACCCGACGGCGGTCGAGCTGGTCGACCGCACCATGATCGACCTGGCGCGCGACATCCCGATCTATGCCGGCACGGTCGAGCGCTTCATTCAGGGCGAGCCGGCCGCCGTGCTGCTGGTCGAGTTCGCCGGCGAGGGCCTGGAGGAAAAGCTGCGCCGCCTGCGCTGGCTCGACGAGATGATGGCCGATCTGGGCTATCCCAATGCCTTGGTCGAGGCGGTCGATCCCGACTTCCAGGCGGCGATCTGGGAGGTGCGCAAGGCCGGGCTCAACATCATGATGTCGATGAAGGGCGACGGGAAACCGGTCTCCTTCATCGAGGACTGCGCCGTGGCGCTCGAGGACCTGGCCGACTACACCGACCGCCTGACCCAGGTCTTCGCCAAGCACGGCACCAGCGGCACCTGGTACGCGCACGCCTCGGTCGGCTGCCTGCACGTGCGCCCGATTCTCAACATGAAGGACGAGGCCGACGTCCGGAAGATGCGCGCCATCGCCGAGGAGGCTTTCGCCATGGTGCGCGCCTACAAGGGCTCGCACTCCGGCGAGCACGGCGACGGCCTGGTGCGCTCCGAGTTCCACGCGCCCATGTTCGGCCCGCGCCTGACCCGCGCCTTCGCCGAGGTCAAGCAGGCCTTCGACCCGCGGGGCCTGTTCAACCCGGGCAAGATCGTCGATCCGCCGCGCATGGACGACCGCGCGCTGTTCCGCTTCAAGCCGGATTACCGTGCGGAGCCGTTTGAAACGGCACTTGACTGGTCGGCCTGGGGCGGCTTCCCGGGCGCGGTCGAGATGTGCAACAACAACGGCGCCTGCCGCAAGGCCGAGCCCGGCGTCATGTGCCCCTCATACCGCGTGACGCGCGACGAGCAGCACGTGACGCGCGGCCGCGCCAACACGCTGCGCCTGGCCATCACGGGGCAGCTCGGGCCGGACGCGCTGGCCTCCGACGCCATGGCGGAGACCATGGATCTCTGCGTTTCCTGCAAGGGCTGCCGCCGCGAATGCCCGACCGGCGTCGACATGGCGCGCATGAAGATCGAGGTGCTGCACCAGCGGCGTCAGCGTCACGGCCTGTCGCTGAAGGACCGGCTGATCGCGCACCTGCCGCGCTACGCGCCCGGCGGGGCGCGCCTGGCGCCGCTCTTGAACCTGCGCGACCGCCTGCCGGCGCTGCCGCTGCTGAGCGAAAAGCTGTTCGGCTTCAGCGCCCGGCGCAGCCTGCCGCGCTGGCGCCGCGATGCATTTCGCGACGACGAGGTGACGGACGGCGGAGGCACCGCAGGCGAAGTCGCGCTGCTGGTCGACAGCTTCAACCGCGCCTTCGAACCCGAGAACCTGCGCGCCGCCCTGAAAGTTCTGCAGGCCGCCGGCTACCGCGTGCGGCTCGCGAGGGCCGCTTACGGCCGGCCGCTCTGCTGCGGGCGAACCTATCTTGCCGTCGGCTTGGTCGAGGAGGCGCGCGCCGAGGGCCAGCGCATACTGGCGGCGCTCGCGCCCTTCGTCGCGCGCGGCGTTCCGGTGATCGGCCTGGAGCCTTCCTGCCTGCTCACGCTGCGCGACGAGTTCCTGGCCCTCTTGCCCGGTGCCGAGACTGACGCACTGGCCAGGAGCGCGCTGCTGTTCGAGGAGTTCCTGGCCCGGGAGGCCGCGGCCGGGCGCCTCGCCCTGCCGCTCAAGGCCCTGCCGCAGAAACGCGCGCTGCTGCACGGCCACTGCCACCAGAAGGCCTTCGCCGCGATGGGCGCGATCGAGCGCGCGCTGCGCCTGATACCCGATCTGGAAGTCTCGACCATCGAGTCGAGCTGCTGCGGCATGGCCGGCGCCTTCGGCTACGAGGCCGCGCACTATGATGTGTCCATGCAGATGGCCGAGCTGTCGCTGCTCCCGGCCGTGCGCACCGCCGGGGCCGACGCGCTGATCGTGGCCGACGGCACAAGCTGCCGCCATCAGATCCACGATGGCGCCGGGCGCGAGGCCATGCACGTCGCCCGCGTGCTGGAGCAGGCGCTGGCCGACTAAGCGATATCGCGTGTGAGCCTGACGCACCGGCTAGATGGCAAGGCCCGCTTCAATGGCTCCCCACACGGTGGCTGCCGTGATGGCCAGGGAGACTGCGGCGGCGGCCAGCGCGATGCAGAGAATCAACCCGTCCCGCTCCAGAAAGGCGAAAGCCAGGAGCATGATAACCAGCAGAGGGATGATGTGACTGAAGGGGATCGGCGCCAGAAGCGTTGCGCCCAGCAGCAGAATGACAAAGCCGATCACGCGCTTGGTTGTCTCGAACGGGGTGGTCCAGCGGGGATGGACAATCCTTTCCAGGCGCTTCAGCGTGGGATTGATCCGGGCCACCAGGCGCGTCAATCGCAGGCTCGACAGACGGCGGGCGGCAATGGCGCGCGGCAGAACGGGCGCCGGGCGTGCGAGCATCATCTGTATGGCGGGAATGAAAAGCAGGACGCCGACAAGGGGCGAGAGTCCCGGCACCAGCCCTACCAACGCAATAAGGAACATGACGATGCCGAACGACCGCTCCTGCAGATTGTCGATCAGCCAGTTCAAGGTCACGTAGTCAGCCGGTGCATCCCGGAGCAGTTCTTCCAGCACGACCGATGTCGGCGCCCGCCCCACCGCAGTGGAATTGGCACGGCCGCTCTGGCCTGACGCTGACGAGTCCGGCATCCTAGGCATCGGCACCAGTGATTCCCGAGAGGAGGGGCGCTTGTCCAGAGGCCGCCCCTATTGCCTGCAGCAAGGACCCGGCAAGCCTGCTAGGCTGTCAGTGCTGACTGGCAGGAAGGAAGGCCCATGCACATCAAAGTCGGCTATGAGCTGATTTACGAGGTTCCGCAGCCGACGCCCATGATCCTCATGCTGACTATTCATCACGGCAGCGCACCCGACATTGTCGTGCCCGATCATCTGGTTACCGACCCGGCCGTGCCGGTCGAGAGCTATCGCGACGGCTTCGGTAACTGGTGTTCCAGGATTGTCGCGCCCACCGGCCGCACCCGGATCTCCAGCAGCGCGATTGTCCGCTGCAGCGGCGAGCCCGATGTCGCCGCCGCTTCGGCCCGGCAGATTCCCGTCCAGGACCTGCCAGCGGATACCCTGGTCTATCTTCTGGGCAGCCGCTATTGCGAAACCGACCGCCTGTCGCAGACGGCCTGGGACCTGTTCGGCAAGTCGCCCGCGGGCTGGGCGCGGGTTCAGACCATCTGCGACTATGTCCATCACGGCGTGACCTTCGACTACGAACACGCGCGGCCGACCAAGTCGGCCTTCGACGTCTTCCAGGAGCGCAGCGGCGTATGCCGCGACTTCGCGCACTTGGCCGTTGCGTTCTGCCGCTGCATGAACATTCCGGCCCGCTACTGCACGGGCTATCTCGGCGATATCCGCGTTCCGCCGCCCTATGGCCCGATGGATTTCGCGGCCTGGTTCGAGGCCTATCTCGACGGTCAGTGGTACACCTTCGATCCCCGCAACAACACGCCGCGCGTCGGCCGGATCCTGATCGCGCGGGGCCGCGACGCGGCCGACGTGCCCATCAGCAATACCTTCGGCCCCAACGAGCTGGTCGGGTTCAGGGTCTGGGCGGACGAGGTCGCCGACGGGGTGGCACCGGATTGAAACTCGACCGTCTGCAAGCTGAAGCAGGCGTTAGCGGAGACTCCCTGTCCGAGCCACATGGGAAACGACGGATGATGATGAGTGCGGAACACAAGATTCGGAGGCTTGAGGAACGACTGCTTGATCCGCGTGTTCGCCGAACACCTGAGGAAGTATCGGCTCTCCTCGCTGATGGGTTCGTCGAGATTGGCCGCTCTGGCCGTCTCTATTCCAGGCAAGAGATCATGGCTGCCCTGCTCGAGGAAACGCCGATTAGCAGATCAATCGAGGACTTTTCAGCGCGAGAGCTAGCACCGACAGTCGCCTTGGCTACCTATCGCGTGATACGGCAGGGGCCCGAAGGCGAACCAAGCCAATCGAGGCGCAGCTCAATCTGGAGGCAGACGCACCGTGGGTGGCAGATGATATTCCACCAGGGCACACCCCTGAACTCATCGCCGTAAGCAGCTCGCGTGCTATGGTCTCGCCATGCGCCGCACGCGTTTTCTTCGCTGGTCCCTCGGCATCCTCGGCGGCCTGGTCGCCCTGCTGCTCTGCGTCGCCGTAGCGCTTACCCTCTGGCTGCGGCCGGCGCCCATGGGCAGCGGCGCGCTCGCCTACAATGACGCGGTGCTGCTGCCGGCCGGTCCCGCCGCCTCGCCCGACCGCGAGCGCTGGTCGCTCGAGATGGCGGCGGCCGAAGGCAGCGGGCTGCCGCCGCTCAGGGCGCTGATCGAGCGGCCCTGCCGCGACGAAAATGGGCCGGTGCCGGCGCTGGTGCTGCTGGGCGGGCTGCGCACCGGCGCCGAGGCGCTCGACCGAGTCGATTTCCCGGGCCAGGCGGTGATCGCCGCGCTCGACTTCCCCTATGACCGTGCCGCGTGGAAGACGGCTTCGGGCTTGGAGCGGGCGAAGCTCGGCTCCGCCACGCTGCCGGCGACCGTCGAGCAGACGGCGGCACTGCTGCACTGGCTGAGGTCCGCGCCGGGCGTCAATCCCGAGCGCGTGGTCTACGTCGGGGTCAGCCTGGGCGCGATCCTGGGCCCGGCGGTGTTGGCGCGCCTGCAGGACGCAGGCGGCGGTGTGGCGGCCGGGGCGCTGGCTTACGGCGGCGCCGATCTGACGCTGCTGCTCGACGCCCTGTTCTCCAAGTGGGTCGGGCCGGGACCGCTGCGCCGCGGCGCGGCGCGCTGGGCCGCCTTCATCTTCGAGCGCTACGCGCCCGAGCGCCACCTGCCGCGCTTCGCCGGGCCGCTGCTGCTGATCGAGGCCGACGACGACGACATCCTGCCGCACGGCAGCCTGGCGGCGCTGCGCGCGGCGGCGCCGGCCAACTCCGAGATCCGGGTGCAGGACGGCGTCCACATCGGCGGCTCCGAGCGCCAGATCGTGCAGGACACGGTCGAGAACATCCGCGACTGGCTGCGCGGCCTCGGCCTGTTGCAGGCGGACGAGATCGCCTCGGCGCCGGCCTGCCCGGCCGGCTGACGCCGCTCAGCGCGCGGCCGGACGCTGGGCCACGGCGACGGCGCCCAGCACCAGGGCGGCGCCGACGAGCTGCTGCGCCGTCAGGCTCTCGCCCAGCAGCAATACCGCCAGGCCGATGGTGGCGACCGGCTCGAGGTTCATGATCATCGAGGTGCGCAGCGCGCCGATCATCCGCACGCCGGCGAACATGCCGAGGAAGGCGGCGGCGAAGCAGAGGATGGTGGCGGCGAGCGCGCCCCAGCCGGCGACGCCGGTGGTCGGCAGGGCGAGCGCGCCGCTGGCCAGGATCACGACCGCCCCGACCAGCGTGCCGCAAGTCGACATGTGGAAGCTCAGCGCCATGGTGTTGACGTGCGGCAGGGAGCGCC
>JBHJOF010000328.1:0-9149 GCA_050330055.1 Kiloniellales bacterium
TAGGTCGCGAGCACCCACTTGTGCAGCGGCACCTTGGAATCCTCGAACACGGTGCCGACCGTGACCGAGAACTGCTTGCGGCAGCTCTTGGCGTTGCACTGATACCAGCCGGGCCGGGAAGCAATCGCGGTCGCGTTGTTGACCGTCCCGCAAGCCGGGCAGATCGGGCCGTCAGGCCACAGATGCCCCTCTAGCCACTGGCGGGCCTTGGTCTCGTCATGAAAAATCTTGTTGCTGAGTTCGTTCGTCATGACCGCAACTCCCCGTTGACACCTGAAATATGGGGCCTGCGGTTTGCTGAGTCAAGGTGATAATTGCCGGTCTCGCGAAGCCTATGCACGCACCAATGTCGTCCCGGGGCTTGTCCCCATAGGCGCTAAGTTAGGAGCGTCTTGGTGGCAGTTCCTCGATTGTCACCCCCGCGAAAGCGGGGGTTTAGGGCAAACGACGGGGCTCCCAACCATGGATTCCCGCTTTCGCGGGAATGACATCGAAGCGATTTCATGAGGTCGGCGACTTAACTTAGCGCCTATGGGGACTAGCCTCGGGAACCATTGGCGTTGGCGTGCGAACGGTTAGGCCATTTGGTTCCGGCGACAAGCGCTGGGACGACAGACTTCGATGCAGCAGTAGCAAGAGCGAGCCTCTCGCGCTTGGGATGATGGTCAAGTGGGTGGTTGAGGTGGCCCGGCGCTTTCGCCTAACCTTGCGGCGGCCACTGCCCCCTGGAAGCGAGTCTCATGGCCCACCCGCCGTCCCACCTCGAGCCGGACAGCGATCCCGCGAGCGAGGCCGCCTACCAGGCGGCGCTGGTCAAGTACGGCTCGGACCAGGTGGCCCGGCCCTGCGACTACGAGACGCTGTTCCTGGATGCCAGCCGCGGCGTGGCGTCGCACGACCTGGAAGGGCTGCGCGCCGTGGCGCGCTACGTGCGGCCGCTGCCCAAGACCATCGCCGAGGCCTGGGACGAGTGGAGCTACATCGATCGCCGCGATCGGGTGAAGCGCGAGTTCTTCCTCACGCGCGGCGTCTGCCCGGCGATGCGCGAGCGCGCCGCCATGCTGGCCGAGGCCGTGCTGAGCGGCCTGCCGGCGGCGGACCTGGAGGATCTGGAGTACCGCGCCAAGTTGTTCGCCGTGCTGGCGGCGGAGGGCGCCGCCGGCCGCGACCGGCGGCCAGATCTCACGGCAGCGCAGCAGCAGGCCTTCGCCGAGACCCTGCTGGCCGACCTGGGCCGGCTAAAGGCGGTGCTGCGACCGGGCGAGCCGCAGGGCGGCGCCGACCAGCCCCAGACCGCGACCGAGCGCCGCGCCGCGGTGGTCGCCCGGCTCTGCGATCCGGAAACCAGCAAGTGGTCCGACCGGGCCATCGCTAAGGCCTGTGGCGTATCGCCTCAGACCGTGAGCAACTGGCGCCACAAGCTGGCCGATCTGGGCGAGCCGGACGGGCCGGAAGACCGCGAGCGCTACTATCGCCGGCGCGGCACCGTGCATCGCATGAAGATCAAGGCGATCGGCGTCGTTCCGCGCAAGGGCGGCAGCGCACTCTAGAGCATCATTCGTTCATTCGGGATCACCGTGCATGACCTCATGCTTCGGCAAGCTCAGCACGAGGGGCCTGTGCTGATCCAGCACAAGCCCGCCTCACCCTGAGCCCGTCGAAGGGTGAGGACCCTACGCCGATTCGGACAGCACGGGCTTGGCTCTGGCCGCACGCGGGTTCTTGGCAAAATACTGTGCTGGCAGCATCCGGTAGCACAAGATATCGAAGGCGATTGCAGCCGCTTAGGCTTTCGGCCCTTGGAGCCTCCCGTTTTCCTGTTCTTCACGCCGCTTCCAGGCTTGGCCACAGGCCGGGCAAGCCCACACCCAATCACCGCTCTTTTAGTCGCGTGAAGCTACTATCCAGACTGGATAGTTTGCGGCCACTATGAAAATTTAGACAGTAAGATGCGGGGAGGCTCTCGCCTGTCAGGCTATGGATTCTCGGGCCCTGGCAGGCCCTGGGGCGGGCCGCGGCCAAGGGTGCGCTGCAGCGTCTAACCCTCGCTTGGCTTGTCGGTGAAGCTCTCGGCCGAAAGCTCGCCGGTGGGATCGGAGGCGACCAGGCTGGCCACGGTGTCGCAGGCGGAGGCCATCGACTCCATGCTCTCGCGCATCTCCGGATTGTCATTCCCGACCGCCCGATAGAACTTCGCGGACTCCAACAGCAACTTGGCGGCAAGCTGGGCGTGTGTCGGCATGGGCCTCTCCTCTCGCTGGCGCCGGGCGGAGCTGCAACATCAGCTCTCCCTATCCCTAGGCGCCCCGCTTGGCATCCCCGGCGCGAGCCTAGTGCCCTGGCACCATAGCCGCGCGCGCCCCGGTAAAGCAAACGCCGCGGCCCTTCGCCTCGCCGGTTAGCGCTCCTGTAGGGTCACGGTGAGCTCCGCCCCGCCATAGCCGTGCAGCTTGTCGCGGGCTCGGATAACCACGCTGGTCACGTCCTCGGGGATCGCCACGCCGCCGAGCGAGCGGGTGAAGGGCTGCTCGGTCTCGTGCGGGTGCAGCAGCACCCGGCTGCCATAGAGCGTGCCGTCGGGGCCGAGCACGTCCCACTGGTCGGCATAGTGGTCCCAGCCCTCGTCGCCATGGCGCACGGTCACGTTGAAGCGCCAGAGCCCCGCCCCCTCCGGCACGGCCTCGGCCGCCACGACGTCGGCCTCGCCGGCCCAAGCAACTCCAGCAACCAGCCCCTGGCACAGCAATGTAATGAATAATGCCAAGGCAATAAGCGGTAATCTTAAGGTCATGCTTGCTCCTGCGCCGGCAGAGGTCGCGGGCGGCCGTTTTGGTCGATCGCGACGAAGACGAAGAGGCCCTCGGTGACCCTGACCTCCTCGGCGGACTCAGGTGCGCCACGGCCGCGCTCGGCCCAGGCCTCCAGGCGGATGGTGATCGAGGTGCGGCCGGTGCGCTCGACCTCGGCGTAGACCGAGAGCACGTCGCCGATGTAGACCGGCAAGTGAAAGGTCATGGCGGTGATCGCCACGGTGGCGACGCGGCCGCCTGCCCTCTGGCTAGCGGCGATGCCACCCGCTATATCCATCTGTGCCAGCACCCAGCCGCCGAAGATGTCGCCGCTGGGGTTGGCGTCAGCCGGCATGGCGAGGGTGCGGATGGCGAGCGCACCGCGCGGCCGGTCGGCCGTCTGAGGCGCTGTCTGAGACACTGTCTGAGACATGGCGAATCCTCCGCCTGTTAGGCTATATATTGCGGGTCTGCCGACCTTGACTACAGCATAGCCGAAGACTTGCCCAGCCCGCGCGGCTCCCGGGCGGTCAAACCAACGGGACCCGCCGCTTTTCCACAGGAGTTGCCGCAGCCTCATGGCGGATCTGTTTCAGAATCTGGCCCCCAAATCTCGCGACACGTCGTCCGGACGGGGCTACAGCGCCAAGGACATCGAGGTCCTGGAAGGGCTCGAGCCGGTGCGTCGGCGGCCGGGCATGTACATCGGCGGCACCGACGAGCGCTCCTTGCATCACCTGGTGGCCGAACTGCTCGACAACGCCATGGACGAGGCGGTGGCCGGCCACGCCAACCGGATCGAGCTGGAGCTGGCCGCCGGAAACCGGATCACGGTGGTGGACAACGGCCGCGGCATCCCGATCGACCCGCACCCCAAGTTCAAGACCAAGTCGGCGCTCGAGGTGATCCTGACCACCCTGCACTCCGGCGCCAAGTTCTCGCAGAAGAGCTACGCCACGGCCGGCGGCCTGCACGGCGTCGGGCTCTCCGTGGTCAACGCCCTGGCCGAGGCGCTGACCGTCGAGGTGGCACGCGACAAGGAACTGTGGCGCCAGGACTACAAGCGCGGCAAGCCACAGGGCAAGCTGAAGAAGGCCGGCGCCGCCTCGAACCGGCGCGGCACCACGGTGACCTTCACGCCCGACCCAGAGATTTTCGGCGCCACCGTTCGCTTCCGGCCGGAGCGGCTCTACCGCATGGCTCGCTCCAAGGCCTACCTCTATCGCGGCGTCGAGATCCGCTGGCGCTGCGACGCCACGCTACTGGGCGACGACGAGGAGACACCGGCCGAGGAGACCTTCAAATTTCCGAACGGCTTGCGGGATTTTCTTGAGACGCACCTCAACGGCCGCAAGACCCTGACCCCGGACTTCTTCGCCGGCCAGGCCAAGTTCGCCGAGGACGAGGGCCAGGTCGAGTGGGCGGTGAGCTGGCCGGCCGACGAGCACGGCTTCCTCAGCTCCTACTGCAACACCGTGCCGACGCCGCAGGGCGGCACCCACGAGCAGGGCCTGCGCACGGGCCTGCTGCGCGGCCTCAAGGCCTATGGCGAGCTGGTCGGCAACCGCAAGGCGGCGCAGATCACCGCCGACGACGTGGTCGGCGGCGCTTGCGCCCTGCTTTCGGTCTTCATCGGCAACCCGCAGTTCCAGGGCCAGACCAAGGAGCGCCTGGCCACGGTCGAGGCGACGCGCCTGGTCGAGGCCAGCATCAAGGACCACTTCGACCACTGGCTCTCCGGCCATCCCGAGCGAGCCGGCCTGCTGCTGGAGCGCATCATCGAGCGCGCCGAGGAGCGCCTGCGCAAGCGCGAGGAGAAGGAGCTCAGCCGCAAGAGCGCCACCCGCAAGCTGCGCCTGCCCGGCAAGCTAGCCGACTGCGCCAGCGGCCGCGCCGAGGATACCGAGATCTTCCTGGTCGAGGGCGATTCGGCCGGCGGCTCGGCCAAGCAGGCGCGCCGGCGCGATACCCAGGCGGTGCTGCCGCTGCGCGGCAAGATCCTCAACGTGGCCAGCGCCTCGGCCGACAAGCTGAAGGGCAACCAGGAAATTGCCGACATCATCCAGGCGCTCGGCTGCGGCATCCGCGGCCAGTTCGACCTGGAAAAGCTGCGCTACGAGCGCATCATCATCATGACCGACGCCGACGTCGACGGCGCCCACATCGCCTCGCTGCTGATGACCTTCTTCTATCGCGAGATGCCGGGGCTGATCGAGGCCGGCCGGCTCTACCTGGCGCAGCCGCCGCTCTACCGCCTGACCCAGGGCGGCGAGTCGGTCTATGCCCGCGACGAGGCCCACAAGGAGCAGCTGCTGGCCGAGCACTTCAAGGGTCGCGGCAAGGTCGATATCAGCCGTTTCAAGGGCTTGGGCGAGATGCCTGCGGCCCAGCTCAAGGCCACCACCATGGACCCGGCGCAGCGCACCCTGCTGCGCGTCGCCGTGGTCGAGCCCGAGGACCCCAACCCCAAGGCCGAGATCAAGAAGACCGCCGATCTCGTCGAGCGCCTGATGGGCCGCAAGCCCGAGGCGCGCTTCAAGTTCATCCAGGACAACGCCCGCTTCGTCGAATCGGACGAGCTGGACGTGTGAGGGGGGGAAATAAGGGGGAAATAAGGGGACAGTATACTTATTTCGCTCAAGTGCTTGTCATGCCTGAATTGAAAACTAGACAAACGAAATAAGTATACTGTCCCCTTATTTCCAAGCGATGGGCCTGGTTGCCGCGTTCTATCCCGAAGAACGCATCCCGCCAAAGACGCGGTTCGGGCTGGAAGAGATATTCCAAGAGTCGAGCGATGACAGGAAAGACTAAGGCGTCGACGGGCCGGTCGTCGACCTGGTGGCCGGACAGCCTGGCCGAAGTCGCTCGCCGGGCCAGGGCCGGACAGCAGCCTTTCGACCCGGCCGTGCGCGAGTTCCTGGACCACTTCTACAGCACCCCGAAGGCGAGGCAGGCCGCGATCCAGGACCGGCCGGAGCCCGTCGGGACCGTTCAGGACGCCTATCTGGCGGCCGTGGCCGAACACCTGGCCCTGGCGTACGGCCTGGACGTACCGGCCTGGACCGAGGAGCCCGGACGCAGTCTGAAGCGGCCTTTCTTCGCGGGCGGGCTGGAGTCGCTGAAGGCAACGCTGCTGGTCGAGAGCCCGACGGCGTTCCGGCGCCGCATGATCTTCATCAGCGCCAACGCCCTGTCCCGGCCGCGACAGACCATTGACTAGCCGGCGCGGGGCGCGCGGGAACCGAGAGCGCTGCGGCCTCGCCGGCAAGCCCCGATCACATCCGCGCTAGCTGGGCCTGCTCCATGTGGCAACGGGCGCCCTTTGAACCCAGATGCCATGGAGGCCCGGCGAGATGTGGGAACGCTGCATTGCGCTTGGCCGTAGCACAGTAGTGACAGAGTGGTCAGAGGGCGGAAAACCGCGGCTGGCGCGTGTCCCGAAGTCCGTCCGGTGCCTCCGTCCCTGGCCGAGGCCCTCTTTTTGCGTTATGAGGACGACCCAGCCATGACACGCTCTCTCAAGATCGCCCTGGCTGCTGGAACGGCAGCGCTGCTGGCAGGCTGTGCCCAGTCCGCTAGCATCCCGCACAACTACGTCGCCGACACCTACGACTTCACCTATCTCGGCTATGCCGCCGGGCGCGGCGGTATGCTGACCGAGGTGGTGGGCAATCCCTTCGATGCGCCCAAGCCGGCGGTCGACACTGCCGTCACCGAGACCCTGGAGGCCTCCCACTTCGGACCGAGGCTGCCCTTCTTCACCGAACCACCCGCCGATTACCGCCCGTCCTATCGGACGGTGGTGCTGTTCAACCCGGCGCCAGGGGCCGATGCCGCCCGGCTGTGCGGCCAGCCCAACCAGCCGCAGGCACCGCGCGACGGCCGGGTCGGCGTGCTGGCCGCCTTCTGCAGCGGCTCGGATCGCATCAACTCGGCCGGCGGCTCGGTCGCCGGCGCCCAGGGGCCGGACGACCCGGCTTTCCGCGGCCTGCTGCGCCAGGTCTCGCTGGCGCTGTTCCCCGTCCCGGCCGCCGACCAGATCCGCGGGAGCGGTGACCATTTCCGGGTGAGGTGAACCGCGCGGGTAAACGGCCCGGCTGAACGGCCCGGCTGAACGGCCCGGGTGAACGGACCGGCGGCCGGACCTGCTCAGTTGAGCCAGGCCTTCAGCGCTTGGTTCACCGTCTCCGGCCGCTCCAGCGCCGAAAGGTGGCCGCAATCCTCGGCCACCAGCAGGCGGGCGTCGCTGATGCCGGCGGCCAGCTCCATGGCGCGGTCGAGCGGCGTCAGCGCGTCCTGGCGGCCGCAGATGACCAGGGTCGGGCAGCGGATGGTCACCAGCGTGGGCCGGCTGTCCGGCCGTTCCATGATCGCCCGCTGCTGGCCCAGGAAGGCGTCCTTGCCGACGCGCTCGGCCATGGCCAGCACCACGCCGGTCAGGTCCGCGTCATCGAGTCGTGATTCGTGGATCAGCAGCGGCAACAGGCGCGGCGTGACGCCCTTGAACTTGCCCGTCTCGGCCAGCTCGATCAGGCCGCGGCGGCGCGCCGTCTGCTCCGGCGTGTCGGGCCAGGCGGAAGTGTCGAGCAGCGCCAGGCGGGTCACCCGCCCCGGTGCCTGGCGCATCACCTCGAGCGCGACGTAGCCGCCCATGGAGAGGCCGGCCAGGGCGAAGCGCTCGGGCATCATGGCCAGCACGCTCTCGGCCATGGCTGCCACGCTGTCCTGGCTGGTGAAATCGGCCACCTGGCAGTCTGCCAGATCCGCCAGGGCATCGACCTGGTGGCGCCACAGCGCCGCGTCGCACAGCAGTCCGGGCAGCAGGGCCAGCGGTTGGGTCATGTCGGATCGGGCCTCCCTTGCGGCGCAGCGAAGCAACCGCGGGCGCGGCGAGCAAGCGGCAAGGCACCCTAGGGCCTCCCAGGCCCCATCTCGAGGTCCGTCGACGAGGGAAGGCTACGCCCGAATGAATGGGACCGGCGCTGCTTTCTCGCGCCCTTCCCGCCTCTATCCAGCGAAGTAATTATCGAAACGACTTGTTTACCTTATGCGAAGATAATTGCCCCGTGCTCGATGCCGCCGGGAAAGCTCCCGGGTCAGCGCTGGGAAAGCCAATGTTTTTTCTAGCATTTCCAGGCTGGGACAGCTTGACATCCTGCGGTTCGGCACTCATGTTGGCGCCAGTAGCGGCGCAATAGGCGAAGCTCATCATCTTCACTTCACTTGGATTGCATGACGTTCTCTGATCTTGGACTTAGTCCAGAGGTCCTGAAGGCGATTGAAGACTCGGGATACACGACCCCGACGCCGATTCAGGAACAGGCCATTCCCTACGTTCTCATGGGCCGGGATGTGCTGGGCTGCGCCCAGACCGGCACCGGAAAGACCGCCTCCTTCACCCTGCCGATGATCGACATGCTCGCCAAAGGGCGGGCCCGGGCGCGCATGCCGCGCTCGCTGATCCTCGAGCCGACGCGCGAGCTGGCCGCCCAGGTCTCGGAAAGCTTCGAGCGCTACGGCAAGCACAACAAGCTCTCCATGGCGCTCCTGGTCGGCGGCAGCTCGCTGGTCGAGCAGGAAAAGCGGCTCGACCGCGGCGTCGACGTGCTGATCGCCACGCCGGGCCGCCTGATCGACCTCTTCGAGCGCGGCAAGATCCTGCTGGCCGACGTCAAGGTGCTGGTCATCGACGAGGCCGACCGCATGCTCGACATGGGCTTCATCCCCGACGTCGAGCGCATCGTCGGCGTGCTGCCGAAGATCCGCCAGACGCTGTTCTTCTCGGCCACCATGCCGCCGGAGATCCGCCGACTGGCCGACGCCTTCCTGATGAATCCCAAGGAGGTCACGGTCAGCCCCCCGACCTCGACCGCCGCCACCGTCGAGCAGGCGATCCTGCAGATTGCCGGCAAGCCAAAGGACAAGCGCGCCGCGCTGCGCGCCCTGCTGCGCGCCGAGGATATCAACACGGCGCTGATCTTCTGCAACCGCAAGCGCGACGTCGGCGTGCTGCACCGCTCTCTGGAGCGGCACGGCTTCTCGGCCGCGGCGCTGCACGGCGACATGGCGCAGCCGGCCCGCACGGCGACCCTGGGCAGCTTCAAGAAGGGCGAGGTCCAGCTCCTGGTCTGCTCCGACGTGGCCGCCCGCGGCCTCGACATCGACACCCTCACCCATGTGATCAACCACGACGTGCCCGCGGCGCCCGAGAGTTACGTGCACCGCATCGGCCGGGTGGGCCGGGCCGGCCGCGAGGGCGTGGCCATCACCTTGGCCGAACCCAAGGAGCTGCGGCTGCTGGCCAACATCGAGCGGCTGACGCGCCAGTCGATCGAGCGGGTGCCGGTGCCCGGTGTG
>JBHJOF010000329.1:0-23929 GCA_050330055.1 Kiloniellales bacterium
GCAGGTGGGCGATGCAGGCCTCGAAGTCATCCTGGAAGCAGGCCACGGCGCTCGGCAACGCCCTCTCGTGGTCCTGGGCCAAGCCCTCGGCGAGGTCGCGGGCGATGGCCCGGCTGGGCGCCTGGTAGGCGGCCTGGGCCCGGGCCTTGAAGTCCGGCCAGAGGTCCTCGGGAACCTTGGCGGCCAAGTTTCGCATGCGATGGGCCAGGCAGCGCTGGCGGGCCGAGCGCGGAAAGCAGGTCTCGATCGCCTTGATGATCCCCGGCGCGCCGTCCGAGACCACGAGCAGCGGATCGCCCAGGCCGCGGCTCCGCATGTCCTGGAAGAAGGCGGAAACCGTCTCGGCATCCTCCTTGGAGCCGGCCATCAGCGCGAGCAGCACCTTCCTGCCCTCGGCTGTGAAGCCCCAGGCCGACAGCACTGCCTCGCGCCGCTGGCCCGGCCGGATCCGCTCGGCGATGCCGTCGACGTAGAGATAGACGATGTCGTGCTCGCTCAGATCACGGCTGGCGAAGTCCTGGTAGTCAGCCCACAGCCGCTCGCCCAGCTCCGAGACCGCCGTGCGCGACAGCAGCAGCCGGCCGGCCTCGTCCTTGAAGGCATCCTCGATGTCGCGCACCGAAAGCCCGCGCGCCAGCATCTCGATGGCCAGACCCTCCAGGGCCTCGCTGTGGCCCTTCAGATGCTGACGCAGCTCCGAGCGGAAGGGCTCCGCCGTCCCAGCGACCTGGGGCATGGCGTAGTCGATGAAGCCCTCGGCGGTCTTCAGCCGGCCCTGACGAACCCCATTGCGATGACCGCCGCCGGGCGGCGCGCCGTGCTCATAGTATTCCCGATCCAGGGCGTCGCGCACCTCCGCCTCAAGGCCTTCCTCGATGATCAGCCGCGTCGCCAGCTGAACCAGTTCCGTGCGACCAAAGCTCTCCGGACGACGACCTTCCATCAACTCTCGCAGGGCTTCACGGGTGCGATGCGATCCTGGTACTCTCTTCAACATGGAGGTGCCTCCCTTGCTGGGCCGGCACGCGCCAAGCCCGTTTGAGATTCAGCACCTCAAAGGATGCACCTCCTCCCCAATTCCCAGCAATCCTAGGACTTCACCTTGATCGACCAAGCGCAAACACGTGAGTTTTGCAGTTATTGCCAGGATTTGCACGAATCTCGCCGAGGCGATCCTCATCTACGAGCGGAACTCCTCAACCTTGGACGCGCGGCTACGACCCACATCGAAGGACTGCTTTCGCTTGCCGAGAATTTGCCCAAAGCCTTCGATGGCTTTACCAAAAATTACACGAAGTCTGAGCTGCAGACCATCCGAACGGGTTCCTCATTTACAAAGCAAATGGTCGACAAAGCTATGCGCGACATTCTGTTGGTTGCAGCCCGGCTTTTTCGCGACCACCCGTATGTGGGCAAGTGGCCTGACCGCAAAGAACTTCCAAACTCATTCATACTTCGGATGACGCTTTGCGCATACGTTCTTTCACTGCGCTGGATTTCGGTAGGTGGTGCTAGGAATGTCGCTAGAGAGAAAATACGAAACGACATGGTCGATGTGATGTTTGCAGCATGTGGCACATACTTTGACGGTGTGCTAACTGCGGATAGGAAGGTGCATGATATCCATATGGAAGCCGCCGCGTGGCTTGCTCTAGCGTTTTCACCAGAAGCCAACTAGACGAACTTCACTACGAATTTTCATACTCATCGCATCAGATGCTCAAGCTGAAGGGCCCGGACCAGGTGAAGTTTCAAGGCATGATCGCCGCTTGGCCGAAAATCGTCGTCATTGGCGCCGGGATCGTCGGTGCGTCCATTGCCTATCACCTGGCGCGCCGTGGCGCACGCGTCACCCTGGTCGACAAAGGCCATCCCGCCGTCGAGGTAACCGGCAAGGCCTTCGCCTGGATCAACGTTTCGCACGGCATTCCAGAGCCCTACTCCCAGCTGCGCCATCTCGCGATCCAGGAATACCGCAGGATCGAGCAAGAGCTTGGGCCGGCGCTGCGGGTCGATTGGTGCGGCGCCCTGACATGGACCGCCGACCTGGCCGAGACTGAGCGCTTCGCCCGCGAGCATGCGGCGTGGGGCTATGATGTCCGACTGGTCGGGCGCGACGAGATTGCGGCGCTGGAGCCAAACCTGATCGAGCCTCCCGATTACGCCGCCTTTGCGGCCAGCGAAGGCGCGGTCGAACCAACCGCTGCAACACAGGCCCTCGTCGAAGGCGCACGCTTGGCAGGCGCCGAAATCCGACTCGCGACCGAGGTGGCGGCGATCACAGCGCATGATCGAAGGATTACAGGCATTCGCACGGCGGAAGGAGCAATAGCGGCCGACCTGGTCATAGTGGCGGCGGGCACAGGCGCCGGCGCACTTTGCGGACCGCTTGGCGTTGTCCTGCCGGTCGAAGCCTCACCGGCCATTTTGCTGCGGTTCAGGACGACCGGCAGGCTGGTCAACAGGGTAATCTCGTCTCCCGACATGGAGGTGCGGCAAACCTCGGATTGCCGCCTCTTGGCGGCCGAGGACTACATCGACCGCTCACCGGACAACGGACCAGACGCGATCGCGGAACGCGCGCTCGCTGCGATCAGGCAAAGCGTGCGTAACGGAGACGGCGTTGCATTGGAAGACGTCCGTACCGGCCTGCGCCCCATTCCTACTGACGACTTGCCGATCGTCGGCTTCGTCTCGAAGGTCGACGGGCTCTACGCCGCCGTCATGCATGCCGGCGTAACCATGGCCCCGATCATTGGCCGCCTCGTTACAGCCGAAATCCTTGACGGCGCCGAGGTGAAGGCGCTTCGGCCCTGTCGTCTGGAGCGCTTCGCTGCAGGATCGCCTGCGATCGAGAGCTACCCTGGCGCGTGATGATTTCAGGTACTAGGCCGCGCTGGTCTGCGCCTCGACCGGCGCCTCTTCCTCCGGAAACACTGGATAGAGCCCCTGGCTGCGGCCGAGCTGCTGCACCAGGGCCAGCACCGCGTCGATGTGCGGCGTCGGCACCTCGACCAGGCGGCCCATCTCCTGCACCGCGGTGACCAGCGCATCGATCTCCATGGCGCGGCCGCGCTCCAGGTCCTGCAGCATCGAGGTCTTGTGCGCGCCGACGCGCGCGGCGCCGTTGATGCGGCGCTCGATGTCGACGCGGAAGGAGGCGCCGAGCCTGCGCGCGATGACCTCTCCCTCCGCCATCATGGCGCGGGCCAGCGCCCGCGTGCCGGGGTCGGTCGCAATGACGTCGAGCGTGGCGCGGGTCAAGGCGCTGATCGGGTTGAAGCAGAGATTGCCCCAGAGCTTCAGCCAGATCTCGTCGCGGATCGCCTCCAGCACCGGCGCCTTGAAGCCGCCGGCCTCCAGCGCTTCGCCCAAGCGCTTGCAGCGCTCGGACGCGCTGCCGTCGGGCTCGCCGAGCGCGAACTTGTCGCCATAGATGTGCGTGATGACGCCGGGCGCGGTGATCTCGGTCGCCGGATAGACGACGCAGCCGATCGCCCGCTCGGGCCCGATCACCCGCCACTGGCGCTCGCCCGGATCGACGCTTTGCAGACGTAAGTCGTTGTATGGCTCGGCGAGGCCGTGGAAGTACCACCAGGGCACGCCGTTCTGGCAGGTGACGACGGCCGTGTCGGGGCCGAGCAGCGGGCGCATCTGCTCCGCCGCTTCCCAGGCCTGATGCGCCTTCAGCGCCACGATGACGTAGTCCTGCGGGCCGAGCTCGGCCGGGTCGCTGGTCGCGGTGAAGCGCGCCACCCGCTTTCCCTCGTCGGCCTCGAGCGTGAGCCCATCGGTGCGGATCGCCGCCAGGTGGGCGCCGCGGGCGACCAGCGAGACCTCGACGCCCGGCGCCTGTGCCAGGCCGATCGCGAGATAGCCACCGATGGCGCCGGCACCGTAGATGCAAACCTTCATGCCGTGCTCTCCTGCACTCATGTACTTCTCGGGCGGGGCGCCTCAGGCCGCCTTTTTCAGCATCATGGCCATGGTCGCCCCCAGCTCGGAGGGGTTGGGTGCGACCGTGACGCCGGCCTCTTGAAGTATCTCGACTTTCTCGTGCGCGCTCTCGCCGAAGGCGGAGATGATGGCGCCGGCGTGGCCCATCTTGCGCCCCTTGGGCGCGGACAGGCCGGCCACATAGGCAACCACCGGCTTGCGCATCTCCTCGCGGATGAAGCGCGCCGCCTCGGCCTCCTGCGGGCCGCCGATCTCGCCGATCATCATGACGGCGTCGGTGCCAGGATCGGCCTCGAAGAGCTCCAGCACGTCGCGGAACGAGCTGCCGTTGATCGGGTCGCCGCCGATGCCGACGCTGGTCGAGACGCCGATGCCGAGCGCCTGCATCTGCGAGGCCGCCTCGTAGCCCAGCGTGCCCGAGCGGCCGACGATGCCGACCCGGCCGGGCAGGTAGATGTGCCCCGGCATGATGCCCATCATGGCCTTGCCCGGGCTGATCACGCCGGCGCAGTTCGGCCCGACCAGGCGCATGCGGCGCTCCTTGCGATAGCGCCGCATGTAGCGCTTTACCCGGATCATGTCCTGCGCGGGGATGCCGTCGGTGATGCAGACGCAGAGCTCGATGCCGGCGTCGGCCGCCTCCATGATCGAATCGGCGGCGAAAGGCGGCGGCACGAAGACCGCGCTCGCTGTCGCGCCGGTCTCGGCGACTGCACGCTTCACGGTGTCGAAGACCGGCAGGCCGAGATGTTTGCTGCCGCCCTTGCCGGGAGTCACGCCGCCCACGACCTTGGTGCCGTAGGCGAGCATCTCTTCGGCATGGAAGCTGCCGATGCGGCCGGTGAAGCCCTGCACCAGGACCGGCGTGGTCTCGTCCAGAAGGATGCTCATTTCACAGTCTCCCTGCGCTTGCTGCTGCGCCAGGCGGCGACCACCTTGTCGGCCGCCTCGGCCAGGGTCGTCGCGGTGATGATGGGATAGCCGCTCTCCTGCAGGATCTTGAAGCCCTGCTCGACGTTGGTGCCGGCCAGGCGCACCACGAGCGGCAGCGGCATCTCGACCTTGCCGAGCGCCTGCACGATGCCCTCGGCCACCCAGTCGCAGCGGTTGATGCCGGCGAAGATGTTGACCAGCACCGCCTCGACGCCCTCGTCCGAGAGCACCAGGTTGAAAGCCTTGGCGACCCGCTCTGGCGTGGCGCCGCCGCCGATGTCGAGGAAGTTGGCCGGTTCGCCGCCGGCGTGCTTGATCATGTCCATGGTCGCCATGGCGAGACCGGCGCCGTTGATGATGCAGCCGATCTGGCCGTCCAAGCCGACGTAGCTGAGCCCGCGGTCGGCGGCGCGCATCTCGCGCGGATCCTCCTGCGACTTGTCGCGCAGCTCGGAGATCTGCGGCCGGCGGAAGAGCGCGTTGTCGTCGAACGACATCTTGGCGTCGAGCGCCAAGAGCTTGCCCTCGCCGGTCAGCACCAGCGGGTTGATCTCCACCATGGTTGCGTCGAGGTCGCGGAAGGCGCGGTAGCAGCCGAGAATAGTCTCGACCGCCTGCGGCAGCTGCGACCCCTCCAGGCCGAGGGCGAAGGCGACCTCGCGCGCCTCGAAGGGCTGCATGCCGACCGCCGGCTCGATGCTGACGCGGAAGATGGTCTCGGGCCGCGCTTGCGAGATCTCCTCGATCTCCATGCCGCCCGCGGCCGAGGCCACCACCATGATGCGCTCGCTGCTGCGGTCGAGCACGAAACCCAGGTAGAACTCCCGCACGATCTCGGTCGCGGCCTCGACGTAGAGGCGGTGCACCAGCTTGCCGCGCGCGCCGGTCTGATGGGTGACCAGACGCTTGCCGAGCAGCGCGTCGGCCGCGTCCCAGACCGCGTGCTCGTCGGCGCAGAGCTTGATGCCGCCGGCCTTGCCGCGCGCGCCCGAGTGGATCTGCGCCTTGACCGCCCAGCGCGCGCCGCCGATCTCGTGCGCCCGATAGGCCGCCTGCTCCGGGCTGTAGGCCAGCCCGCCGCGCGGGATCGGCACGCCGAAGCCGGCGAGCAGCTCCTTGGCCTGATATTCGTGAATGTCCATAGCCGTCCACTCCGCAAACTGCGGCTGTCCTGCGCGGCTGCCTGCCGCGCAGGTCTGCACCTGCTGTTGCTTGATCAATCGGGTGGCGCGGCCGGGTCGCCCGGTCCGCGCCGCCGATCCTTCGGCCGCCTTACATCGCGGCCGCCACCGCCTTGCCGAGATCGACCGGCTTCGCGGTCTTGCGGTAATACTCCTGCGCCGCCGCCACGCCGCTGCCGGCTTCGACGTCGATGCCGAGGTCGCGCATCGCCATCTCGGCGCCGGCCAGCGCCTGCAGCAGCATGAGATCGTTCAGGCTGCCCAGGTGACCGATGCGGAACACCTTGCCGGCGACCTTGGAGAGGCCGAGGCCGAGCGACAGGTTGTAACGGAGGTAGGCCAGCTTCGCGACGTCGTTGCCGTTGAAGCCCTCGGGCACGCAGATCGCGCTCACCGTGTCCGAGTACCACTTGGGCTCCTTGGCGCAGAGCGTGAGGCCCCAGGCATCGACCGCCCGGCGCACGCCCTCGGCCAGGCGATGGTGCCGGGCGAAGACGTTGTCGAGGCCCTCGGCCAGCAGCATGTCGACCGAGCCGCGCAGGCCGCGCAGCAGCGTGGTGGCCGGCGTGTAGGGGAAGAAGCCGTCCTTATTGGTCCGCATCATGTCGCCGAAGTCGAAGAAGCAGCGCGGGCATTTGGCTGTCTTATAGGCCTCGAGCGCCTTCGGGCTGGCGCCGACGATCGAGAGGCCGGTCGGCAGCATGAAGCCCTTCTGCGAACCGCTGACCGCCAGGTCGACGCCCCACTCGTCCATGCGGAAGTCGATCGAGGCGATCGAGCTGACGCCGTCGACCATCAGCAGGGCCGGATGCTCGAGGTCGTCCAGCACCTTGCGCACGGCGGCGACGTCGCTGGTGACACCGGTCGCGGTCTCGTTGTGGCAGACCAGCACCGCCTTGATCTCGTGGCCCTTGTCGGCCTCGAGCAGAGCGGCGTAGCGGTCGACCGGGACGCCCTCGCCCCACTCGACCTCAAGCGCCTCGACGCGGAGGCCGTGGCGCTGGCAGAGGTCGACCCAGAGATGGGAGAACTGGCCGAACACCGAGGCCAGCACCTTGTCGCCGGGCGACAGCGTGTTGGTGATCGCCGCCTCCCAACCGCCGGTGCCAGAGCCGGGGAAGAGGAAGATCTGGCCGCTCTCGGTCTTGAAGACTTTCTTCAGGTCGCGGAACAGTCCCAGCGTGAAGGCCGGGAAGTCGGGAGCTCGCTGATCCTCCAGGGCAACGTCCATGGCCCGGCGCAGCGCGTCGGGCAGGTTGGTTGGGCCGGGGATGAACAGGGCATTGCGTCCGGGCGTCATGCGTCCCTCCCTTATCTTGTTGGAATGCTTACAAATATCGAGCCGGGCTCGCTCCAGGGTCCGCTGCACGGCCGCCCGCGGGCGCCCTGGGGAGCACCTCCTGCTCCTAGCGTGGCTTATCCCAACAGAAGACGGTGCGCGTGTGAATTGCACTTAATCTCATACAGCGATAAGATTTTGTTATGGCAAACCTGCGCAGCAAGCTGCCCCCGGCGAACAGCCTAATCGTTTTCGAAGCGGCTGCGCGGCACCTCAACTTCACCCGCGCCGCCAATGAGCTGGGCGTATCCCAGGCGGCCGTCAGCCGGCAGGTCCAGCTGCTCGAGGACCACCTCGGGGTGCCGCTGTTCCAGCGCCTGCAGCGCGGCCTGAAACCGACCCGGGACGGCGAGCGGCTGCACCAGGCGGTCACCATGGGGCTCGAGCACATCGCCAATACCGCGGTCGACATTCGCCGCCACCGCCGCTCCGGCGACCTCACTGTCTCGACCAGCGTGACCTTCGCCTCCTACTGGCTGATGTCGCGGGTGGCAAAGTTCCGCGCCGCCCATCCTGAGATCGACCTGCGCCTGGTCGCCTCAGCGCCGATCAGCGACCTGGGCGTGGCCGGCATCGACCTGGCGGTGCGCTACGGCTCCGGCCGCTGGCAGGGAGTCGAGACCGTCCACCTGATGGACAACGAGGTCTTTCCGCTCTGCGCGCCCAGCTACATGGCCGGGCGCGAGCCGCTGGCCAGCCCGGAGGCGCTGCTCAACGAGACCCTGCTGCACCTGATGGAGTACGACCGCAACTGGGTGACCTGGGAGGCCTGGCTGAAGGCGATCGGAGTCGAGGGCGCGCCCAGCAAGCCGGGCCTGAAGTTCGACAACTACCTGGTCATGACCCAGGCGGTGCTGGACGGCCAGGGCATCGCGCTGGGCGGCGGCCGGCTGGCCGAGGACCTGCTGACCCGCGGCGCCCTGATCCGGCCGATCGACGCCACGCTCAAGTCCGAGCGCGCCTTCTACCTCCTGATGCCGAGCGACCGGCCGCTCAGCCGGGCGGCAGAGCACTTCCGCGACTGGATCCTGGCCGAAGCCGCCAAGGAGCGGGCCGGCACGAAGGTTAACGCCGGCACGCGCAGCCGCGGCTGAAACATTAACGGCGCCGGCCGCGGAAACAACTGAAACCAAAAAGCCGCTTGCGCAGACATCCGCCAGAAACCCCCGCTCCGTAAATCCTTCCCCGAAAGCGCGGCGGCAAGCGACCGCCAGCAGCACTGCACAGCACATCGACGCTCGAGGGGACTTAACATCATGCCGACGATCCAGTTGGGCGACGCCCGAATCTCCTATCAGGACATCGGACACGGCGAGCCGGTTGTCCTGCTGCACAGCTCCGCCTGCTCAAGCACGCAGTGGCGCGGCTTCGCCCAGGACTACGGGCACCGTTTCCGCCTGCTGGCGCCCGACCTCTACGGCTACGGCGCCAGCACCTCGTGGCACGGCCGCGGCCCGCTGCGCCTGGCGCACGAGGCGCAGATCGCCGAGACCCTGATCGAGCGCTGCGCCGAGCCGGTGCACCTGATCGGCCACTCGTACGGCGGCGCCGTGGCGCTCAAGCTTGCCGCCGAGCAGCCCGCGAAGCTGCGCAGCCTGACCCTGATCGAGCCGGTCGCCTTTCACCTGCTGTGGCACAGCGATCCGGCGGGCGGTGCCGACTTCGGCGAGATTCGCCGGCTGGCCGAGAGCGTCTCGGCGGCGATCGCCCGCGGCGACCGCGTGGCCGCCATGCAGCGCTTCGTCGACTACTGGAGCGGCGCCGGCGCCTGGGACCGCCTCGGCGACAAGCAGCGCGAAGCGGTGCTGCAGGCGGCGCCCAAGATCCCGCTCGACTTCTGGGCGACCATCGCCGAGCCGAAGCTGCTGCGCGACTATACCGCGATCACGTTGCCGACCCTGCTGCTGCGCGGCGACCAGTCGCCGGCGCCGGCCCGGCGCATCACCGACCTGCTGGCGAACAGCCTGCCCACGGCCACCCTGAAGATCGTCCATGGCGCGGGGCACATGCTGCCCATGACCCATGGCGCGGTGGTCAACCCGATCCTGGCGCAGCACCTGCTGGCCGGCACGGGCAGCCTGCCGCAAGCGGCATAACGGGACGGGGCGAAACCCGGCCTTTCATTCAGCAACACCCGAAACGGGCCAAGCAGAGGGAAGCGAACCATGACCGTAGAGACCAAGAACCCGGAGACCCTTGTCCTGCACGCCGGCTACCGCAAGGACGCCAGCACCAACGCAGTGGCGGTGCCGATCTATCAGACCACCTCCTACCAGTTCGACGACACGGCACACGCGACGCGGCTGTTCGGCCTGGAGGAGCTTGGCAACATCTACACCCGGGTGATGAACCCGACGGTCGACGTGCTGGAGCAGCGCATCACCGCGCTCGACGGCGGCGCGGCGGCGCTCGCGGTCTCCTCGGGCCAGGCGGCCTCGGCGATCTCGATCCAGAACATCGCCAGCAGCGGCGACAACATCGTCAGCTCGACCGACCTCTACGGCGGCACCTGGAACCTCTTCGCCAACACCTTCAAGACCATGGGCATCGAGGTGCGCTTCGTCGATCCGGCCGACCCGGAGGCCTTCCGTCGCGCGACCGACGAGCGGACCCGCGCCTACTACGCCGAGACCCTGCCCAATCCGAAGCTGCAGCTCTTCCCGATCGCCGAGGTCGCGAAGATCGGCGAGGAGCTGGGCGTGCCGTTGATCGTCGACAACACGGCGGCACCGATCATCTGCCGGCCGTTCGATCATGGCGCCCACGTCATCGTCTACTCGACCACCAAGTACATCGGCGGTCACGGCACCTCGATCGGCGGCATCATCGTCGACAGCGGCAGGTTCGACTGGGAGAAGCATGCGAAGCGCTTCCCCATGCTGAACCAGCCCGACCCGAGCTATCACGGCGCCGTCTGGACCGAGGCGGTCAAGCCGCTCGGCCCGATCGCCTACATTCTGAAGGCGCGCGTCACCCTGCAGCGCGACCTGGGCTACGCGGTCAGCCCCTTCAACGCCTTCATGTTCATCCAGGGCCTCGAGACGCTTCCGCTCAGGATGCGCGAGCACTGCCGCAACGCGCAGGCGGTGGCCGACTTCCTGGCCGGCCATCCGGCGGTCACCAAGGTGATCCATCCGGGGCATCACAGCGGCGAGCAGAAGCGCCGCGCCGAGACCTACCTGAAGGGCGGCATGGGCGGCCTGGTCGGCTTCGAGCTGAAGGGCGGCAAGGAGGCCGGGCAGCGCTTCATCGACGCGCTGCAGATGTTCTACCACGTTGCCAACATCGGCGATGCCCGCTCGCTGGCGATCCATCCGGCGACCACGACGCACTCGCAGCTCTCGCCCGAGGAGCAGCTGGCGACCGGCGTGACCGATGGCTACGTGCGCCTGTCGGTCGGCATCGAGCACATCGACGACATCCTGGCCGACCTCGAGCGTGCCCTGGGCGCCGCCACGGCGCTGCGGGCCGCGGCCTGACCGGGAGGGCGGAGCGCGGGCGGCGGGCAAGAGCACTCACGCCGCCCCGCTCCATCCCATTCCCCGGACCTCACCCCCGGCCCCGCCATGTCCATCCTGCTGCCCGAGGGATTGCCGGCCCGGCGCCAGCTCGCCAGCGAGGGCGTCGCGCTCCTGGACCGGCCCGTGCCGGCGCGTGACGGGCAGAGCAGACTGCGCGTCGCCCTCGTCAATCTCATGCCGCGCAAGGCGATCACCGAGACCCAGATCGCCCGCCTGCTCGGCAGCACGCCGCACCGGGTCGAGCTGACTCTGCTGGTGCCGGCGTCCTATCGCGCCCGCACCACCGACCCGGACCATCTGGCCGCCTTCTATCGCCCCTGGCCCGAAGTCCGCGAGCAGAGCTTCGACGGGCTGATCGTGACCGGCGCGCCGGTCGAAACTCTACCGTTCGAGGCAGTCGACTACTGGCGGGAGCTGACCGAGATCTTCGACTGGGCCGACCGCAATGTCGGCGCCAGCTACTTCATCTGCTGGGCGGCGCAGGCCGCGCTCTTTCACCGCCACGGCGTGCCCAAGCACGCGCTGGCGGATAAGGCTTTCGGCGTTCATACGCACGAGGTCCGCAGCCCCAGCGCGGCGCTGCTGCGCGGCTTCGGCAGCTGCTTTCCGGTGCCGGTGTCGCGTCATACGGAAGTGCGCGCCGAAGACCTGCCGGCCGGCGGCGCCGTCCAGGTGCTGGCCGACTCGCCCGAGACCGGGCTCTGCCTGCTGCACGAGGCCGAGCGGCAGGCGACCTATATGTTCAATCACCTCGAATACGACGCCGATACCCTGCCCGCCGAGTACGAGCGCGACCTCGAGGCCGGCCTGCCGATCCGGCTGCCGCGCCATACCTTCGCGGAGGACGACCCGAGCCGGCCGCCGCATCAGCGCTGGCGGCCCTTCGCCCACCTGCTGTTCCGCAACTGGCTGGACGGTCTGGCCGAGCTGGCCAACCGGCGCGCCAGCGCGAGCCGCGACATGGCCTGGCTGCTGCGCCGCCCGCTCGGCCCGGCCGCGAACGAGTCGGGCCTGATCGAGCCGGGCGTGGCCGAGTTCCGCATCCTGGCGCTCGACGAGCTCGACAGCCTGCCGTCGGTGCTGCAGGCGCTCGCCGGCCAGGGGCTATCGCCGCTGGCGGTGCAGGTCGAGCGCCGGGACGGCGTCCAGCGCATCGCGCTGCGTCTCGACGGCCTGAGCGGGGGCCAGGAGGAAAGCACGGCCCGGACCCTGCTGCGGCTGCGCGCGGTGCGCCGCGTCAGCTATCGCGACAGCGGCGGCCACGGCGGCACCTTCATCCACGCGGCCGAGCCGACGCAGACTGCAGCCGAGAGCGATCGGGCCGGCAGGTCCGGCCCATCGCCCTGCTCCGCCGCCGCCTGACGCGAACGGCCGCCCCAGCCTTTTGGGCCGTGCCAGACGACCCCCTGTTCCTGTAGCCTGTCGGCGCAGGGCCACCTGCGCGACCGCGCGAACGAAGTGGGGGATCATGAACAAGGGCTTTCGTCCCATCGAGGACGCCGCGATCAAGCACGCCGGCGGCAAGGCTGCGCTAGAAAAGCGCCTGCCAAAGCCCAAGTCGTCCGAGGCGCTGCGCGCCGTTGGCGATGACCGCTATCTCTCGATGATGTCGCTGCGCGTCTTCCGCGCCGGCCTGAAGCACAGCCTGGTGGACGGCAGGTGGCCGGCCTTCGAGGAGGTCTTCCTCGGCTTCGAGCCGCGCCGCGTCAGGGCGATGAGCGACGAGGCGCTGGAAGGCCTGATGGCCGACAGCCGGCTGATCCGGCACTGGGGCAAGATCAAGGCGACACGCGACAACGCCGCGGCCATGTGCCGCGTGATCGAGGAGCAGGGCAGCTTCGGTGGCTATCTCGCCGCCTGGCCGGGCGGGCGCATCGTCGAGCTGTGGGACGACATCGCCAAGCGCTTCTCGCAAATGGGCGGCAACTCCGGTCCCTATTTCCTGCGCATGGCCGGCAAGGACACCTTTCTCCTGACCGGCGACGTGGTCCGCGCGCTCGACCACTGGCGCGCCTTCAAGGGCGATCCCAAGGCCAAGAAGTCGCGCGCGGCGGTGCAGGCGCTGTTCAACGACTGGTCGGCGGAGACCGGCCGGCCGCTCTGCCAGCTCTCCATGATCCTGGCGCTCTCCGTGAGCTGAAGTCCTGCAAGCGCGCTAGAGGACGATCCGCGATGCCGAGCCCTGAAGCAGCCATGGCCGGATAGGAAGCCAGCTCTGCAGAAAAGACTCGTACCCATAGCTCAGATTGACCTGGACCGTGCTCCCCGAGCTGTTGTTCGGAGACCAGTTGACGTCAATCGCCAGGGCCGCCGCCGGGACGCCTACCGCCCGACCAAGGACGAAGGCCTCGATATCGGCATCGCTGGCCGGGCTCAGGCTTTCCGATCCGCGCAGACTGGCAAAGCGGACGGCTTCCTTCGCGGCGTGCTGCAGGGTCACGTCCAGCCAGACCGCCCGGCCCAGATCGAACGTGCCGATGGTCAGCAGGATCACGATCGGCGCGGCGAAGGCGAACTCCACCAGTGCTGCGCCGCTCTGGCAGAGTCGAAAGCTGGCAAGGCGCCGAACCGCGCCCTGCGAGCTTCCGCTTAGTGTCCCGTACATGGCTCAGCGCACCCTCATCCGGGACCGTGCCGTCAGCGGCATCGGCGACTCGACACCCGGATAGTCGAAAAACAGCTCGAGCTCATCACGCGTCGTGACCTCGACGTACATCATGGCATAGTCGTCATCCGCGCAGGTGATGCCGCAATCCACTTCGCCGGCGCCCGGGCATTCGCAGAACTGGCGCACGGCGACATCCAAGCTGGGATTACCGCTATCGTGGCGCGCGGCCTGCTCGATCATGGCGGTTTCGCCGGCCGACGCCTGGCTCTGGATGCCGTACTGCGCGCCTGCCCGCGCCGCGCTGGAAAGCGTAAGATGAGCGAGGCCATAGCGCCCGAAGTCCACCGCCCCCACCGCCAGCACCAGCAGCACGGTGACGACGAAGGCGACCTCGAGGCTGACGTTGCCGGCGCGGCAGCGGCAAGCGGCCAATATCTGCGCTAACATCGAACTTCTCCGCTGTTCTCAGGGGCTTCTCGCATCCGTGATCGCAGCCGCACTATTCCAGCAGCCTTGCAGTCACCAGTGCGCTGTTCGCCTCGATCACCGAGCCTTCGAACTGGCCGATGCTGCTTTGGCCGGCAAAGCTGACCGTGTCGGCGATGAGCTGCGCCGCCGTTGCCGACAGCGAGGCGCCACCGGCGAAGTTCACATCGGAGGTCGGGAAGTACAGCGTTCCCTCCAAGTTCATGTTGCTGCCCGCCGTGAGGCTGTGGCTCACGCTGCTCGATACATTGCGGTCCTGATAGAACAGAACGCCAGGCATGCCGGCTTGACCGACATCCGGCGCCGAAAGATCGACGGTGGCGCCGGCCTGGAAATTGATCGAGTCGGACGTCCTGGCGTCCGGGGTGATGTAGAAGGTAACCCCTTCGCCTTGCAGCGTGCCTTGCGCCGAGACCTTGAGACCGGCGCGGTGCAGGATGTAGAGACCGGGATTGAGGGTCAAGGTACCCGACCCCTCGATCTCGATGCCGGCGCAGTAGGTGCCCGGATTGATCGTGCGAGACTGGGTGTTGTTCACCTTGACCTTTGCCGTGTGGTCGCAGCTGAGGGAGCTCGCGTCTACCGGCGGTGCGACGCCGGCCATGGGATCCTGCACGGCGGCCGTGGTGTGAATACCCTCCGCGGCATTCACGCAGGTGCCGTCATACCAGCCGGGGTCCTTGATCTTGATCAGGGTCGACGAAAGGCATGACCCGGCACTGGTCTGGTCGACAGCGGCACTGTCCGTGGAAGCGACCTTGATGCCGCAGGCCAGACTGATGTTGGCGCCGCCATTTACCTTGACCGCGCCACGGGCGTTGGGGTTCAGCGCATAGACGCAGGTGTCATCGAGATCGGCCGCCGCTACGGCGCGCCCCGTAACCATCGTGGTGCCGGAGTAGAACATCCCGGAGAAGAACACCGGAGCCGGCCGGCGCACGATGACCTCGACGGCGTCGGTCGTTCCCGCGCTGATCCCTGAGCTCGGGGGGCTGCGAAACTCCAGGCTATCGCCAGCGGCCGGATCATAGCCGTTCTGCGACGCGTCGTTCAGCGCCGCGGCTTGGATGTTGGCGAAAGCGCCACTGCGCATGATCTCCAAGGCGCCGGCCATCGCACCGGCATCCGCCGCGCCCTGGACGATGCGCTTTTCCGCGTACCAGAGGCCGACGTCGACCGACAAACCGGCCGCGCCGAGCACGAGGGGGAGGGCGAAGGCTGCGTAGATGAGAACGCCGCCGCGCCGGTCAGAATAAAGCGAGCGGCCCAGGGAGAGTAGGCGGGGGGAAACCAGACGGGGGGAAAGCAGGCGAGAGAGTTTCGTAGCCATTGTACGGTCCTCGAAATACAGGGGGCCAAAACTCGGCCCGCCAGTTCACGGCCTTCAAAACCTTCATGGCCGTTCGTATGCGAATACTCGTCGAGCCTAAGCACCATCCCGTTAACCGGCGATTAATGAATGGATATACTTGGATACAAATTCGTTTATAGGGAAAGTTGTCGTGATCTCTGGAAAATAATCTTCTGGGATTGTCATAGGTTTCATGCCATAGAAATCGGCGAGAGAATGTTCTATTGCAATCTCCCACTGCGTTTTTCTTACTCTCTATTAGCGGTATTAACGTTGCCCCTATTCTCGCAGAACGACAAATCCTTCGGTCTGTCGCCCTGTTGCTCAATCTCTGATTGCTGCTCGAAGAAGCCGGGGAGATTGGCAGGCATTGATTTCAAAACATCCTGCGGCCGGGATCGCGTGGCGCCTTCGCGACGGTCGCACAAAAGTCATCGCCGGGGCGCTTGCAGGGCATGGCAATAATGCCAAACTGCATGAGCTTGGCGGCACTCCCCGCAGGTATTCCTGTGCGTCGGGTTAGTGCCGTCCCACTATCCCCTTCCCGTCCACCCTGCGCGAGCCTGGCGATGATGGCAGAGACTTCAGGACAACGATGCCGGAACACGGCCGACGCGATCGGTACAACGACGCTGCCTGGGGGGCCGACGGTCTCACGGCGGCGACTGCTGGTCGCCAGTGGCCTGCTGGCCGGCACCCTCGTGGCGGCGGTTTTGCCGCTGCGGCGCGCCCGTGGCCAGTCCGGCCCGGGCGCCTTCCTGCAGGAGCTGGGCGAGCGCGCGGTGGCCATGCTGTCCGACCCGGCGCTGCCCGACCCGTCTCGCGCCGAGAAGTTCCAGGCCTTGATGAACGAAAGCTTCGACCTGCCGACGATCGGACGCTTCATCCTGGGGCGCTATTGGCGGCAGGCAAGCGAAGCCCAGCAGGCCGAGTTTCTCGAGACTTTCAAGCGGGTCATGGCCGCGCGTTTCGCGCCCTACTTCACCGGGACCAGCAAGGACAGCTTCAACATCCTGGGCCCGGCCGCCGGCGCCGGTGGCGATCGCCAGGCGATCCGCTCCAAGATCAGGCTGGAGGGCGGCCAGATCGCCGACGTCGACTGGCACCTGGTCGAGCGCGACGGCAGCTTCAAGATCGTCGACGTGGTCACCGAGGGGGTCAGCATGGGCCTCACCCTGCGCTCCGAGTACGGCTCGGTGCTGTCGCGCCACGGCGGCGATATCGATGCGCTGATCGATCTCCTGCGCCAGAAGGTCAACGCCTAGAGATAGGTCCCGCTGAGCGTGCAGAGTGCGCCGCCCAGGCCCAGCTTGAAGCGGGCCACGCCGGGCGTCCGGCCGTCGACGCCGCCCAGGTCGAGCCAGTCGATCGCGCGCGCCTTGAGCGCCAGCACGGCGTTCCAGAGCAGCAGGTTGTGGGCCCGCGCCCGGCGTCCTTCCGGCGTGGTGAAGCCGAGATAGTAGGTCGCCGAGCGGCCGTGCGTGACCGCCAGGATTCCCGCCAGCGGCCGCTCGCCGGCATAGGCACAGATCACCACCAGCGAGTCCGGCGCTGCCGCGGCCAGGGCCCGGATGAAGGCGCCGGACGGGCCGAGGAACCGCGCCCGGCGGCGAAAGCGATCGTGCTCGTCCAGCAGCCAGTCGAGCTGCCCTGCAGCGATGCCGGTCCGCAACGTCAGCCCGCCCGCCTCGGCCGCAGCCAGCGCATTGCGCCACTGGCCCCGCAGCCCGCGCCGCAGCTCGTCCTCCGGGCGGTCGAGATCGAGCCAGAGGGTCGAGTAGCCCGTCACCATGCGGCGCAGGCCGCAGCGGCGCATCAGTGCCTCGCTGTCCGCGTCGTCAGGCAGCTCAGGCATCCACAGCAGGAGCCGGTGCTGGCGCAGACGGTAGGCCTGTTTCAACGCCCGGCAGACCGCGAGACGCCGCTCGGCGCCGAGCGGGCCCAGCCACAAGGGGCCGCGCGTCACCTGGCCCAGGGTCAGCGGCCGGCCGCGGCCGGCCTCGAAAACCTGGACCAGCGCCAGCGGGCGCCCATCGCAGAGGGCGAGCGCGCGGCGCACGCTCCGGCGGCTGCTCGCCGCCACCGCCTCGCCATAGGCCCAGGATTGCTCGAGGCTGGAGCGGTCGCAGGCCGCCATGTGGCGGTCCCAGACGAGTCGATCGCAGGCGTCCCAAACGAGATCAATATCGCGGCCGGCCACTCTGTCGTCCGTTGCTGTGCCTTTGCGCATTGCAGCGCCCAGATCGCGTCTTGCCGCGACGCGGCCTGTGGTTTCGCGCCAACCGGCTCCGGGATAAACTCGCGCCATGCCACCGCGAGCCCGGTCATCGCAGCGCCTACACCTCAGCGACATCCCGCGCCGCCGCTTCACGCGCTGGGCGGCACTTTACTTCTTCGCCTTCGTCTGCCTGCCGCTGCTCAGCTTCTGTGCCGTCGTCGACGCAGCGCTCTACGTCATCTTCACCCGCTGGTTCGACCGCTGCTACGCCCTGTTCTGTCTGTTCCAAGGCTAGGCCCGGCGGCGCGCCGTCCTAGTAGCAGTCGAGTAGCGGCGCGATCTGCTTGATGCGGACGACCAGCCTGCCTGCCAATCGATTCTGTTCGGCGTTCGGCCGCGCGGCGGAGCGCCCGCGCGGGTTGGGCAGTACGGTGGCGAGCAGCGTCGCCTCACGTTGCGACAGCGCCTTGGCCGGCTTGCCGAAGTAGTGCCGGGCGGCCGCTTCGGCGCCATAGACGCCGCCGGCGAACTCCGCCACGTTCAGATAGACCTCGAGGATGCGCCGTTTGTCCCAGATCAGCTCGAGCAGCACGGTCAGATAGACCTCGAGCCCCTTGCGCAGGTAGTCGCGGCCCGGCCAAAGGAACAGGTTCTTCGACGTCTGCATCGAGATCGTGCTGGCGCCGCGCGGCCGCTTGCCGCCCTTGAACTCCGCGAACACCTCTTGAATTGCGCCCCAGTCGAAGCCGCCGTGCTGGCAGAAGGTGTTGTCCTCCGCGGCGATCACGGCGCGCGGCAGATGCGGCGACATCTCGTCGAGCGCGACCCACCGCTTTTCGATGCCCTCGCCCTCGACCATGCGAATCACCATCAGCGGCGTGCCGGGCGGCGGCAGGACGCGATAGAGCAGAAGCAGCACCAGGGGCACGCCGACCAGCAGCAGCAGGGCGACGCGAAGGATGCGCCATAGGCGGAAGCGCCGTCGCTCTGCGACTCGCCGAACCGTGAAGATGCCTCGTCCGTGGGCCAAGCTTTACCCTCGGCTTGCCGCATCCCGGACCGTTCGTCCCATGTGCGGCAGGTCTTTGTACCCGCTCCTCACCAGTGCCACGGGTCACGCGACGGGACGGGCGCGACGGCAAGGCTCTGCCTGCCTGACCCCCAGCAGACGCGCCACCGTGCCCCGGCCGTCCCCTGGCGGGTCGACTTGCCGGGTGCTCGAGCGCGCTTGTCCCCGGCGCGGTTTAGCCGCGCCGGCAGCCGAAAGCAAGCATCACGCGGCCCGCCACCCGGCAGACCACGGGCTTGGACCATGGGGTGCTTGCCTCGATTGAGATCAAGGTCCGAGGACGCGTGCCGCAGAACGCAGGCGACCGGTGGAGCATCGGCTAGCGCAGCACCGCGCGGCCCCGCTCCGTTACCGAAAGCTTGTAGAAGCCGCCGCCCACGCCGTGACGCAGGAGCCACTTGTTGTCCAGGCATTCCTGCACCGTCCGCCAGAGGACAGATTCGCCAGTGTCACCCGGAACGGCAATCTCCCCCGACAGGACGAGAAGCTCGAGCAGCAGGCGTTGCTGAGGCAGCAGCTTGGTCATGACGCGATCGGCCGGCACAGTGCCACAGGCTGCGCCCCGCAACAAGAACAATGGCCTTGAAGCAACCCCCGCCGGGCCGCCGCTGCCCGGCCGGCCGCGGGCAAGCAAACGCGCCGGAGCCGGCGTCGGGCGCGGCGCGCCGGCCTGCCGCCGGTCAGTTCGGCTCGGCGAGAATCCGGCAGAGCTGGCTGACGGTCTGCTGCTGGCGCTCGTCGCGAATGCGCGCGAAATTGCGGGCCACGTCGAGGCACATGCGCTGCCGCTCCGAGACCGGCGCGGCGCTGCCCTCCTCGAGGCCTTCGAAAAAGTAGTCCACGTCGACGCCCAGGACGCGGGCTATCTCGTAGAGCCGGCCGGCCGAGACGCGATTGACGCCGCGCTCATACTTGTGCGCCTGCTGGTAGGTTACGCCAATCAGGTCGGCGAGCTGCTGCTGCGTGAGGCCCAGCATGATCCGCCGTTCGCGAATCCGCCGTCCGACGTACATCTCGGTGCGCTGCGTCCTGGTGTTCGATCTGCTCACGGGCCGCTCACCCGCGTTCTTGTCCTCGATATTCTTGATAGACAACATCTCCAGAATCCCCATCCGGCGCGAAAGACACGGGGCCCTGTTAGGGGTGCAGACCTGGTCCCGGCTCTTCCTGTCGCCTTACCTAGCGCCACTCCCTCGCGACTCCCGTGGCTGTGTCATGCTTCCTGCACCTCCCCAACGGCTCCTCATTGGAGCCGGTGCCTAGACCGCGATACGGAATAGGCTCGGTGCCTCCGAGTAGACCGGCGGCTCGCCACCGGCCCGACGGTAGGCATCGCTCCCCAGCTCCGCCTGCCTGCCACTGGAGAGCAGAGCGGTCGAGATGCCGCCGCTCCCACCCCAGCTTCCCCCTTGGCTCAAGAGCTGGGCCACAAACGCACCCGCGAAGGCGGTCGGACGGTGTCCCGTCCAGGCCGCATCCCTGCGGCTCGTCTCTGCCGGCCGCTCATGTCGCTCGCCGCCCGATCCCACGTCGGTTCGGGGCTCGGAACGCGGGTCCGACCGGTCGCCACGCTGGAACGCCACCCGCCCCTGCTGGTCGCCGACCGCCGCGACCGCGCGGATGGCGCCGACCTCGGGACCCGGCTCGCGCGCCGTCGCACGCGGCCCCGGCGCCAGCGAGGCCAGTCCCGGTGCAGGCGACGGAAGCGGCAGCCCCTGTACGGTCGACATCACGCCTTTACCCTAGCGACCCATATCCCATTCATCTAAAACACTGTACAAATTCCGCCGTTTTGGCGAAAAAATCAAGCTCTTTCTTGCTTAAGAAAGTTAACTATATCTGTTAACCAAGAATAGATTCGTAATATACCTAGGATTCGATTGGACAAATTATTTAGCCCGTTGATTTTATCTCAGTTTTTAGACGAATTTTCGCGAGTTTATCATTTCTTAAGGCGTAACTTCCTACCGTATCGGACGACCGACAATAAGGGGGACTGCGGTCGAGACGGCTTTCAGGAAGAAGGCCAGAGCTTCAGGTAGGAGACCGTTCCGTGCCCCAGGTACGAACCCCCGATAGCGGGTTGGCCCAGCTAGCTCGCCTCCAAGCGGCGATCGTCGCCTCGGGCGACGTTACCTACTGCTGGGACTTCGCCAGCGACGCGCTGCAGTGGGAGGGCTCGACGCTGCGCCTGTTCGACGGCCAGGCGGGCGACTGGCCGAAGACCGCCGACGCCTTCCACATGAGGATCAATCCCGAAGACCTGCCGCTGCGCATGCGGGCCCTCTCGGCGCATCTCTCGGTCGCCGCCCCCTATGACTGCGAGTACCGCGTGCGCGACTATCGCGGCGCCTTCCAGTGGGTGCACGATCGCGGCGCCATCGTGCTGTCGCCGAACGGCACCCCGCTTCGCTTTGTCGGCATGCTGCGCCTGGTCAACCAGCGCAAGGAGCACGAGGCGCGTCTCGAGTATCTGGCGACCTTCGACGACCTGACCGGCCACTACAACAAGCTGCGTCTGCGCGAGGCGCTCGACCAGGCCCTGGCGCAGAGCCTGCGCGCCGGCCTGCCGGGCGCCTTCCTGGTGATCGGCATGGACCAGATGGGCATGATCAACACGGCCTATGGCCACGAGGCGGGCGATGCCGTCCTGGTCGCGATCAGCCAGCGGCTCGACCGCTGCCTGCGCGCCAACGACATCGTGGGCCGGCTCGGCAGCGACCGCTTCGGCGTGCTGCTGGCCAACTGCAGCGAGGAGCAGGCGACCATCGCCGCCGAGCGTATCCTGCAGGCGATCCGCCAGACGCCGATCCAGTTGAAGGCTGGTAAGCTGTGGGTCACGGCCTCGGCCTCGCTGGTGCTGTTTCCCGAGAACGCGAAAACCTCGTTCGACGTCATCGTCAAGGCTGAAGGCGCCCTGCTGCAGGCCAAGGCGGCCGGGCGCGACTGCGTCAGACCTTACTGCATGACCGAGGAGCAGCGGCAGTCCTATCGCACCAACATGAGCGTCGGCGAGCAGGTCAAGCTGGCGCTCAGGGAGAACCGCCTGATCTTCGCCTATCAGCCGGTGGTCGACGCCGAGAGGCGCGAGGTCAGCTTCTACGAATGCCTGCTGCGGATCCGCGGGGCCGACGGCGAGCTGATTCCGGCCGCGCGCTTCATCCCGCACGTCGAGCAGCTCGGCCTCATGCGCACCATCGACCGGCACGCCCTCGACCTGGCGATGGCCGAGCTGGAGCGCCATCCCGAGATCACGCTGGCCATCAACATCTCCGGCCTGACCGCCGCCGACCGCAGCTGGCTGCGGGCGCTGATCGGCCGCCTGAAGGGCCGGCCCGAGGTCGCCAGGCGCCTGATCGTGGAAATCACCGAGACCGCCGCGCTGCACGACATCGAGGACTCGGCGCGTTTCGTCACCGCGGTGCGCAACCTCGGCTGCAGGGTCGCGGTCGACGACTTCGGCGCTGGCTACACCACCTTCAAGCACCTGAAGTCGCTGACCGTCGACGTGGTCAAGATCGATGGCTCCTTCGTGCGCGACATCAGCAACTCGCCGGAAAACCAGCTCTTCATCCGCAACCTGCTGAGCCTGGCCAAGAGCTTCGGGTTGTCGACCGTAGCCGAGTTCGTCGAGAGCGAGGCGGACGCGCGCTACCTCGCCCAGGAGGGCGTCGACTTCCTGCAGGGCCATTACTTCGGCAAGCCTCAGGTTTCGCCTGCCTGGCGGCGGGACAGCTCGCCGGCTGCAAGCAAGGCCGGTTCGGCCACAGTGGGATAGCCAACTCCCCCTCACCCTCCCAAGCGCCCTTCGGTCGCTTGGGGCCCTCCCTCTCCCCCGGTGGGGCGAGGGGTTTCAAGCGCGCGGCTATTTCCCCCCCCCGCCCCTTGGGGGGGAGGGGGGGGCCCATCGCGTCAGCGATGGGAGGGTGAGGGGTAAATCTTCGCTGCGAATTGAATTGAAGCGGCGCTACGACCCCTGGCCTTCCTTGCCGCCCTTGCTTTCCTCGGACAGCGCGTCGATCTGCTTCTGCAGCAGGTCGACCTGCTGCTTCAGCTTGGCCAGCGTCTCCGGGTCGTCGCCCTTGGCGCCGGAAGGAGCCACGTGCGGCGTCTCGCTGTTGCCCGGACGCGGGCCGGACTTGCCGGGCTCCATGCCGAAGGGCGAGAACATGCGCATGGCGCTTTCGAACAGCGCCAGGTTCTGCTTGCCCATCTCCTCGATGTTGCCGGCCGGGAACATGCCGCCCAGCGTCTCCTGCATCGACTTGCGCAGGCGCTCCTGGTTGCTGGCGAAGGTGCCCATCATCTGCTCGAGATAGCGCGGCACCATCCACTGCATGGAATCACCGTAGAAGCCGATGAGCTGGCGCAGGAAGTTGATCGGCAGCAGGTTGGCGCCCTTGGCCTCTTCCTCGACGATGATCTGGGTCAGCACCGGGCGGGTGATGTCCTCGCCCGTCTTGGCGTCGTAGACCACGAAGTCGACGCCGTCCTTCACCATCTGGCAAAGATGCTCCAGCGTCACGTAGCTGCTGGTCGCCGTGTTGTAGAGCCGGCGATTGGCGTACTTCTTGATCGTGATCGGCTCGTCTTTGGTCTCGGCTTGCTTATCCGCCACGAGTTCGCCTCTGACCTCCGCAAGTCCCCCCCTTGGACCAATGGGGCCAATGGGGCAGACCTAGCCTAGCACCGCGACACTTACTTGTGTCCAGACTATTTTGCGGTGCACTGCGGCCCTGCTGCAATGCGACAGCGCCCTGGCGAGCGGCTGCCACCGTGGCGGGCCGCGCTTTCCGGTCTTGCCGCTTCTTGGTTTTGCCGGGGGCGCGCCGCTATACTCCGCGCCATGGCCGAGCAGAGCGAGCTGGATCAGCTGGCGCAGCGATACCTGGACCTGTGGCAGGATCAGGTGAGTGCGCTTGCCGCCGACGGCGATTTCACCGACATGATAAGGCGCCTGACGGCGGCGCTCGGCCCGGCGGCAATTGGCCCGGCGACGGCCGCGCCGTGGGTCCTGTGGCCGGCCATGCTGGGCGCGCTGACTACGGGTTCCGGGGTGCCGGGCGCTGGCGGGCCGGGCTGGCCCCCGGGCTGGCCGGGCGCGGCCGAGGCGGGAAGACGGGGGACGCATGGCGACACGGCGACAGCAGCGGGAGCCGCCGCAGGAGGCGGCAGTCAAGGCGCGACGGCCCCCGGGGCCGCGCCAGGGGCCGCGGCCGCTGCCGCTGCATCTCGCGGCGGCGGCCCTGACCTGGGCGAGCTCGCT
>JBHJOF010000330.1:0-12312 GCA_050330055.1 Kiloniellales bacterium
GGGCCTCCGTGAGGCCGGCGCCGGCGACGACCACCTCATCGCCGACCCGCAGCGCCTGCAAATCCCAGCAGCGCTTGTCGTCGGCCGCGCTACAGAGCTTCACGAGGACCGCCTGGTAGCTGCCTTCCATGGGCGCGCCCGAGTCGGTCTTGACGGCCAGCTTGCCGCTGACGCGCCAGCTCCTGTCGCTCGGGCCGGCGGTCACCGCCTGGCCGCCGAAACGGGGCGTCGCCTCGGTGGCCAGGGCATCCCATATCAGGCGGTTGCTCCAGGCCAGCACCTCCTGCTCGCGCTGCTTGGCCGAGTGCAGGTGGTACAGGCCGTAGAGTCCGCCCAGCAAGGCGAAAAACAGCAGGAATTTCAGAATGCGAAACACGAGGAAGGGCCGCGGCGGTCCACAGAAACTATCGATGCTGACGGTGATCTTCGGGACCCAAAGGCCACTAGTCCCCACTCGGGTCCCCGATGGATTGCATCATAGACGATCCGGCGGCGCTAGGCATGGGCGTTTTTTGCGGCATTGAGGTCTCCTGGGCCTGCTCCCCGGAGGCCCAGGACGACGCGCCGGGCGCCCCGCGGCCGTCCCGGGGCCGTTCCACCGGCCCCCGGGGCGTGAGCTGTACCCCAGTCAGGATGCGCTCGCCATGCGCCATACGCCACGACAGCATTGACTGGGCGCAGTCCAGCAGCACGTCGCGCCGCGCCGGGTCGCGCGCCAGGTCGGTCAGCTCGTCCGGATCCGCCTGCAGATCGAACAGTAGCGGGGGCAAGGCGGTGAAGTGAATGTACTTGTAGCGCTCGCCGCGAATCACCGAGAGCGTGCACTCGTCGAGGCCGATGCCCAGTTCGGCCTCGGGCGCGCCCGCCACCACGTCGCGAAAGTCGTGCTCCCAGTGCGCCTCGCGGCGCCAGCGCGGCGGCTGCTCGCCGCGCAGGAAACAGGTCAGCGAGGCGCCGTCGCACTGCACCGGCATGTCCTGCCCGATCAGGTCGAGCACCGTCGGCGTCACGTCGACGCTTTCCGTGAAGGCTGTGACCTGGCGGCCACGCCCGCGGTCGAAACGGCTGCCCGGTGCGCGGACGATCAGCGGGATGTGGAACGACTGCTCGAAATAGGCCTCCTTGCCGAGCAGCCAGTGGTCCCAGAGCTGCTCGCCGTGATCGGTGGTGAAGACCACCAAGGTGCGTTCGTAGAGTCCCTGTTCCTTGAGCCAGGTGAAGAGCCGGCCAAGATGGTGATCGACCTCGGCGATCAGCCCGTAGTAGGTGGCGCGGAGCTGGCGCATGGCCGGCTCGGACTGCGGATAACGGCGCTCGTCAAAATCGTCGCGCGCCCGGAAGTGACGCAGCAGGAAGGCCAGATAGGGATGCTGGCGCGCCTCCTCCTCGGGGCTGGGGGCGCGCCGGTAGCCGGGCACTCGATCGGGATCGTAGAGGGCGTTGTAGGGCTCCGGCGCGAAGAACGGCGGGTGCGGCCTGAGGAAGCTCAGGTGCAGGAACCAGGGCCGCCGGCCCTCGACGCGCAGGAAGTCGAGCGCCCGGTCGGCGACGAAGGCGGTGTCGCTGTCCTCGGCCTTGTAAGAGGTCGGCTGGAAGGTGGGGCCGCGCTCGCCGGTACCCGGCTTGTCCGGGTCGGGGTAGTAGATGTCGAAGGTGCGCTCCGGCACCGCATAGCCCTTGGCGGCCAGGCTGCGCAGCCAGGCGATCTCGCTCTCGCTGCCCGGCACCAGCTGCTTGTAGCCCGGCAGCGTGCCGCTATAGGTGCGCAGCGCCGGGTCGTTCGGGTGGTGCCGGCGCGGGTCGACGCTGGTGTCGGTGTAGCCGATCAGCGAGGGGGCGTAGCCGGCCTTGCGCGCCTCCAGCGCCACGTTGGTGAAGCGCGGGTCGAGCGGCGTGCCGTTGCGCACCGAGCGGTGGTTCATGAGGTACATGCCGGTATGCAGCGAGGCCCGGCTCGGGCCGCAGGGCGTGCACTGGGCGTAGTGCCGGCGGAACAGCACGCCGTCGGCCGCCAGCGCATCGAGGTGCGGCGTCTCGACCGTCGGGTGGCCCAGCACCGAGAGGCAGTCGGCGCGCCACTGGTCGGCGGTGATGATCAGGACGTTGATCTCTGGCGTCATCGGACCCGGCTCCCTTCCACGGCCCTGCCGCACGGGCGCCAGAGCCTTAGCGCAAGTGCGGGAGCGGCGCCAGAGGCGCGGTGGTGACAGTTTCGCTAAAGGCACCCCGGCAGCACCATCGCGCATCACCGCAGCGTCTGCGCGATGCCCAGAAAATGCGCCGCCGCGGTCATGCCCTCGTCTTCGCACCAGGCGCGGAAGCCGCCCAGGCCGCGGTTCGACCATTCCTCGTCGGCCGCGACGAAGCCGGCGATTCGCTCCGCCTTGGCCTCGTCGGGGCCGAGGCCGAGGCTTTCGGTGAGGCTCTCGAGCTCATGGTGGAAGCCGGCCTCGACGGCAGGAGTCAGCAGGCCGCAATAGCTGGCAACCGAATAGTCGTAGGTCACATGGCGCAGGCTGCGCGGCTCTGCATCGGCCATGGGTGACAGCAGCAGGGCGGCGAGGGTGCCTGCTGCGGCACTGGCCAGGAGGCGCATCACGAGGCGCGCGGCGACAGCTCGAAGAACTGGCCGATGACCTCCTTCTTGGTGTCGATCGAGACCTGCGCCACGGTCTGCGCCTTGCGCTGCTGGGTCCAGCCGATCTTCAGGTAGATCGGCTTTTCCAGACGCAGAATGTCCATGTAGGGCTGGAAGTGGGCGATGTCCAAGTACCAGGTCGCCGACTGCTCGTTGTAGTCGCCGGTCGGCTTGGGCGGCTCCGCGGCGCCGTAGTTCTCGAACACGGCGACGCCGCGGCTGGTGTTCTCGTGGTCGTAGAGCCGCAGCGTGACATAGGAATGGGCGTTTTCACCGGCCTTCTTGGTCAGCACCTGGACGGTGTAGCGCGTGATGGTGTGAACGGTGATGGCCATGCGGCTCCCCGACTGGCCTGCTACTCGGCGCCCATCGGCTGCGCCGCAAGCTTCATGTCGACCTCCATCTCGGCGCGGCGCGCCTGCTCGCGCGCCGCCTCCTCGCGTGCCGCTTCGCGCCGGCGCAGCACCTCGTGCAGGCTGGCGCCGACCAGGGTGATGACGACGATGATTACGGCGAGCGCCGAGAGGTCGGGCTGCGTGCCCATGCGCACCTTGCCGGCCAGCACCGTCGTCAGCGTGCTCTCCGACTGGATGGTGAAGACCGTGGTGTTGTAATTCTCGAAGGAGGTCAGGAAGGCCAGTACGGCCGCCGCGAAGACCGCCGGACGCAGGAAGGGGATCAGGATCTTCCAGAAGACCTGCACGTGATTGGCGCCGAGGTCGAGCGCCGCTTCCTCCTGAGTGCGGTCGAAGCGCTGCAGCCGGGCCAGGAAGATCAGCATGCAATAGGCCGAGATGAAGGTCGACTGACCGACGATGGTAAGCCACATGCCGTCGTAGTAGAGCGACTCGTAGGGCGCGTTGGCGAGCGTGCCGAGCCGGTCCCAGAACACCAGGGTCGAGATGCCGAGGATCACGCCCGGCGTCAGCACCGGTGACACCACGATGACGTAGTAGATCGGCTGCACGCGCTGATAGATCTGCGTCATCATGATCGCCGCGGCCAGGCTGATCGGCACCGAGAGGCAGACCACGCCGAGGCCGATCCAGAGGCTGTTGGTGATGCCGTCGATCATCTGGCTGTCCTGCGCCAGCCGGCCGAACCACTGCAGGGTGAAGCCCTGCCAGGGCGTCACCTGGGGGATCGAGCTCCGGTTGAAGGCCGTCGTCCCCATCATGACGACCGGCCCGAAGAGGAACAGGAAGAAGAGGGCGATGTAGAAGCCGACCATGAGCTTCATGACGGTACGGGAGCTCATTTGGCGATCTCCCCGAACCTGACCTTGAAGATTCGCATGACCAGCAGCACGAAGATGATGCAGGCCGCCAGCAGCACGAAGGCGTAGGCCGAGCCCTGCGGCCAGTTCAGGCCCTCGAAGAACCAGTTGTAGATGATCTGGGTGAACCACAGGCTGCGCGGGCCGCCGAGAATCTGCGGCGCCGCCAGTGCGCCGGCGCAGAGCATGAAGACCATGGTGCAGCCCGAGGCGATGCCGGGCTTGGCGTGCGGCATGACCACGCGGTAGTGGATGCGCCACCAGGGCGCGCCCAGGTCGCGCGCCGCTTCGACTTGGTTGTGATCCAGGCTCTCGATGGCGTTGTAGAGTGGGAACACCATGAGCAGGATGTAGGCGTAGCTGAGGCCGGCGTAGAGCGCCACGTCGGCGCGCAGGAAGTCGATGCCGCTGTCGATCAGGCCGAGCGAGATCAAGGCCGAGTTGATCACGCCCGAGGTGCCGAACAGGATGCGGAAGGCAAAGGCGCGCAGGATCTCGTTGACCCAGAAGGGCACGATCAGGCAGAGCACCAGCAGGCGGGCGCGGCCGCCGCGCGCCACCTGCGCAATGTAGTAGGCGATCGGATAGCAGATCGCCAGATCGATCAGCGTGATGATGACGCTGACCACGATGGTCTTCACGAAGACCGTCAGGTGCAGATAGTTGAACAGGCTCTCGTCGCCCGGCCGGCCGAAGATGAGGTAGCGGTAGTTCTCCAGCGTATGGACGTCCTTGGGACCGCCGATCTCGTGCAGCGGCAGATTGGGCCGGAACGAGAAGTCCAGCATGTAGAGCTGCGGCAGGATGATCATGAAGACCATCCAGGCCATCACGGCGACCACTAGGTAGGTCGAGAGAATGATCCCGTTGCGCTGGACGAAGCGGATGTCCTTGACGCCGTCCCAGAACCAGATGGCGATCTTCTGCGCGTGCGGCGCGATCAAGAGCGCCAGCAGCAGGGCGAGGAAGGTCGAGAGAAACTCACTCACCGGCCATCTCTCCGCGCGGCAGCACCACGGCGCGGCTGGCGTCGAAGGCGATCCGCGCGGTGCTGCCCTGCTCCGGCCGCGGGATCGAGCCGTCGTTGGTGACCGACAGCGCGATGTGCTTGGGGCCTTCGCCGGCCAGGTAGATCTTCATGAACTGGCCCTCGAACTCCTCGGTTCGAACCGTGCTCTCGATCACGTTCTCGGCCACCACGCCGTTGGTCAGCGAGAGCGACTCCGGCCGCACGAAGAGGATCGCCTGGTCACCCTCGCGCAGGCCCTGCTCGTTGCGGCCGCGCAGCGGCCCGAACTTGCTGTCGATCTGCGCATAGTCGCCGTCGGCGCGCAGCACCCGGCCGAAGAAGGGGTTGTTCTCGCCGACGAAGGAGGCGACGAAGGCGGTCGCCGGGTGGTTGTAGATGGTGGCGCCGTCGCCGATCTGCTGGACCACTCCGTTGCTCATGACGGCGACCCGGTCGGACATGGTCAGGGCCTCGCCCTGGTCGTGGGTGATGTAGATGAAAGTGATGCCGACGCGCTGCTGGATCGACCGCAGCTCGGTGCGCATGTGCTGGCGCAGCTTGAGGTCGAGGGCCGAAAGTGGCTCGTCGAGCAGCAGCACCTCGGGCTCGACCGCCAGCGCCCGGGCGATGGCGACGCGCTGGCGCTGGCCGCCCGACAGCGCCGAGACCAGCTTGTCGCCCTGGCCATGCAGGGCGATCAGGTTGAGCAGCTCCTCGGCCCGCTTGCGGCGCTCGAACTTCTTGACCCCGCGCACCTCCAGGCCGAAGGCAATGTTGTCGGCGACCGACATCAGCGGGAAAAGCGCCAGGTTCTGGAAGATCAGGGCCGTAGGGCGCTTGTTCGGGCCGATGCCCCACATGTTCTTGCCGCCGATGCGGACCTCGCCCTCGGTCGGATCGAGGAAGCCGGAGATGGCCCTCAGGATGGTGGTCTTGCCGCAGCCCGAGGGCCCTAGGAAGCTGAAGAACTCGCCGGCCTCGATGCGCAGGTTAGCATCGGCGACGGCGGTGAAGTCGCCGAAGCGAATCCAGAGATGGTCGAGCTCAACGTCGGCACTCACGCTCCGCTATGCCCCCATTTGCGCTGCTAATGTTATGGCTCCAGCAGTTGGCTCCGGGATCTCCAAACCTGTCATTGCCGGGCTTGACCCGCCTGCGGGGCCGTAGCCCCTTCGGCGCGGCGAAGGCCCGGCAATCCATGGTGCCGCTGCACGATGGATGCCCGGATCAAGTCCGGGCATGACATCGAGTAGGTACCAAACGTCAGAGGCACAACACTAGACTACATCATCCGGAATCCCACCGCACGCCCCGGCCGCAAGGGCGGGGGCGTGCGGCAGTCCGTCAGCTCCATTCGGCCTAGGCAGCGACGTACTTGTCGACGTACTCGGCGCGGATCTCCGCATACCACGACGGCGTCGGCGGCCAAGGCCAGAGTCGGTCGAGCGCATCCCCCGGATAGGCCTCCTGGAAGTTCTTCTTGGCGGCCGGGGTCAGATGCTCGTCGGCGCCCTTGGCGGTGGCGTTGTAGCCCGTCTCGTTCGCCAGCAGACCGGCGTTGGCCGGATCGAAGGAGAACTCGATGAAGGCGTAGATCGCGTCCATGTTCTGGGCGCCGACCGGGATCGCCAGGCCGTCGAGCCAAGTGAAGGCGCCTTCCTGCGGCGCCATGAAGGTCACCGGCTTGCCTTCCGCCTTGAGCCGCAGCGGCGGCCCGTCCCAGGTCTGGCCGAGCACCACGTCGTTCTGCATGAAGCCGTTGATCTGGCCGTCGGCATCGTTCCAGAACTGCTTGATGTGCGGCTTGTGGTCGACCGCGAACTTGGTGATCTCGGTCCAGATGCGCCGCATGTTGTCCTCGTCCTTGTAGGCGTCGAGCATGCGGTTGCTGGGCAGCTTGCCGGAGCCGTCGAGATAGAGCCCGATGCCGGACATCAGCGAGTGGGCCCGGCCCATCACCTTGCCCCTCAGCTCCTCGGACCAGAGGTCGCCGTAGGACAGGTCTTCGTAAGCGCTGTCCCACTTGTCGGTGCGCCAGGCCATCGCCTCGGTGCCCCAGAGATAGGGCAGATGGCGCGGCTTGCCGTCCCAAGAGAACTTGCCCGAGATGTCGAGCATCGACGGGATCACCTTGTCCGTCGGCACCCGGTTCATGTCGAACTCCAGCAGCAGGTCGAGGTCCTGCCACTGGCCGGTGCGGTCGTTGGTCGGGCTGATCAGGTCGAAGCCGCGGCCCTTGGTGGCGCGGATCTTGTTGATCAGCTCCTCGTTCGAGCCGTAGGGCGTGTGCTTGATGGTCACGCCGGTTTCGGCAGTGAACTTGTCGGCGAAGGGCGCCGGCAGGTAGTCCGACCACATCATGATCTTGAGCTCGCCCGAGGCGGCCCTTGCCTCGGCCGAGATGACGTAGGGCGCGATAGCCGCCAGGCCGCCCGCGGCCGCCGCACCGCGCAGCACGGTCCGGCGGGAGAATGCCTTCGCCGCCCGCTGCGTTCTGCGGCTCGATAGGGTCTCTTTGCTCTTCACGGTCACAGTGCGCACTCCCTGAGAGGATGGATCGGCAAGCGCGTGGGTTGTTTGTCGTTATGTCACGCGCGGTTAAGCATTATGAGTCGGATCAGGGGCCGGCGGAAGGGGAAATCCAGGACTGGACCCACGCTTTCGCCCCTTTTGGCCTCACTGCGTCTTGGCTCCATGCTGGATTGCGCCCCCAGTCCAGTCCCCGCTTCACCGACCCGGTCCGGCGGACCTTCGCCCAGGGCTCCCTGCAACCCCGCTCCGGGCGACAACCGCGGATGCGCCCTTATAGCCCGGCCATGGGACAATATTATGAAACGCTTAACCAAAGCCGCGCTACTCCTTGGCGGTGCCGGCCGGAATCGCGGCCAGCGTCGCACGCGCATTGCGGGCCGGCACGTTGCACCTGGCACCGCCCTGTGGCAGAAGAATCCCCGTGTCAAGAACGACGCCGATTCGTAAAGGACTTAGCCCGGTCCTGCAGCGCAGAACCGGCAAGCCTCGCGCATTCCTTGCTGCCGCCTTGATCGGCCTGCTGACCGGAGCCCTGGCCACCGTGACGCCGGCTGCGGCGCAGGGGTCCGGCGACCATCGCGCCTGGCTGGAGGGCGTGAAGCAGGAAGCCGCCGCCCGCGGCGTATCGCAGGCCACTCTGGCCGCCGCCTTCGAGGGCTGGCAGCCCCTGCCGCGCGTCATCGAGCTCGATCGCCGCCAGCCGGAGCACACCCAGACCTTCTGGTCTTACCTGGACCGCGCGGTGTCGCCCGAGCGCATCCGCCGCGGCCGCGAGCTGCTGGTCGTGCACAAGCAGCTGCTGGCCGACATCGAACGCCGCTATGGCGTGCAGGGCCGCTTCCTGATCGCCTTCTGGGGGCTGGAGACCAACTACGGCGCCAATACCGGCGGCTTCCCGGTGATCGATGCGCTGGCCACCCTGGCCTATGACGATCGCCGTCCGGACTTCTTCCGCGCCCAGCTCCTCGATGCCCTGGAGATCCTCGAGTCCGGCGACATCGCGTTGCCGCGCATGACCGGCTCCTGGGCCGGCGCCATGGGCCAGGTCCAGTTCATGCCCGAGACCTTCCGCCGCCACGCCGTGGACGGCGACGGCGACGGCAGGCGCGACATCTGGTTCAGCCTGCGCGACGCCTTCGCCTCGGCCGCCAACTTCCTCAAGGCGATAGGCTGGCGTGGCGACCAGACCTGGGGGCGCGAGGTGCGCCTGCCGCCGGACTTCGACTGGGGCCTGACCGATCTCGACGTGCGCAAGCCGGTGATCGAGTGGCAGCGCCTGGGCGTACGCACCGCCGAGGGCCATGCCCTGCCGCCGGTCGGCTTCGAAGGCTCGATCATCCTGCCGGGCGGGCACAAGGGGCCGGCCTTCCTGGTCTACGACAACTTCCGCGCCACGCTTGGCTGGAACCGCTCGCTGTTCTATGCCGTGGCCGTCGGCCATCTGGCTGACCGGATAGCCGGCAAGGGGCCGTTTCTGACGCCGCCGCGGGAAGACCGGCCGCTGAGCCGGCAGGAGGTTGCCGAGATGCAGCGCCTGCTGGCGTCGCACGGTCTGGACGTGGGCATGGCCGACGGTGTCGTCGGCGCGCAGACGCGCAGCGCCCTGCGCACCTTTCAGCGGCAGCACGACCTGCCGCCCGACGGCTACCCGACCGCCTGGCTGCTTGAGCGGCTGCGCCACGGCCGGGTCCAATAGCGGACGCCACGGGGGCAGGGGGAGGACACGTTGACGCACGATACGGGGGGCCGAACGACATGAAGATGCATACCCGCCGACTGCACCGCCTTCGGTTCCAGGCCGTGGTACCGCTGCTGCTTGCCCTGAGCGCCTGCAGCTTCCCCGAGCTCGACTTCGCGAGCCATACCGCCAAGCAGCTCAACACCGGCGAGGCGCCCGCCGTCGGCCACTACAAGGTCGGCAACCCCTATCAAATCGCCGGCGTCTGGTACTATCCCAAGGTCGACTACAACTACGACGCCACGGGTATCGCCTCGTGGTACGGGCCCGGCTTCCACGGCCGCCAGACGGCGAACGGCGAGATCTTCGATCAGAACAGCCTGTCGGCTGCCCATCCAACCCTGCCGATGCCCAGCATCGTGCGGGTCACCAACCTGGAGAACGGCCGGGCGGTGACCGTTCGGGTCAACGACCGCGGGCCATTCAAGCACGGCCGGGTCATCGACATGTCGCGCCGCGGCGCGCAGCTCCTCGGCTTCGAGCAGGCCGGCACCGCCAGGGTGCGGGTCCAGGTTCTCGAAGAGGAGAGCCTGCAGCATGCCGCCCTGGCGCGGAACCTGACCGTGGCCTCCAATGGACCGGCGGCTGCGCCGATGGAGGCGGTTTCCGAGGTGCCGCTCGCCGGGCCCGATGCCGCCATGACCCCGACCGAGGCGCAGACTGCGGCGGCGACGGATGCCAGGGGACGGCCGGCGCAGCGCCAGATCGAGGCGGACTGGCCGGACGGCCGGGTGGTGCAAACCGCGGTGCGGCCAAGCAACATCTACATCCAGGCCGGAGCCTTCCTGCGCCGAGACAGCGCGACGCGGCTCAGCATCGAGCTCAACCGCCTGGCCCGTTCTCAGGTGACGCAGGCGCAGGTCGGCCAGCAGCACTTCTTCCGCGTCCGCGTCGGGCCGATCCCGTCGGTCGAGGAAGCCGACCGCCTGCTGAACGCGCTGATCGCCAACGGCCACAGCGAAGCGCGCATCGTGGTGGAGTGAACCATGCACGACGCACGCTCAGCGGCCGGCGGCCACGCTTTCGTCCAACTTCTCCGCTAGGCAGGCGCATCGCAGCCAGGTAGCGGCACGGTTACACCCCAATCCGGACCCTTTCTGATCATGATCACCGAACTCCTCAAGGCGAACCGCATATTCAACGCCAACCGCATTCTGGGCGCCGCGCTGGCGCTCGGCTTTGTCCTGGCCGTCCTTTCGGGCGGCGCCGCGACGCCCGCCAGGGCGCTGGATACCCAGGCCCGCGAGGCGTTCCTGCTCGACATGACCAGCGGCACGGTACTGTTCGAGAAGGACGCCGACATGCCCATGCCACCGGCCTCGATGAGCAAGATCATGACCATTTACATGGTCTTCGAGCGGCTGCGCGAGGGCCGGCTGTCGCTCGACGACATGCTGCCGGTGTCGGAGAAGGCCTGGCGCATGGGCGGCTCCAAGATGTTCGTCGAGGTCAACTCGCAGGTGCGGGTGGAGGACTTGCTGCGCGGCGTCATCATCCAATCGGGCAACGATGCCTGCATCGTGCTGGCCGAGGCCCTCTCCGGCAGCGAGGAGGCCTTTGCCGAAGAGATGAACCGCAAGGGGCGGGAGATCGGCCTGACCGACAGCCATTTCACCAACTCAACCGGCTGGCCCGACCCGAACCACCGCATGACGGCGCGCGATCTGGCCACGCTGGCGCAGCGCCTGATCAAGGACTTCCCGGAGTACTACCACCTCTACAGCGAGCTCGAGTTCACCTATCACGGCATCCGGCAGGGCAATCGCAACCCGCTGCTCTACAAGAACATCGGCGCCGACGGCCTGAAGACCGGCCATACCGAGGAGGCCGGCTACGGCCTGACCGCCTCGGCCGAGCGGAACGGCCGCCGCCTGATCGCCGTCATCACCGGCCTGCCGAGCGTCAAGGCGCGCTCGGAGGAGGCGGAGCGGCTGATCTCCTGGGGTTTCCGCGAGTTCGAGGCCTATGCCCTGTTCCAGCCCGGCGAGGAGGTCGAGCGGGCCGCGGTCTGGCAGGGCGAGGAGGAGACCGTGCCGCTGGTCTTCCCCGAAGGCCTGACCGTGACCCTGTCGCGCGCCGCGCGCCGCGACATGACGGTGAAGGTCAAGTACGACGCGCCGATCCCGGCGCCGATCGTCGAGGGCCAGCAGGTCGCCACTTTGGAGATCGAGGCGGGCGAGGGCCGGCTGTTGACCTTTCCGCTGCAGGCCGGCGCCAACGTCGAGCGACTCGGCATCTTCGGCCGCGCCGTCGCCAGCCTCAAGTACATGATCTTCGGCGTCCGGACGCAGTAGGGTGGCCGACAGGCGCCGCTGACGGGCCGAGTCAGTCCGGCAGCGTGACGGCGCCGGACTCGTCGAGCGGGAAGCCGGGGTTCCAGGCGACCTCCCAGAGATGGCCGTCGAGGTCGCGGAAGTAGCCGGAGTAGCCGCCCCAGAAGGCCTCCTCGGCCGGCTTGACGATCGCCGCGCCGGCCGCCTCCACCTCGGCCAGGACGCTGTCGACTTCGTCCTTGGAGCGGGTGTTGTAGGCCACGGCGAAGGCTTCGAAGCCGGCGCCCCCGCTTGGTTCACTGGGGGCGGAGACACCCGCATCCTTCGCAAGCGACTCTTTCGGAAAGAGCCCGAGGGCGACGCCGCCGCACTGGAAGAAGGAGACCCCTTCGGCCTGCTTGACCGAACGGCGCCAGCCGAGCCGCTCGAAGAAGGCGGTGCTCCGCTCCAGGTCGTCCACGCCGAGCGTGATGAGCGTGATGCGCTGTTCCATGCCAGACCCCGGTATTGTGACTCTCTCCTCGCTGTCATGCCCGGACTTGACCTCCTGCTGTCCGGTTAAGGCTCGTTCACACCGACCGTCATGGTCGGCGAAGGCCGACCATGACGGGTTTCTTTCGTTGTAGCAGCAACCGCTGCCCGCCACGACCGTTGGATCCTGGCATCTACGGCACTCTGACCTGATGCAGCGCCGCTCGACTACTCCGTCGAAAGCAACAACACGTGGATGGTCGGCCTTCGCCACTGCTGTCCGGTTTAATTTTGTGGACGTGGTGCATGGCATTGATTCTACTGATGCCCAAGCGTTTCACGACGATTTGGACACGGATGAGGATCAACGCCATG
>JBHJOF010000331.1:0-2179 GCA_050330055.1 Kiloniellales bacterium
GCCAACCGGATCGGCGCCAGCCGGCTGTTCGACCTGTCGCGGGTGCTTGACGTGCCGATCGGCTATTTCTTCGAGGACATGTCGGACGAGGTGGCGGCCCGCTCGCCGCGCCAGATCCGTGGTCTGGCCGAGACGCCGGAGCCCTACGAGCCCGATCCCATGGCCAAGCGTGAAACCCTCGAGCTGGTGCGCGCCTACTACCGGATCAGGGATCCCAAGGTGCGCAAGCGCCTCTTCGAGATGACAAAGGCGCTCGCCGTCGGCGGCGAGCTCGAAGAGGCCTGATCGCCCCGCCGCGGCGTGCCGCGGCAGGCTCCAACCACTCTGCCGCGTCTTGTCGTGGCAGAGGTCAAGCTGATTCGCTCCGGCGCCCCTGCCAGCATGGAGCATGAGGAGGCGCCGGCAAGCCTGCGAGAGCAAATCTGCTTGACGGGCCGGTTCATCGAACTACAACATGCCGCGCGGTCGGGATTGCTCCTGGCCGCCTTCATACTTGTCCGTGAGACCGGCGGTCAGGCTGGACGATACCAGCGGGAAAACGGGGTCTACGCAAAGGACGGGGTCGCGGGGCAGGGCGTGCGGCGCAGCAGCGCCGTCATCGGTAGCGCACAGGCCTGCAGCGGCTGCCATCGGCCGCGGCAGCGGCAAGCCACGCGACAGTGGCAAGCCGCCGACGTGCTAAGCGAAGGGGATGGGGCGTGCGCAACGGCAGCTTTCTTTTCACCAGTGAATCGGTTTCCGAAGGTCATCCGGACAAGGTGTGCGACCGCATCTCGGACGCCGTCGTCGATACCTTCCTGACGCATGACCCCCATTCCCGCGTGGCGGTCGAGACCATGGCGACGACAAACCGCATCGTCCTGGCCGGCGAAGTGCGCGGCCCGGCCAGCGTCACCAAGGCGCTGATCGAGGAGGTCGCGCGCCACGCGGTCAAGGAAATCGGCTACGAGCAGGAAGGCTTCCACTGGCAGAAGGCCGAGGTCGAGAACTACATCCACGCCCAGTCCGCCGACATCGCGCTCGGCGTCGACGCGGCCGGCAACAAGGACGAGGGTGCCGGCGACCAGGGCATCATGTTCGGCTTCGCCTGCCGCGAGACTGAACACCTCATGCCGGCGCCGATCTACTTCTCGCATGCGATCCTGCGATCGCTGGCCGAGGCGCGCCACTCGGGCGCCGAGCCCGGCCTCGGCCCGGACGCCAAGAGCCAGGTGACCCTGGAATACAAGGGCGGCAAGCCGGTGCGGGCGACCTCGGTCGTGGTCTCGACCCAGCACGCCGAGAGCCTGGCCACCGACGAGGTGCGCGAGATCGTCCGCCCGCACGTCGTCAACGTGCTGCCCGAGGGCTGGATGTGCGGGGAGCAGGACTTCTACGTCAATCCGACCGGCCGCTTCGTGATCGGCGGCCCGGACGGCGATGCCGGCCTGACCGGCCGCAAAATCATCGTCGACACCTACGGCGGCGCCGCACCCCACGGCGGCGGCGCCTTCTCCGGCAAGGACCCGACCAAGGTTGACCGCTCTGCCGCCTACGCCGCCCGCTACCTGGCCAAGAACGTGGTCGCTGCCGGCCTGGCCGAGCGCTGCCTGATCCAGCTCTCCTATGCCATCGGCATCTCCAAGCCGCTGTCGGTCTACATCGACACCAACGACACCGGCAAGGTCGAGGAGGGCAAGCTGTCGCAGGTGCTGTGCCAGCTCGTGAACCTCTCGCCGCGCGGCATCCGCGAGCACCTCGGGCTCAGCCGCCCGATCTACGCCCGTACCGCCGCCTACGGCCATTTCGGCCGGCCGCCGGAGCCGGACGGCGGCTTCTCCTGGGAGCGCGTCGACCTGGTGGACGAGCTGAAGTCCGCCTTCAACGCCTGACCTCGTGGTGACCGGCGGCGGCCGGGCCCGGGACAAGCTTTCGCGCATCCTCTATGGCCGGCGCCAGGGCAGGCCATTGCGGCCGGGCCGCAAGGCCCTGCTCGAGCGCCTGCTGCCGCGCCTGGCCGTCACCCTGCCCGCCCCGCCCGCGCGGCTCGATCCGGCCGCGCTCTTTCCCGACGCGGATGACCTCTGGCTCGAGATCGGCTTCGGCGGCGGCGCCTTCTCCGGCAAGGATCCGAGCAAGGTCGACCGCTCCGCCGCCTACGCCGCCCGCTACCTGGCCAAGAACGTGGTCGCTGCCGGCC